>JBDHTJ010000064.1:0-25920 GCA_039808585.1 Hyphomicrobiaceae bacterium | reverse complement strand
CGGAATCATAATCCGTAGGTCGCCAGTTCAAGTCTGGCCTCCGCTACCAGTTCCCAGGAAGATCAATCCAACCTTGCATTACTGGTTGCCCACCGTTTCGGAGTGCGGCCCGACCGCTTTGTGTGCTTCCCATCGACCTTCGCTGCTGCGCATCGGCAACGACCCTCGGTCATTGCGCCGCGCATGCCCCTCTGCCCGCCTTTCGCCACGGAAATCATGCTAAGGCTCGGGTGAACGGAGGAGAACCCGATGCCCGCACTTCGCTTGGCGCCAGCTCTCGGCCCACTCACTGGTTTGGCAGCGCTCGTTGCAATGGCTGTCGCGGCCCCGCTTGCGGCCACACCCGCCGCTGGCCTGAAGCACCTGGAAGGCGGCTCAGCGCATACCCGGGTCGACCTCATCACCCAGTGCTGGCGCACACCCAGCGGCCGGCACCGCTGCCGCACCGTCTACGTCAACCCGAACAAGATCTGGAATCCCGATCGCTACAAGGTCGGCTCGACGGCCTGGTGGCGTGCCATGGACAGGCAGGGCCGCGGCGGCTTTCGCCCATGACGCGGTAGCTTCCTGCGCATTTACCTGACGTATGTCTTGCGCCTGTATCACCGGGAACAGACATCGCCTTCATTCCGGCCCAAACTCCACGCCAATGTAACCCACGCGCGTGGAGGACCCCAATGGGACGGTTCGCGACGATTTCGGCTTCGATGGCAGCTGTCATGGCCATCACCAGCATAGACCTGATCGGCTTCGCCTCTTCTGCTGCCGCCCGCGGCCATAGCAGCGGCTTCTCGAGCCGTTCGGTCTCGCACTTCAGCTCCAAGAGCTTCGCCCAGCACAACAAGACGAAGACCGACTTCCGGCAGCGCCTCGTCGTGCCGAAGAACAAGGGGCTCAACAAGTTCACCCCGAAGCATACGCAGAAGTTCGTGCCGAAGGTGGTCACCAAGCACGTACCGAAGTTCATACCGAAGTACGTGCCCAAGGGCAGCGCCAAGAGCCTGCCGTTCCAGCAGAACCTGGTGCAGAAGAAGCTTCCGCTGATCAAGCCGGTCGCGGCCAACGGCCAGTTCAAGGCGCGCCTCGGCCTGCCGCCGAACCTGAAGCCGAAGCTCACGCTCGTGAAAGCGCCCAAGCTCCTCGTGGTGCCGAAGTTCCAGCCATTCATCCAGCGCCACTGGAAATCGGCGTTCTTCTGGGTGGCGGTTGCCGGCATCGGCTACCTGACGATCCCGGAGTTCTACTATGACCGCTGGGTCTCCTACGTCGACGAGGAAGATCCCGACTACGACCGCGCGGTCTATCTCCTGTCGCTCGCAGCGCTCGAGGAAGAGGAAGGCGTGGTGCGCATCTCCAAGCCTGCCGACGTCCCCTACCGCTACACTGCCCCCGTCGCGCCGCCCCCCACCATGATCGACGTGGCCGAGAACGATCCGGCCAAGAAGGTCAACACGGACGGCCAGCCCGTCTGCACGCTGAAGCCCTTCGTCGACCGTCAGTGGGCGCAGGCCTTCGTGTGGGTGCAGATCCCAGATGTCGGCAACGTCACGGTGCCCGAGCAGCGCTACGACCAGTTCGTGAACGCCCTCAACGCGGCGCCCCCGAACTATGAGACGGCCTGCACCGTACTGGCCGAAGCTGCCGCCGCAGACACGGTGACGACGGCACAAGTCAGCAGCGTGGAGTAAGCCCCCCCTTCCCACGCCAGCTCGAAGGCGCTGCCCCTGAAAGGCGGCGCCTTTTCGCTCTTTGGGGGGGGGCCTGAGGGCCTAGCCTGCCACTGGCGCATTCGGGCAACGCTATCCCCGCTGCTTGCGGCTCAAGTTATAATCTTCCGTCGCGCGCCCGCTGCTTACGCCGCATAAACGCGCTCGAGTTGTAGAGAGAGCGCCAGCCATGCCGCAGCCCCAGCCTAGCCTCATTGCCAAGGCAATCGACTACATCCTCGGGCGAAACACGCTGATCGGCATCGCCTCGTTCATGCTGCTGATCATCTCCGGCTACGCCACCTGGCACGGCATGCGCGATTTCATCGTCGGTGTCGCAAGCACCACGTCGGCGCCTTCCGCCGGCGCCATGTCGATTTCCAACGACGTGCTGGTAATCCTCGTCGTCATTGCGCTCACCTTCCTCATGTGGCTGATGCTGCGGGAAAGCTTCGGCGCCCAGCGCAGCCTGCGCGAGCGCATTGTCACGTTTCCGCTCTACTGCTTCCTTGCCATGTGGTCGATCGGCTTCGGCTACGGCTTCTGGTGGAGCCTGATCTCCGGCGAAGAGGCCACGCGCACAGGGCTTGCCGGCCTGCAAGAAGATGCCCGCGACGCGGCGTCCGTCATCGCAGCGCGCCTCGATGCCGTGCGCGGCCAGCTCGATGGCGTCGTGTCCTGGTCCGATACCCAGATGACGCGCGAGGAAACGGCCGGCGGCAGCTGCGGAACCGCGTCCGGCGCAGGCCGCGGACCGCTCTACAACGCCCGCCGCGGCGTTCGCGACAGTGTCACCAACCTGCGCAACGGCATGACGCGCTCGTGGCTCGAACCGGTCCAGGCCGATATCGAGAACCTGCGGCAGACGGCACAACAATTCGATGGTGCCACGGTGGAGGATCGCCAACGCGCCTTCGAGGCGCGCGCGTCCGAGATCCGCGGGCGGGCCCGCAACATCGCTGCCCGCAGCAACCAGTTGGGCCGGTCAACGGCGGGCGAGATGCGGGCGCTGGCAGCAAGCGTCGCCGTCGCGCCGAACCAGCCGGGCTTCACCTGCTATGATCCCACGCTTGCCCAACGACTGCGCGCTGCCGCCGACCAGGCGGAGCAACCGGCCGAGTTGAAACTGCGCGAGGCCGTGTTCAACGAAGGCCCCGCGGGCGTCGCCAATGCGGTGAAGAACCTCTGGAAGAACATCGGCGCCTATTCGTCGGGACTGCTGACGTACATTTTCACCGCCGGCAACTCGGGCTCGTTCGGCCGCACCGACGGAGGCGAGCCCATCACGGGCCGCGACCTCATAGCACTGCTCGCCACCATCGGCATCGACCTGGGCCTGCTGGCGCTCGCCATCGTCAACCCGCCGCGCGAGCCGCCATCTATCCGTCCGTCCGGCCAGCTCACGCGCCAGATCAACGAGGCGATCCAGACGGCAATCGCGCGTGCCCGCACCACCAAGGCACGCGAGGACTGGCTGTTGTGCCACTTCGTGCATCACGACAACCGCTCCTACTTCGTGATCCCCAACCTCTACAGCTGCGATCCGAACGACGAAAACGAGAACACGCGCGCCATCGCCATCAACCAGCTGGCCGGCGTCCTGAGCGACCTCAAGCTCATCCACTGGCCCAAGCCTGCGCGCAAGATCGGCAAGTGGCAGCTGCCCTGGAGCAAGAGCGAGCTGGAAAAGCTCAAGGATGACGAGATGGTCGCCAGTACCACCGATCTCACCGACATCCGCCGCAAGTGGGCCGAGGAGCACGGCTACAGCAAGGAAGAGGTGGACGCCTACGCGAAGAAGCGCGCTATCCGCAATCACGGCCTGTTCTCGAAAGCCGAGCGCGCGCTGCAGATCGCGGGGTGGAGCGAGAAGGCGCGCAGCGACGTCGAGATCTTCCACATCGTGGAAGTCGACGGCCTCACGCCGCTGCTGATGGTGCTGAACGATCCAGCCAACCGCACTGGCACGCGCAGCGATCTTCCCGCGCCGGAAGGCACGGCCTGATCAGGCGGCAGGCCAGGTGAGCAGGCGCAGAAGGAAACTGCGCTCACCCTGCCGCCCGTGACGGCGCCATGCCCGGCTTGCGACCCATGCCTTGCCCAAGGGCAGCGAGCCGCGTCTCGAACTCTGCAAACGAAAGCCCCTTCGCACCCCGCTTGTGGAAATAGACGTGCTGGGCCAGCCAGCGCATCGGCGCGCTCTTCAGCGCCAGCGACAACAGCGCATTGGGAGGCGCGATGTCGAGCGCGCGCCGCATCGCGCCCTTGAGCAGAAAGGAGGGCAGCTCGCGCTCCAGCACAACTTGTGGAGCGGGGCCCAGATGCTGAAGATGATCCGCGATCAGCTGTCCGGCACGCCGGCCGTAGCGGAACGCATACCGTATGCCGCCGCCCGTGGCAGGCGATACGCATCCCGCTGCATCGCCGATCAGCATGACGCCCCGATCGGCCCACTTCTCCACGATGCCGCCACACGGAATGCGGCCCGCGCGATGGCCCACGACGCGCGCATCATCAAAACCAAAAACCGGTGCAGTGCGACGCATGAACGGCTCGAGCCCCGCCTTGTGTCCCGGTCCCACGGCGAGGCCGACCTGATGGTGCAGCGGCCCCGGCGCCACCCAGGCGATGTAACCAGGCGCGATCTCGCTATCGAGGAAGCAGTGCAGGAAGCGCGGGTCGGCGCGCTCGAGCCCTTCCACCTCGGCTTCCAGGCCCGTGAGAAACTGCGTATTGGCGCTCAGCCCGAAATGCCTCGCAACGGCGGAGCGCCCACCATCGGCACCGAGCACGTATCGCGCCGATAGCCCCAGTCCATTCGTACGATAGACGTCGCCGTCCCAACCGCCGCCCGAAAAGCGCGCGTTCCACATCAAGGCGGCGCCCGCGCGGCGGGCTTCCGACGCCAGCCAGCGCATCAGGTTCGGCGTATCGGTGGTGAGAAAGAAATACCCCGGCGCGAAGAGATCGATATGGGCGAGGTTGGGGGCATAGAGCCGTACGCCATGCACGCGTCGCGTCAACGCGTGCGGCACATCGATTTCCTCGGCCGCCTCCTTCACGAGGATGCCGGTTGTTGCCACGCGGTGCCCGGCCTCGCGCTTGGCATCCACCACCGCGACCTTGAGGCCGCGCATCGCAGCGGTTCGCGCCGCCACCAGGCCCGCGAAACTCGCCCCGACGATCAACAGGTCGAAACAAGCACCTTCATCGCCCATGGCGAACAGCCTCGCATTGCTTTGCATCGCACTGCGAAACTTTCGCCAGAAATTGTGGCTCGATCAGGCCGAGTGCGCCACCACTGCCGCCTCGAGCGGCGGTTTGGCCCGCACCATGTCGGAAGCCTTGTCGGCGATCATCATGGTCGCCGCATTGAGATTTGCCGAAAGCATCGTGGGCATCACAGAGGCATCGATCACCCGCAGGCCTTCCAGCCCGTGAACCCTAAGCTGGCTGTCGACCACCGCCATCGGATCGCTGCGTGGCCCCATGCGGCAGGTGCCCGAAGGATGGAACGTGGTGGTGCCGCGCTGCTTGGCGGAGGCCAGCAACTCATCGTCCGTTTTCACGTTTGGCCCCGGGAAATCCTCGTAGTCGTAATAAGGCTGCAGGGGACGCGAGGCGAGCAGCCTGCGGGCCAGCTTCATGCCAGCCAGCAACACGCGACGGTCCCCTTCCTCGGCCAGGTAGTTCGGCTGGATCACCGGCGGCGCGAACGGGTCGGACGAGCGCAGCCGCACGTAGCCCTTGCTCTCGGGCCGCTGCTGCCAGGAAGCCACTGTCATGCCCGGAAGCGTCTCGAGCTGGCCCTGCACACCCTCGCGATAGCTGGCAGGCGTGAAGGTCATCTGCAGGTCGCTGATCGGCACGGAAGGATCCGACCGCCAAAAGCAATAGATCAGCGTCGGGCTCAGCGACAGGATACCCTTGCGCGACACCAGCCACTGCAGGATCTCCTTGCCGAGCTTGAGGCCGCGCGCACGCTCGTTGATCGTGTCGATGTTCTTCACGCGTGCCACGAACCGCGGCGCGTAGTGGTCTTTCAGGTTCTCGCCCACACCCTTCAGCGCATGCCGCACCTCGATGCCGTGCGCCATGAGTTGCTCAGGCGCGCCGATGCCGGACAGCAGCAACAGCTGCGGTGAGTTGAAGGTCCCCCCGGACAGAATGAGCTCGCGCTCTACACGAACGGTCTTTTCCTCGCCATTGCTCCCACCCACCATGTAGGTGAGCCCGACGACACGCTTGCCCCCCATCTCGATGCGCGTCGCATGCGCGTACGTGCGCACTGTGAGGTTCGGCCGCTTCATGGCGGGTTTCAGGAACGCCGTTGCAGCGCTGACGCGGCGGCCGTTGTGTATTGTGCGCTGGGCATAGGAGATGCCTTCCTGACTCACCCCGTTGTAGTCGGGGTTGCGCGGAATGCCCATCTCCACGGCACCCTCAATGAACGCCTCGCACAGGGGATGCGTCCAATTGATGTTGGTCACCGTCAGCGCGCCATCCTTGCCGCGATAGGTCTCGTCGGCCTCGCCGATCCGGCGCTCCAGCCGCCGGAAGTAGGGCAGGACATCCGCATAGCCCCAGCCGCGGTTGCCCATCTGGGCCCAGGTATCGAAGTCCATCGGCTGGCCACGGTTGTAGACATGGCCGTTGATCGAACTCGAGCCGCCGAGCGTCTTGCCCCGCGGCGCCAGGATCTTGCGCCCCCCGGTCCAGGTCGATGGCTCCATCTCGTAGAGCCAGTTCACCTTGCGGTCGTAGAACGTTTTGATGAAGCCCGCCGGAATGTGAATGAACGGGTGCCAGTCTCGCGGCCCGGCCTCCAGCAGCAGCACGCGGGTGCCTAGTTCCTCGCTCAGCCGATTGGCCACGATGCAACCCGCCGAGCCGGCGCCTACGATTACGTAATCGAACGATTCCAAACGTCTCTTCCCTTTGCGTCCGGGCTTTTCGCCGTCGGGTTTCTTCCTGCCCATTCGTGCCTCAGCCTGCCCCAAGTTTCACCCTGCGGTCCAGTGGGGCAAGGCCGCAGGACGTGCGCCGCGCGCAAATCAGAAATGTCGGCTTCCGCACAGCCTGCACCGACATTGCGCTGCAGCTTGCCGGGGTGGTCTGCTACAGGAAGACCAACAGCATGGGAGAGGACAGGAATGGGACTGCTGGACGGCATTCGCGTGCTCGATCTCACGAACGTTCTGGCCGGTCCGTTCTGTTGCTACCAGCTGGCCGTCCAGGGTGCCGACGTGATCAAGGTCGAGATGCCGGGCACGGGCGATCTCGCCCGCGTCCTTGGCACGGACCCGAGCCTCAACAAGGCGCTGATGGGTACGTCCTTCCTTGCCCAGAACGCCTCCAAGCGCTCCATCACCGTCAACCTCAAGAGTGCACGCGGACGCGAAGTTTTCGCCCGCCTCCTCGCCACTGCCGACGTGGTGGTGGAGAACTTCCGCCCAGGCGTCATGGAGCGGCTGGGCCTCGGCTACGAAAAGCTCACCGAGATGCGGCCCGGCCTCGTCTACTGCGCCATATCAGGCTTCGGGCAGGATGGTCCCTTGCGCGACAACCCCGCTTACGACCAGATCGTGCAGGGCATGTCGGGCGTCATGAGCGTCACCGGTGACGAAGCGAGCGCACCGCTGCGTGTGGGCTATCCCATGGCCGACACCATCGGCGGTCTTACGGCGGCGTTCGCGATTTCGGCAGCGCTGGTGCGGCGCGAGCGCACCGGCAAGGGCGAGATGATCGACGTCTCGATGCTTGAGGCTGTCCTTGTCACCATGGGTTGGCAGGTATCGAACTGCCTCATCGGCGGCATCACGCCCAAGCCCATGGGCAACGAGAACATGACCGCAAGCCCCTCCGGCACGTTCGCCACGCGCGAAGGCCTGCTCAACATTGCGGCCAACAAGCAAGAGCAGTTTGAGACACTGTGCGAGTTGATCGGCCGGCCCGAACTCGTGAAGGACCCGCGCTTCCTCGACCGTGACGATCGCCTCGTTCGCCGCTACGACCTCAAGCGCGAGATCGAGCAGGCGCTTGCCGCGCGCTCGGCGCGGGAATGGTCGGTCATGCTCAACGCGCGCGGCGTCCCTGCGGGCGAGGTCTTGTCGGTGCCGGAGATCCTTTCCCATCCGCAGGTCGAGGCGCGCGGCCTTATCAAGCGCTTCGAAGAGAGCCCGGGGGTCGACCGGCCCGTCGTGGTGGTCCGCTCTGGCTTTCGCCTCGCCAGCGGCGATCCGCATGCCACTTTTCCTCCGCCCGTGCTCGGAGCGGACACCGACAGCATCCTTGCCGAACTCGGCTTCTCGACGAGCGAGATCGGTTCACTGAAAGGCGAGAAGGCCGTTTAGCTCTTTCTCATCGACACAAATCGCGTTGCCCTTCCGCGTGGGGCAAGAATATAAGCCATAGCAGACTTCGAATTGGCCCAAGGGGTTGGCACCATGATTTCACGCCGGCGCTTCGTCGCTTCCACCGCCGCGGCGGCAGCTGCACCGTTTGCCGCACATGATGCATCCGCACAATCAGCGCCCACTTCCTTGCAGATGTTCATTCCTGCGGCGCCTGGTGGCGGTTGGGACCAGACCGGCCGCTCCGTCGAGCACGCAATGCGCGCCGACGGCATCATCAAGGATTTCAAGTTCGAGCACGCTCCTGGTGCAGGCGGTGCTGTCGGCATGCCGAAGTTCCTCGGCACCAAGCGCGGCCAGGGTGATGCCCTGATGGTTGCCGGCCTCGTCATGGTCGGCTCGCTCGTCGCCAACAAGTCGCCAGTATCGATGAAAGACCTCACCCCGGTCGCCCGCCTGACCAGCGAGTTCGAGGTGGTGGTGGTGAACGCCGCAAGCCCTTTGAAAAGCATGAGCGACCTCATCGCCATGTTCAAGGCTGACCCGGGCAAGGTGTCCTGGGCCGGCGGCTCCGCGGGCGGCACCGACCACATCCTGGCCGGCCTGATCGCCAAGTCCTTAGGCGTGGAGGCGCGCAAGGTCAGCTACGTCGCCTATGCCGGCGGCGGCCCTGCGCAGGCTGCCCTGCTCGGCAACCAGGTCACCTGCGGCATCTCGGGCTATGGCGAGTTCGGCGAGCAGATCAAGGCCGGCAAGCTGCGTGCACTGGCTATTTCTGCCGCGCAGCGTCCCAAGGACATCGACGTTCCTACGCTGAAGGAATCTGGGGTCGACGTGGAATTGCTGAACTGGCGTGGCGTATTCGGCGCCCCCGGCATCGGCCCCGACAAGCAGCAGGCGCTCATTGCCCTGGTGGAGCGCATGGTGAAGGGCCCCGCCTGGAAGGTGGAGCTCGAGAAGAAGGACTGGCTCGACAGCTATTTGCCCGGGGCCGACTTCGGCAGCTTCCTGGCAAGCGAGATCGAGCGCGTCACAGCTATCCTGAAAGACCTGGGGCTCGCATCCTGATGGCGACGCACCCTCTCTGATCTTGGGGGGAATGCATGTCGGAAAAGAATGAAGCGCGGCGCGCCCCGGCCTGGGGCGACGTCGGTGTCGGGCTTGCGGTCATCGGCATTGCCGGCGTCTGTGCCAGGGAAACCAACGCCATCCCCTCCAATGCCATCTACGCACAGGTGGGTCCTAAGGTCATTCCATGGATCGCCACGGGCATGCTGGCGGTCCTTGGTGTCCTCCTGACGCTCGAAGGCTTGCGCGGAGGCTGGCAACACGAGGAGCAGGGCGCGCTCAATTCTCGCGGCATCGGCATTCTCCTGCTCGGCCTGTTCCTAAACGTGGTGCTGATCAGCACCGCGGGCTTCATCATCGCTTCGACCGTGCTGTTCCTTGCGACGGCACTCGCATTCGGCAGCAGCAACATCGCCCGCGACGGTGCCATCGGCCTCGCGCTCGCGGTGATCGCCTATGTGGGCTTCGACCGTGTGCTCGGCTACAAAATCGGCAGCGGCATCATCGAGGCCTGGCTCTGATGGACACGCTCGCCCAGCTCCTCGCCGGCTTCGCCGTCGCACTCACGCCCTACAATCTGATGTGGTGCCTTGTCGGGGTTACCGTTGGCACCGCCATCGGTGTGCTTCCGGGCCTTGGCCCGGCGCTCACCATCGCCCTTCTGCTGCCGCTCACCTATAAAGTGGACGCCACCGCTGCCTTCATCCTCTTTGCGGGCATCTACTACGGCGCCATGTACGGTGGCTCCACCACCTCCATCCTGATGAATACGCCCGGCGAGAGCGCGACCATCGTCACCTCGCTCGAGGGGCACAAGATGGCGCGGCGGGGACGCGCCGGCGCAGCACTCGCCACCGCCGCCATCGGCTCCTTCGTTGCCGGCACCGTCGGCACCATCGGCATCACGTTTCTCGCTGGCCCCGTCGTCGATTTCGCACTGAAATTCGGGCCTGCCGAATACTTCTCGCTGATGGTGCTGTCGTTCGTCACCGTGTCGGCCGTGCTCGGCAATTCTGCCGTGCGGGGCCTCACGAGCCTTGCCATGGGCATCCTCCTGGGCCTCATCGGCATCGACCTGCAGACCGGGCAACCGCGCTTCACATTCGGCGTCACGGAGCTTCTCGACGGCATCAATGTCATCGTCGTCGCCGTTGGCCTCTTTGCCGTGGGCGAGACGCTGTATCTCGCCTGCTTCAAGCGCAAGGTCGACGACGAGGTGCTGGAAGTGAAGGATTCCATCTGGATGAGCCGGGAAGACTGGTCGCGTTCCTGGAAGCCCTGGATCAGAGGTTCGTTCATCGGCTTTCCCATTGGCGCCATGCCGGCCGGCGGCGCAGAGATCCCGACCTTCCTGTCCTACTTCGTGGAGAAGAAGCTTTCGCGCAAGCCGGAGGAGTTCGGCCAGGGGGCCATCGAGGGCGTCGCCGGGCCGGAGGCCGCAAACAACGCCAGTGCCGCCGGTGTTCTGGTGCCGATGCTCGCGCTCGGACTGCCCACCTCGGCAACTGCGGCCATCATGCTCTCCGCATTCCAGAGTTACGGCATCACGCCCGGCCCCATGCTGCTGACGCAGCAATCGGCGCTCGTCTGGGGCCTCATCGCCAGTCTCTACATCGCCAACGTCATGCTGCTGGTCTTGAACCTGCCGCTCGTAGGGCTTTGGGTGAAGATGCTGAAGATCCCCGAACCGCTTCTCTACGGCGGCATCCTCGTCTTCGCCACCATCGGCTCTTACGGCATCAGCCAGTCCTGGGTGGATCTCGTGCTGCTCTACATGATGGGCATCATGGGGCTCATCATGCGCATCTACGATTTCCCCACCGCGCCCGTGATCATCGGCATGATCCTCGGACCACTTGCCGAGCAGGAATTCCGCCGCGCCATGACCATCAGCCAGGGCGACATGCTGGTGTTCGTGCAGAAGCCGCTCTCACTCGCCCTTCTGCTGCTGGCCCTGCTGGCTGTCGTCGCGCCCCACCTGTGGCGGCTCTGGACCCACATCACCGGCCCCAAGATCGATCACGGCCGGCTTGGCATCGACTGAGAGGCCAGCCAGAAAATGTGGCGGCCCGGTGGTGCGTTGCACCTACCAGGCCGCTGATCATCTTCGAGAGAGAGAGAACTACGGGGCCATTACGACACACGAGAGATGATACTCGCCACTCTCGGGAGGACCACTGTGGGCAGCAGCTTGGTCCTTCCTCTGCATCGCGCCCTGTAATTGAACGCTATGCCTCATAGGTTAACGAAAGGTTAACGCATCCTGCTGGCAGTTGCCCGCGCACCGGTACGGCCACCCCGCCCCACCCGCTTCTGAACAGCGAACACGGCGCGCAGCGCCAGTAAAATCGCCACCAGCGTGGCGTAGATCAGCGGCTCGCCCGGCACCACCTTCACCAGCAAAATAAAATGCACCGCGGCGAGCGCCGATGCCACGTACACCCATTTATGTAGCCGCTGCCAGGCCGCCGCGCCCATTCGCCGAATCGCCACTGCGTTGGATGTAACGGCAAGCGGCACCAGGATCGCGAAGCCCGCCATGCCCACCGTGATGTAGGGGCGCTTCACCAGATCGGCCCAGATGCTCGCAAGATCCATCCCTCGGTCGAGCAGCAGGTACGTCGCAAGGTGCGCACACGCATAATAGAACGCCAGCAGGCCCACGGCCCGGCGATAGCGTATCAGGTTCGGCCCGCCCAGCCGGCGCAACGGCGTAATGGCGAGCCCGATGATCAGGAAACGCAGGCCCCATAGCCCCAGCAACCGCTCGAGCGTCGCCACGGGATCAGCCCCCAGCTGGTCCGTGAGGCCCTTGTAGAACGCCCAAAGTCCAGGCGCCGCGCCGATGATGTAGATGGCGCGACGCACAGGATCGCTGCCGAGAACAAGCGTCCGGACCGGGCTTTCTCGGCGCGCTCCGACTGCACCTGCCATCAGTAGTTCTTCCGCAGATCGAGGCCTGTATAAAGCCCCGCCACCTGCTCGGCGTAGCCATTGAACATCAGCGTCGGCCGCCGCGCCGCGAACAGGCCCGAGCCCTCACCGATCCGCCGCTCTGTCTTCTGGCTCCAGCGCGGATGGTCCACCTCCGGATTGACGTTGGAGTAGAAGCCATACTCCCCCGCGTTCTGTTGCGACCATGTCGTTGCCGGCTGCTTTTCCACGAGCGAAATCCGCACCACCGACTTGATGCTCTTGAATCCGTACTTCCACGGCACCACGAGACGGATCGGCGCCCCGTTCTGGTTGGGCAGCGTCTCCCCGTAGAGACCGACGGCCAGGATCGTCAGTGGATGCATCGCCTCGTCAAGCCGCAACCCCTCGACATAAGGCCACGGCAGGGCCTGGAACACGCCGCGCTGTCCCGGCATCTCAGCAGGCCGCTTCAGGGTCTCGAAGGCGACGTACTTGGCGCTACCCTGCGGCTCGACACGCTTGAGAAGCTCGGCAAGCGGAAATCCCACCCACGGGATCACCATCGACCAGCCTTCCACACAGCGCATGCGATAGATGCGCTCCTCGAGCGCCATGCCCTTGAGGATGTCCTCGAGCTGGTAGTCGGCTGGCTTGCCGACCAGGCCGTCCACTTTCACATTCCAGGGGCTCGTCTTCAGGCTGCCGGCATTGGCCGCGGGGTCGGACTTGTCGGTGCCGAACTCGTAGAAATTGTTGTAGGTCGTCACATCCTTCAGGGGCGTCGGTTTCTCGTCCGTGGAAAACGGGCTCTTGGCGGCCTGCAGCGGCGCAGCGACGGCGCTTCCACCGTAGCCGCCGGCAATCCCCAGTGCTGCGCCGCCCAGCAGGAAGTTGCGCCTGTCGAGATACAGCCCGCGCGGCGTGATCTCGGATGGCAAGATGTGCGAAGCCTTTCCGATGTGCATCGAAGCCTCCAGTTAGGGCGCCTGCATGAACGGCGTCATCCTTTGAGTTAAGGCCGCGAGACAGGCCGGGGAACCCCCTTTCGCGCTCCTGACGCAGACGTGAAACTCCGCGAGCGCTGGGCCCTGTTCCCGTGAAGTCCGTTCCAGGCCCCTGTCCACGTCTCAAAGGCTGGATTTGCGCGTGCGCCCCACCTATAACCAGCGCTTCTCCGATCCGATATCGCGCACGAGACCTTCGCAATGGCCGGCCATTCGCAATTCAAGAACATCATGCACCGCAAGGGGCGCCAGGATGCGGCACGCTCCAAGCTCTTTGCCAAACTCGCCCGTGAAATCACGGTGTCGGTCAAGCATGGCGCTGCGGACCCCGCCATGAACCCCCGCCTGCGCCTTGCCATCCAGGCTGCGCGCGCCGAAAACATGCCGAAGGACAACATCGAGCGCGCCATCAAGAAGGCTTCCGGCGCCGACACCGAGAACTATGAGAGCATGCGCTATGAGGGCTATGGCCCCGGTGGCGTCGCCATCATCGTGGAAGCGCTCACCAACAACCGCAACCGCACCGGCGGCGCCGTTCGCGCCGTCTTCACCAAGTATGGCGGCAACCTTGGTGCGACGGGCGCCGTCAGCCACATGTTCCAGCACGTGGGTGAGATCGTCTATCCGGCCTCCGCCGGCTCGGCCGACGCTGTGCTGGAGGCTGCCATCGAAGCTGGCGCGGAGGACGTCCAATCGTCCGCAGACGCGCACGTCATCACCTGCGCTTTCGAGGACCTGGCCTCCGTTTCCGGCGCCCTCATCGCCAAGCTCGGGGAGGCTACCTCGGCCAAGGCGATGTGGAAGCCCTCGCAGACCACCGCTGTAGACGAGGAGAAGGCCGGCTCCATTCTGAAGCTGATTGCGGGGCTCGAAGAAGACGACGACGTGCAGAACGTCTATTCGAACTTCGAGGTGTCCGATGCGGTGCTTGCAAAGCTGACGGCCGCCTGACTGCCTCCGGCTGGGGCCACCGACTACAGCGCAGATCATGGCCTTGATGCGGGGCCAGCGTCTATCACTATGCCCGAGAGACTTCCTGAAGGGGTTAGCTGCAGCGCGCCGTCAGTCCCGGCGCGCCTCGCCCTCGATCTCGACCATCGGCGCGCCCGTCTCGAGCTCCGTTACATGCAAGCATGAAGAGGGAACCGGCATGCGCTGCAGCATGCGGTCACGCACGCGGCGGAAGACTTGGCACTGGCCGCCCACCTTCACGTACATCGTGGTATTGCGCAGGTGATGCTTCTCGAAGCCCGCAGCGCGCATCGCCTCGAAAAGATTGGACCAGGCTCCCTGCATCTGAGCCTCCACGCCCTCGTCGAGCGAGCCATCGGATCGTATCGCGGGAAAACCCGGAACGATGAAACGCTGCGCCCCTGGCGCGATAGAATTTGCAGGTGGCGTAACGGAGGGTGAGGCAACGAGAGCTTGAGCCGGCGAAACGATGGCAGTGGCAGAGACAAGCTCAGTCGTCACCATAGCTCACTCTCACGGTCAGGGGCGGATATTGCACAGCACCATAGTGGACAGCGAAGTTGTGCAGCGCAAGAAGATGTTGAAGTTTTCCTCGCGCCACTTTCGTCGCACCCGGCCCTGCCTCTTTTCGCGCCAGCGGCGAAGCCCGCGACGCCCGCGACGCCCGGGCCGGCCGTGGTAAACAGAGGCTATGCACAACACTTCGATTCGCATCATCGGTATCGACCCGGGCCTGCGCCGCACTGGCTGGGGGGTGGTGGAGGCCGAGGGCTCCCGCCTTGTCTACGTCGCAAGCGGGCTCATCACGTCCGACGCGGAGGATGACCTCGCCTACCGCCTGCGTGCCCTGCACGACGGGCTGACGGCCGTCATTGCTCAGCACAAGCCGCAGGAGGCCGCGGTGGAAGAGACGTTCGTGAACAAGGACGCACGCGCCACATTGAAGCTCGGCCAAGCCCGCGGCATCGCCCTCCTCGCCCCCGCGCAGAGGGGTCTTCGCGTGGCGGAGTACCAGCCCAACGTTGTCAAGAAGACCGTCACGGGGACCGGTCACGGCGAGAAGGGACAGATCCAGGCGATGATCGGCTTCCTGCTGCCGAAGGCGCGCTTTGAGAGCGCGGACGAAGCGGATGCCCTTGCCATCGCCATTTGCCATGCGAGCCACAGGGGCACGCAGCACAAGATTGCCCAGCGCACCGTAAGAGAGACCCTGCCATGATCGGCAAGCTCAAAGGCATCGTCGACGCCGTGGGTGAGCAGCACGCCATCATCGACGTGCACGGCGTCGGCTACGAGGTGCAGGCCTCATCACGCACCCTGCGCACGCTGCAGCAAGGCGACGAAATCAGCCTCGCCATCGAGACGCACGTCCGCGAAGACGCCATCCGCCTTTTCGGCTTCACCAGCGAGGTGGAGCGCTCGTGGTTTCGCACGCTTCAGTCGGTGCAGGGCGTGGGCTCGAAAGTGGCGCTCGGCGTGCTCGGCACATTGTCACCGCAGGATCTCGCCAACGCCATCGCCCTGCAGGATTGGGCCGCCGTGGAACGCACGCAGGGCGTGGGCAAGAAACTCGCGCAGCGTATCGTTGCGGAACTCAGGGACAAGGCTCCCGCACTCAGCGTCGCGGGTCTCGGCGCTGCGGTCGCCGCCGGCGGCAAGGCTGTGCCCGCGACGGCGGAGAACACCGCCGCTGCCGAGGCCATCTCCGCCCTCACCAACTTGGGTTATCAGCCAGGGCCCGCCAGTCAGGCCGTGGCCGTCGCCATGCGCGAACTCGGCGAAGGCGCCGACACCCCCAAGCTCATCCGCCGCGGGCTGAAGGAACTCTCGCGCTGATGGATGTCTGCTCTTCGTGAGCCAGCGGCTGCCTTTTCGGACGTGCTTGCGGACACCTCCCCCCTCAGGCGCCTCGGGCCCACCGGCGAGCATCACGTTCAGACTGCGCCGGCCGCCCTTTTTGGCGTATCCCGCCAGCCTCCCCCTTGGCACCCGCCTCCCATGCGGTCTACAAGCCCACCGCGGATTGCTGTAAGGTCCGCCGTCGTCACGGCCGCGCAACGCGACAGGCCCCGTAGCTCAGCTGGATAGAGCACCAGATTCCTAATCTGGGGGTCACAGGTTCAAATCCTGTCGGGGTCGCCAGCGAGGCTTTTGTCCAGCCCATGCCTCAGCTCATTGCCGGGTCGTGCAGACCCACCTGACGACAGAGCAGCTGTTCGTGAAGCGGCGGCAAGTCTGGATGGCGGCAGATTCGGCCAGCCCCCGGTTGCTACCCCAGCCGGTCCCCCAGCCCCCGCCAGCGCCGATGGCAAGTGCACCGCAGGCGTTTCGGAACCACAGGGCGACAGTACAGTCGTTCGCGCGTGCTAGGCATTCACTCAGCGCCCCGTTCTCGGCTCGGGCTCTTGTAGGGTGATCATAGGAAAATCCATACGAGCCTGTGCTCTGAGAATACGCAATGGCACCGTAGTAGTCCTGGGCACTGGCAGACGCGACGGAAGCCAAGAGAACCGCGCCGCCCAAAGCGCCTCGAACCGCTCCACGCATCGTGCCCCCCTTCCGCGATTGAACCGATGACGGCGGCGATCTTACACCAACTTGGCACCGAGCAGGGAGCGCTCACTGCAGAGAGCGTCCGAACGCGGATGGTCCGGGCGACGCCGGTCCGGCCCGTTGACAACGGAGGGACGTGGATCGGCAGGCGCTGGGACGTTGGCGCGTCGGTGATTTTCCCGATCGCCGGCCAGACGATGAACTTCCGCACCGCGGCAGGGCGCTACGCCCCCGTCTTCGTCAGCGGCGCAACGATCGATTGCTACTGCTCGCGATTGTCTCGCCGCACGGCGCTGGTCCGCATCGGAAGTTGCAGGGGCCTGCCGCCCCGGCGACCTGCGCTGCCTGGCTCAACAGCCAACCTGGCGAAGCGATGCGCCCGCAGGGCATCGCTTCAGCCGAGATCTTCTCAGTGCGTCGCCTCGTCGTCCTGCAACGCCGGGCGACGCGCGCCGCGGGGGGCAGGTCACGCGCGGCGATTGAAGCCTTCGACATTGTTCAAGTAGTTCACGCACGTGTCGACGGTCTCCACGTCTGCGAACTTTGCATCGATGTCGTAGAGGTTCCAGGCGACGGCACCTGGAACCCGGTCACCAATACACTCCTTCACGGCGATGGTGCGGAAACCGTCTGCAAGGCCATCGCAGATGGTGGTGCGCACGCAGGCCGTCGCGGTCACGCCCGTGACGAGCACCGTGTCGACGCCGCAGCCCCGGAGATAGCCAGCGAGCGGAGTGCCGCTGAAGGCGCTTGCGCGCTTCTTCATCATCACCCATTCGCCTTCGATGGGCGCAATGCGGCTGTCGATGGCCCACAGATGCTCGTCCTTCAGGCTAACGGCTTCGACCGGGATCTTGTGATGCCACATGCCCATGTCGTTGTGAGGGTCGTCCCGGTTCGTGTTTTGATAAGCGGTCGTGACATGGACCACGACATGCCCGTTCTTGCGGCAAGCCTCGAGCAGGCGCTGCATCCCTGGAATGATCTCGGCGTCCATTTTCTGCATGTCGCAGGTGAACGGGTTTCCAGGCCGGGTCCAGGCATTGGCCAGATCGACGCTGATGAGCGCCGGCTTCCGGCCGAACCCTATCCGGCGCTGAAAGCCTCGTCCCTGATAGATCTTGGTGCTCTCGTCGAAGGCCTTCTGAAGCATTGCGTCAAGGTTTTCGATTTCCATGGCGGTGGCTCTCGCGTGCTATAGCTAGGGCCGCCAGGAAATACGGTTTGAGATCGAACGGCAAATGCAAGGCTGGCTGATCGTGTTGCAGTTTCTGCATCGCACCGAGACACGGGAGCGATCTGCCGCTTCTGTGGGCAGGTTTTCGGCGCGTTGAATGCAATGCGAAAACTCCCCGACCTCGAACAGATTACCAGCTTCCTGGCCGTGTCCGAGGAACTCAGTTTTCGCCGCGCCGCAGACCGCCTGGGTCTCGACCAGTCCGCCGTTTCCCGGCGCGTCAAGGATCTCGAGAACCGCCTGGGGTTCCAACTTCTGTTCCGGACCACCCATTCTGTCCGCCTGACCGACGCCGGGCGCACCTTCTATGACGCGAATGCCCAGCTGTTCGAGCACCTGGACGCGTCTGTAGCCGCGGCCCGGCGCGTGGCGGAGGGGCGGCAAGGCATCCTGCGGATTGCCTATATGACGTTCGCAGCGGTCGACCTTCTGCCTCGGGCGGTCTCGGCCTACAGCCGTTCCAGCCCGGACGTGACGCCGATCCTATCCTATCAGAACACCCAGCTTCAGAAACTTTCCCTGGCCCGCGGCGAGATCGACGTCGGGCTGATGCTCGGCCCGTTCGACCATAGCGATTTCGAGACGTTGCAACTGGCCCGCGAGCGGCCGATGGCCCTCCTCGCGCAGAGCGACCCGCTTGCCTCGAAGGACACCATAACCATCGAAGACGTGGCCCGGTCCCCGTTGGTGATGGGCAACAACGCACAATGGGACTATTATCGCCGTCTCGTGGAGGAAATGCTGGCTGCGCACGGACGCAGCCCCAACTATAGCTTGGAAGCGCCAAGCCTGTTCGGCATCCTCGGGCTCGTCCGGGGCGGTCTCGGCATTACCATCGTGCCGGAGGTGATGGCTGCGTTCTGCCCGCAGGGACTGGTTACCCGCCCTATCGAGGACTCCGACTACTCTATAGTGACCGTGGCTGCCTGGCGCCGGCCGCCAAGCCGGACAATCGTGGACTTCCTCAAGTTGCTGCGGCGCATCGCCAAGGAGGCAGGATAGCCTATCTGAAGGTCTTTCAGGCTGGGCCCGCAATCGGCGCTGGCTCAACGGCTTGACGGGAACTGAGCGCCTTGCAAGCATTGATCGACACCGACAGGGGAGCTGGCGCGTTGGGCGAGAGCACAACAACAAGGGCAGCGGGTCATGCTGGCGGGAAGCGGCGGCCCAATGGCCGTGCCGCGCTTTCCGTGGGCTTCATCCTGTCTTCGAACTTCACCCTCTCCGCGTTCTCGCTTCTCGTAGACGTCCTGCGATTGGCTGGCGACGAGGGCGACAATTCTCGCCCCATCCACTGCCACTGGGAGGTGATGTCATCCAGCCCGCGCATCAAGGCCAGTTGCGGGGTGGAAGTCTCGCGCACGTCGGACTTCATCGATCCTTCGAAATTCGACTACATCGCCGTGGTCGGCGGCATCCTGCACAAGGGGCGCCAGGTCGATGACAAGACGATTGATTATCTGCGCAAGGCCGCAGACCTTGGCGTGCCCTTGATCGGGCTGTGCACCGGCACGTTCATTCTCTCGCGGGCAGGGCTGATGAAGGGGCGCGCCTGTTGCGTAAGCTGGTTCCACTATTCGGATTTCCGGCTGGAGTTTCCTGACGGCGTGCCAGTGGCGGACAGGCTTTTCATTGTCGACCGCGACCGCATCACTTGCGCAGGGGGCAGCGGCGTCGTCGATCTCGGCGCTTACCTTGTCGAGCGCCACCTCGGCGGGTCGAACGCCCAGAAGAGCTTGCATATCCTCCTCGTCAACCAGGCCCGCCAGGGGACGGACGCTCAGCCCCATCCGCACGTGGAAAGCACGGCCCCGAACGAGATCGTTGCGCGTGCGCTCCTGCTGATGGAGCAGAATATGACCGCGCCACTCAAGATTACAGCGCTCGCAGCCCGCCTCGGGATCTCGTCCCGGCAACTCGACCGCCTCTTTCATGACGCGCTGAGCGAACGCCCGAGCCGCGCTTACCGGCGGCTGCGACTGCGATATGCGATGTGGCTGTTGCAGAATACGCGCCGCTCGATCACCGAGGTCGCGCTCGACGCGGGCTTTGTGGACAGCGCGCACTTCTCGCGCCATTTCAAGCAACTCTTCAGCATCACACCGTCCAAGGTCGATCGGACGAAAATTCCGCCGTGCAACGTGCAGGCTTGGCCAGAAATGCCCAATGATGCTTATGCGAGCCGCAATTACGTGGGATAGTAGCGACTGCGTACGTCAATCAGGAGATTCTGCCGAAGAACCGACTTCGGCAAGCGCATGAGCTGCACATCCAATAGGCGGCCCTTCGTCCGTGCGTCCTCGCAAGTTCACGACGTCCGTTTTGTACTTGCAGAGCGTCCCAAACAGACGAGTGACGCCGCCCGCCTCCAATAGCCTCGTTCCCGTTCCCTGACGCCGGCATGCGATCCCTACCTCACCGGCAGGTATCAGAGCGGACAGGGCCGGCGACTTCGAAGGAGCCAGACCATGGGCACGCCTTTTCCTGCAAAAATGAACCGTAGGCATTTCCTCGGTGGTAGCGCAATGCTAGCCGGCAGCCTCGCCACCGGGTCACTCCAGGCCCAGCCTGCCCGGGAGGTCGTCATCGCCAATTGGGGCGGCGACTGGAACACCCGAACCGTGAAATTCATCGAGGAGCCGCTGCTCGAATCGAAGGGCATGAAGATCCTTCGCGATCTCGACGGTGAACCGGAGCGGCGCACGAAGCTGCTCGCCGAGATGCGCCTGCCGCGTGGCCGCATCGATGTTGCGCACATGGGCGACTACATGGCCGCTGACCTGCAATCGCAGGGCGTATGGCAGGAAATCGACTACAGCAAGGTGCCAAACGGTAAGTTCATTCAGGAAAACCTGAAGAGCCCCTTCTTCCTACCCTGGCAATACAGTGCCTGGATCCTGCTGTACAATCCGAACAAGATCGAAAAGCCGACCAGCTTCGCAGACCTGTTCAATCCAAAATATGCAGGAAAAGTTGGTATCAACGACCAGCATTACGTGCACAACATGGAAGCTGCCGGCCTCGTAAGCTCCGGCAACATGTTCGACTTCGATGCGATCAAGAAGCAGTGCGCAGAGTGGAAGAAGGCGGTTCAGCCCAAGATCTATCCGACGCACCAGCAGCTGCAGGCAGCCTTCAAGAACGAAGAGATCCATATCGCGGCCAACTACAAGGCACGCGGCCTGCAGTTCGCTGCAGACGGCGTCCCGGTGGCGACCTCTTACCCGAAGGAAGGCGGCATCACCGTGATCTTCGGCGCCTGCATTCCCAAACGCGCCCAGCACAAGGACGCTGCGCACGAATACCTCAATGCGCTGATTGATCCGACAGGCATCGGCAATCTTGTGCAGGCCTCGTTCTACACCCCGTCCGTGACCAACGCGGTCACGCCGGCCGACTTCAAGGACAAATCCGGCTTCACACCGGAAGAGCAAAAGAAGCTGCTGTTCCAAGACTTCGGCTTCCTTGCCAAGAACGGTACGACGACGTGGCTCGAGTGGTGGAACAAGGAATTCCGCTCGTAGTGGCGCGGAACGAAGGGCTGGCCGCGTGAGCACAGCAATGCCAAGTGTCGCCGGACAGGGGCCGTCCTCCTCAGGGAAGGGCACGCCCCGGTCCGCGGCCGGACAGCGCATCGGCGTCGAGTATCTGTTGCCGGCGCCCGCCATGCTGCTCGTGGCGCTGTTCCTGCTGTTACCGCTCGTGCTGATGTTGCGCTTCAGCTTCGACAAGTTCACCCCCGGCGAGCTTCTCGCCGGGGCGTTCACCTTCGAGAACTATCTTAAGTTCTTCTCCGATAGCTTTTACCAGCGGGTGCTGGGGACCACCGTCTTCGTCTCCGTCACCACGACGGCCTTGTGCCTCGCGATGGCACTACCGCTTTCCTATTACATCAGCAGGCTCGAAAACCCCCGCTTCAAGAGCACGCTCATTATACTTGTCGTGCTTCCGCTGCTGATGGGGAATGCCGTACGCACGGCCGGTTGGATGGTCATCCTCGGCGACCGCGGCGTTTTCAATGCCATTCTCGTGTCGCTGGGTCTGTCTGCGCAAACGCTGCTCTACACGCCTACCGCCGTTATCATCGGCCTGACTTCTGTGCTGCTGCCCTTCATGGTCATAACGCTGCAAAGCGTGATGGAGGGCATCGACCGGAGGCTCGAGGAGGCCTCCTTGAATCTTGGGGCAGGACCGCTGACCACGTTCGCCAAGGTGGTCGTGCCGCTCGCAATGCCGGGCATCGTTGCCGGCACGGTGCTGTGCCTCATTCTCTCGATGAACGCCTACGCCACGCCCGTGCTGATCGGCGGGCCGAAGTTCCACATGATGGCGCCCACCATCTACGACCAGGTGACGCAAGGCGCCAACTGGCCCTTCGGCTCGGCGCTTGCCTTCGTCCTCATGACGGTGACCGTCATCCTGACGTTCGGGTCGAGTGTGGTCATCGCGCGGATGTCACAACGATGAGCGTCCTTTCCGATCGCAGCCTGCGCCGCCTCGGCCAATGGAGCTTTTCAGGGCTCGCGCTGCTCATTTTTGCATTCTTGATCATGCCGCTCGTGTGCGTGATCTGGGTGGCGTTCTTCGCCAACAAGATCGTTTCGTTCCCACCCGAAGGCTACAGCACGGACTGGTTCAAGAATGCGCTAGCCGTCGCCAGCTTCCGCGACGGCTTCCTGTTGAGCCTGCGGGTCTCTGCGACCGCATCGCTCGGGGCGCTACTGCTGGGCATTCCGGCCGCTCTTCTCATCGGACGCCGGCAGTTCCCCGGGCGATCGATTGTCATGGGCATCCTTATGTCGCCGCTGGTGGTGCCGGGCATTGTCGGCGGAGCTGCGATCTACATGTACTTCATCGAGTGGGAAGTGGCCACCGAGATGCAGATGGCGGCCACCTTGCCAGGCCTGATCATCGCCCACACCGTCATCGCCGTTCCGTGGACCATGCGGGTAATGGTCGCCTCGCTCGTCAGCCTCGATCCGGCGCTGGAAGAGGCTTCCATGAACCTCGGTGCCAACCGCTGGGTAACGCTGGTGAAGGTGGTGCTGCCAGTCGTGCGTCCGGCCATCGTGGCGGCAGCGTTGCTGAGCTTCGTCATCTCCTTCATCGATCTGGAACTCTCCCTGTTCCTGGTTGGGCCAGGCCGCACCACACTGCCCATCGCCATCGTCAGCTACCTGCAGTGGACGCTCGATCCCACGATCTGCGCGGTTGCAACGATCCAGATCCTGCTGATCGGCTCGATGCTGCTCGTCGCGGATCGCTTCGTCAGCATCAGCAAGGCGTTCTAGCTCATGTCCACAGTCGTTTTGACGAACATCGAGAAGCGCTACGGCGAGCATATCGCGGTTACCGACTTCAACCTGTCCATCAAGCAGGGCGAGCTCGTCGCGCTGCTCGGCCCCAGCGGGTGCGGAAAGACCACGACGCTGCGCATGGTCGCCGGCTTCGTCGACGCCACCAGCGGTTCCATAAGCTTCGGCGACCGCGACGTGACACTGCTGGCGCCCTACCATCGCAACACGGGGATGGTCTTCCAGAGCTACGCCCTGTTTCCGCATCTCAACGTAGCAGAGAACGTGGCCTTCGGCCTGCGGCGGCGGGGCATGGCCCGGGCCGAGGTCGAGAAGCGCGTCGCGACTGCGCTCGATCGGGTTCGGCTCGGGGCGCTGCGCGACCGCATGCCGAAGAACCTCTCAGGCGGCCAGCAACAGCGCGTCGCACTTGCACGCGCGCTCGTGATCGAGCCGGATGTCCTGCTGCTGGACGAACCTCTCTCGAACCTCGACGCCAAATTGCGCGAGGAGATGCGCCTCGAGATCCGCCAGATCCAGCAGAGCCTCGGCCTGACCACGATTTTCGTCACGCACGACCAGGAAGAGGCGCTGAGCGTGGCAGATCGCCTTGTGGTCATGAACGTGGGACGCATCGAGCAGATCGGCACGCCCTTCGAACTTTACGAAAAGCCCGAGACGGAATTCGTCGCGACCTTCATCGGCGGCGCCAATGTGGTGCGCGGCAAGGTCGATGGCACCGGGTTTGTGCTTGCGGACGGCACTGTCCTGCCGCTCGCTCGCCCGGTCGCAAAGCCCATCACGATACTGGCGGTGCGGCCGGAGCGCATCGCGATCTCACCTGCTGGCGGCGCAAGCGGGCCCGGCATATGCAGCTTGTCTGGCAAGGTGGCGGTGCGCACCTATCTGGGCGCGGTCGTCGAATACGTGGTGACACTCGCCGGCGGCGAGAACGTCCGGGTGAGGGAGCCCGGGCGCGGCCGCGAACAGGATCTGCCGAAGCCCGGCGATCTCGTCACTCTGACATGGCCTGCGGACGCCTCGATCCACCTCTGACGCGCGAAAAGACTCCTGAAAGGAGCTGAGCATGGCAAGCGCTCTACACGAGAAATCAATCGTCATCGACGGGCTGATCATCTCGAACTTCAACCGCGATGTGTTCGAGGACATGCGCAAGGGCGGTATCACCGCCGCCAATTGCACCTGCTGCGTATGGGAGGGCTTCACCGATACGATGCGGAACGTGGCCCGCTGGAAGGTTTGGTTCCGCGAACACGGCGACATCATCAGGCAGGTTTACACCACCGCCGACATCGTTGCCGCAAAGCAAGAAGGCAAGACGGGCATCATCCTGGGATGGCAGAACCTCACGGGGATCGAGGATCAGATCGGCTATCTCGCCCTCTTCAAGGAACTGGGCGTGGGCATCATGCAGATGGCCTACAACACTCAGAACCTCGTCGGTTGTGGCTGTTACGAGCCGGTCGACTCGGGCCTCTCGGGTTTCGGCCACGAGGTCGTCGCGGAGATGAACCGGCTCGGCATCCTTTGCGATCTGTCGCATGTGGGTGCCAAGACCAGCAGCGACGTCATTCTGGCCTCCAAGCAACCCGTCGCCTACACGCATTGCCTGCCAGCAGGCTTGAAAGAGCATCCGCGCAACAAGAGCGATGCGCAGCTCAAGTTCATCGCCGATAAGGGCGGCTTCGTGGGCGTGACGATGTTTCCGCCGTTCCTCAAGAACGGACCGAAATCCACCGTGGCGGACTACGTGGAAGCGATCAGCTACGTCGTGAACATCTGCGGTGAGGAGGGCGTCGGCATCGGCACCGATTTCACGCAAGGCTACGGGCAGGCATTCTTCGATTGGATCACCCACGACAAGGGGTATGGCCGCAGGCTCACAAATTTCGGTGACGTCATCAATCCCGAGGGACTGCGCACCATCGGCGATTTCCCAAACCTCACAGCCGCCATGGAACGGGCGGGTTGGAACGCCTCTCGCATCGAACGCATCCTCGGCGGCAACTGGTTGCGACTTCTGAAAAACGTGTGGGGCGCCTGAACCCTGTGCCGGCTTCGGCGCAAAACGGGACTGGAGGAACATGCCCATGAGCAAGCAGATCACGGTCTATCCGGCGCGGAAGGTCGTCACGATGGACCCCGGCCGACCGTTCGCAAAGGCCGTGGCGGTGATGGATGGCCGCGTGCTGTCCGTCGGCACACTCGAGACCATGCAGCCTTGGCTCGAGCGGTATCCGCACCGCATCGACGATACCTTTCGCAACCATGTGATTATGCCAGGGTTGATCGACCCCCATACGCATTTCACGCATTCGGCGGGCTATCTCGCCCTGCATTACATCGGCCCCATCCCCTCACCGGGACCAAACGGCATCAATCCGCCGCTGTTGACCCGGCAGGAGGTGATCGACAAGCTTAAGGCCGCGGATGCTGCGGAGAAGGACCCCTCAACCCCGATCGTTGCCTGGGGGCTCGATCCAGCGGCGCAAGGCGGCAACCTCCACCGCGATGAACTGGACGGCATTTCCAAGAGCCGCCCGATCTTCTGCATCTCCTATGCCCCGCATTTCTCCTATCTCAACACGCCGGCTCTCGCGCATAGCAAGGTCTCGGAAAGCACCAATGTGCACGGAGTCCAGCGCTATCCAGACGGGCGGCTGAGCGGCGTTTTCGTGGAGATCGAGGCCAACCGGCTGGCACTTGGGGGCATGCGCGGCCTCATCGCCAAGCTCGGCGGCGCGGAAGGGCTCCGCCGCATGGGGAAGATCGCGCAGGCCGCCGGCGTGACCACCT
>JBDHTJ010000063.1:0-26017 GCA_039808585.1 Hyphomicrobiaceae bacterium | reverse complement strand
GCAACATCAGTTGGATTTGTTCTACATCCTCTTCTTGCCGATCGTGATCATTGCAGTGCGGTTGGGTTATGAAGCAGTCGTTGCAGCCCTCTTTGTAGTGCAGATTGCACTCTTGCTCATCGGGCAGTTCACAAAGTTGACAGCGCAGGAGGTTACTGCACTACAAGGCCACCTTCTCATCCTTTGCATGACAGGCATGACCGCGGGCATGTTGGTGTTCGAGCAGAAGCAGGCGCAGCGCGCACTGCGACAACAGCAGGATGTTCAAGCGCGTCTGCAGCGGCTCGGAAGCCTCGGCGAATTGACGAGCCTCATCGCGCACGAGGTGAACCAACCGCTGACGGCGGCGAGCACCTACAGCCGCATCATTGCCGAGGCGGCCGCTGCGGGCGGCATGCAGGATGGTATCGCGAAAATTGCGGAGAAGGCGGCAAACCAGGTCTCGAGAGCCGCCAGTGTCTTTAGCCGCTTGCGAGATCTTGTCAGGTTGGGGCGCAGTCATCAGGAGGTGGTCAGCCCTCGTCGTCTGGTCGACGACGCGACGCGGCTCCTCGATGAACCGCTGGAAAATGCCAACGTTCAGATGGTCATCAAAATCCCTGCAAATATTCCCCTGGTCATGGCAGATCGCATTCAGATCGAGCAGGTCCTTCTCAATATCGTCCGAAACTCCCTGGAAGCCATGGAAGAAGCGGGGGCTAATCCCCGTCGCATTGAGATTGCAGTCAACGCGCCACGAGACGACGAGGTCCACTTTGCCATCACCGACACAGGGCCAGGGCTTCCCGCTTCTCTCCTGCACGGGATAAGGCCATTGCAATCCACGAAGCCCAATGGGCTTGGTATCGGCTTGGCCCTCTGTCAGACAATCGTGGAACTCCATAAAGGTGTCTTCAACATTGCAAACACGCCTTCTGGAGCCGTCGTCTCGTTCACGCTGCCTACGGTGAATTCCGATGGCCGGTGACCACGTCTTTCTGATCGACGACAATGAAGCTGTCCGGGATGCACTTGCGCTCTATCTTCAATCCAAGAGCCTCAATGTGCGGCCATTCGAAAGCGCCGTGAGTTTTCTGCACGCCCTCGACCGCAATTCCAACGGGGGCTGTATTGTAAGCGACGTGCGGATGCCGAACATGTCGGGACTGGAACTGCAGAAGGCGCTGAAAGCGCAGGACGTCCGTATTCCCTTGATCCTGATCAGTGGCCATGGGGACATCGACATGGCGGTGCGCGCTGTGAAGGAAGGCGCGCACGATTTCATCGAGAAACCGTTTCCTGAACAGCGACTGTTGTCGGCAATCGAAAGCGCGATGCGTAGCTCTGAGCGAATGCGTGACGATACGCAACTGCTTCAACGTCTGCGTGAACTCCACAAGACGCTGACCGATAGGGAGCGCGAGGTCATGAATTTCGCGGTCGAGGGTTATACCAACAAGCAGATTGCGCTGAGGCTCGGCA
Organism: Hyphomicrobiaceae bacterium; assembly: GCA_039808585.1. Lineage (GTDB taxonomy): Bacteria > Pseudomonadota > Alphaproteobacteria > Rhizobiales > Hyphomicrobiaceae > AWTP1-13. The sequence continues at coordinate 24,556 of JBDHTJ010000063.1, read as the reverse complement.
TTAGCATCCGTACCGTGGAGATCTATCGGGCTAAGGCCATGGAGAAGATGGAAGCCCCATCGTTTGCTGCATTCGTGCGCATGGCGCTCAAGCTGAGCGAATCCTAATGTCTGTCCTGGTCGGTCCTCTTCCACGCGCCGGTTGGCGCGGGTGATGCGTAATAGAAGACCAGAAAGCCCACCACCAGACCAAAACCCAGTCCGCCCCATAACGCCATGAACACCGTCATTGTGTTCTCCCCTGCTGATGCGTGGACGAATAGCGTCCAGAGCATCGGAAGAAAACCTGGGAGGGCTATTAAGATGTTGATATCCCAGAGAGATACGTAGATCTACGTAGTCCAGGCCGCACGCCAGCGGGCCATCAGCCCGAACCGAGAGCAGGCCTCGCAGGCCGTTGCGTCGACTGCGGGGAAGGGCCCTATTCCTCAGCGGATACTCGATCCTTCTCTTGCTCCATCGACACAGCCGCATCTGCGTTTGCAGAGGGCCGCACCTTGTCGCCTTCGATGTCGGCAATCAGAGACTGCAGGATGAAGTGATGATGGCGCTTGTGGCGCCCCATGCCGCTGTCGGCTTTCGTCAGCTTGATGCACGTCCCTTCCACGCTATCGACAGTTCCGACAGGGGTGCCGTCCGCATCGATGACCTTCATGTGTTCTTTGACTTCGCTGATGTCGACCATTGCAACCACTGCACTCGTTGCAAGACTGTGCACCGGTGGTTCACCACACTGCCATACCTTCTCGCGGCTGGCGGAGCGGTCGTTGACAAGGGGCAGAGCACGTACACCAGGCGGGGGCGGCCTCTCGATTTCAGAAAGGCAGTTGCGTGTTTCCCGCCAGCCGCTTTGCAAGCGGCTCTCCTCGTGCTGAGAATGATGATCCGCGCGACCGTCGCTCAAGTTCGAGAAATCGGAGAGCCTTGCTTATGCCGTCCGCCCCGATGCCCTTCACGCTGCATGTGCCTGAGGCGCAGATCGATGACCTGCGAGAGCGTGTTCGGCGTGCGCGCTTCCCCGACGAGATCCCGGACGCAGGCTGGCAGTATGGATCGAACCTCGCATACATGCGCAAGCTGGCGGCATACTGGGCGGACGAGTTTGACTGGCACGCTCAGCAAGCTCGCTTGAACGCATTCCCGCAGTTCAAGGTGCACCTCCACGATATCGATCTGCACTACCTGCACGTGCCTGGCAAAGGCCCCAATCCTACACCCCTCCTGCTCCTGCACGGCTGGCCCGGATCAATCTTCGAGTTCTTGCGCATCATTCCCCGCCTGACCGATCCGGTGAGATTTGGGGGCCGGGCGGGGGACGCTTTCAGCGTCGTGGCACCGTCGCTCCCGGGTTACGGCCTCTCTTTTGCGCCCAATCAGAAGCGCTTCGGTGCGTCCGAAATCGCCGATTGCATGGCGGCTCTGATGAGTGGGGTCTTGGGCTATTCGAAGTTTGCAGCACAAGGCGGAGACTGGGGCGCCTTTACCTGCTCAGCAATGGCAATCAGGCATCGAGAACTGCTTCTCGGCATTCATCTCAACATGCTGGCGCTGCGCCCGGAGACAATGCATGCGGGCCTGCCGTCACCAGAGGAGCAGCGCTACATCGAGGAGATAAAGCACTGGAACAGGGAGGAGACGGGCTACACGCTCATTCAAGGGACGCGGCCGCAAACCTTGGCCTATGGCCTTACGGATTCACCTATCGGCCTTGCAGCATGGATCGCCGAGAAGTTCCACGTCTGGACCGACCACGACGGCGAGTTCGAGACCGTCATTCCGCGCGACGAACTGCTCGCCAACATTTGTCTCTACTGGTTCACCGGCGCGATCGGATCCTCGTTCTGGCCCTATTACCATCGTCATCATGGTCCTTGGCCTATTCCTGATGGCGTGAAGGTGGACGTGCCCACCGGCTATGCGGCCTTCCCGAAGGAGATCCGCCGTCCTCCTCGTTCGATTGCGGAACTGGTCTACACGGACATCCGGCAGTGGACGGTGATGACCAAGGGCGGCCATTTCGCCGCCCTCGAGCAGCCGGAGGCCCTCGCTGCCGATATCCAGGCGTTCTTTCGCCCCTTGCGCGAAAACGGCTAATGTGATGATCGAGACATCCCTTGCATACTTCCCGCCGGGTTGGACACGGACTTCTCGATCTGAGTCCCACTGCAGGCTCGAATTCTGCAGCGGCATGCAAAGGCGAAAATGCCTACGCAGACATTGCGCAGCCTTGCGGCAAAGGTTCATATGAATTGCCGATTTCCCTTAACGGGTGAGCCCAGAGGATCTTTCAGATGGTGTTGTACGAGATGCGGACCTACACGCTTTACGTAGGCAAGATGGGCGAAGCCGCGAAACTCTATCAGGAGTTTGGTTTCCCCGCGCTTCAGAAGGGCGGGCAGGACAAGAAGCTCATCGGCTATTTTCAAGGCGACACCGGCATGATCAACCAGCTGGTGCATCTGTGGAAGTTCGATGACGATGCGGATCGCAGGCGGCATTGGGCCGATGTGTACGCCAACAAGGATTTCGTCGAAGGCTTTGCGGCCAAGTTTCGCCCGCTGGTCATGACGCAAGAAGTGAAGTTGCTCACCGCCGCGCCCTGGGGTCCGCACCCCTGATGGGCACAACTTGAAAATGGCTTCCGCAAGCCATGCTCCGGGTTGAACAAGTCCGGGCCGCTTCTGCACGCGTTGGGCCTCGACCGTCACCCCTATGATAGGGCCATTCTCACGGCTCTCATTTCCTCAGATCGAGGCGCGCGACATTCGCGCCGCCTTGTCCCATGCGGAGCTCTTGTTACGGCTTGAACCGGAGCGGACCGATCTCGGGCAGCTCATCGAACCTGCGGCGCAGACTTTGACTGGGAAGTCGCGCTCTGATCCCGGACGGGGGCGGGCGGAACTGTTGCGTCGCCGACGGCCCGTTCGTCGAGACGCGGAAAATCTTCAGGTGATCCGGGTTTGCTGTACGGGCTGCATGGTGATGATCTCGCCCAGACTGGCATAGCGCGGCCCACCCAGTCGGCATATTGGATCGAGAGCCTTGGTGTCGATCTTGCCGTCGCGCATGATGTCCTGGCGGATGTGGAACATGATCACCTCGCCCACCATCAGGCGGCTTTGCGTTTCGCCGAACTCGAGGCACTGGCGGAACCGGCACTCCATGGCAATGGGCACATCGCGCAGGCGCGGCGTGGCGACGAGACTGCTGGGAACTGTCGCCAAGCCAAGTTCGTCCACTTCGCTTACTTCGGGTGGATGCTCGATCGAGCTCAGATGCAGGGGCTCGATCAGGCCCATGTCGGCGATGTGGATCACGTAATCCTCGCGCGCAAGGATGTTGGCGCCCGTATCCTTGTACACCCCGGCCTTGCGGCCCACGCTGATTGCGAGCATCGGCGGCTTTGGCGAGACGTACATGAAGGCGCTGAACGGGGCGACATTGACGCGTCCGGTGTTATTGAGCGTTGTCACCCACGCGATGGGGCGCGGCACGATTGCCCCAATGACGAGCTTGTAGGCCTCGTCGGCATCCAGCGCCTTTGGATCGACCGGAATTGAACTGCAAGACATGCACGAGCTCCTTGCTTTGGACGAGCCGCGGCTTTCAACAACCTCGCAGGAAGCCGCCACGCCATGCAATCGGAAATCGCTCCTCTCGAGCAAGGCACATGTGTGCGAGGCGTGAGCTGCATGGCGTGTCGGTCCTCGCTTGCTCCGATCGTATTGACAGTCGAGCAAAGTGCGAAGTAAGCAGGAATGCTCAAATGCGGAACAGTGTACCGATATGCGGAACATGAGCCAGAGTCAAAGCGTGGCGCGCGCGCTTGCGATCCTGGATCTCCTCGAAGAGGAGGGCGAGGGATTGGGTGTGCGCGAAATTGCACGCCGCCTGCGTGTTTCGCCCAGCATCGCCCAGCGCCTCCTGGCAACGCTTGCTGCGAGTGGATATGTCGAGCGCGCCGAGAACGGTCAGAGTTACCGGATCGGGTTCCGCCTTTTTCAGGTTGGCCGGAGCTACCTCACGGGAAACACTCTGCATTCCCTCTGCCTGCCGGAACTCCGCGAGTTGGCAGAGGTGCACCACGTCAATGCGTACCTCGGCGTTCTGCGCGGGAACCGCGTCATATATCTCGAGGCGCTGCAGAGCCGGGGTCCGATTGCGATCGTGAGCACGCCGGGCTCGGCTGCAAGCCTCCATAGCACTGCGTTCGGCAAGGCCCTGCTTGCTGAATTGCCAGATCACGTGGTCGTGGATCTTCTCGGCCCAGAGCCCTTCAGGCAGCTGACGCGAAAAACCAAGACGCGCCTGCGCCCCTTTCTCAAGGAACTCGCAGAGGTGCGCCGGCTCGGGTTCGCAGTCTCGGATGAAGAAAACCTCGAGAACGTCTATGCGGCAGGCGCTGTAATACGCGACGCCAGTGGCACCTGTGTTGGGGCTGTCAGCGGCGCCGTCCCCCGTAGCCAGCTGAGTGCGAGCGGCGCCAAGTCTCTTTGCAATCTCGTCGCTGGGGCGGCGGAACGCATCTCGCACAAGCTTGGTGCGCCGCACCGTAATTCCACCGTTGCGCCAACAAGAGCAGGAAAGGCCTAGGCTTGATGTTGATGAATGCTGAGCGTCTCTTCCACGCCATGCGCAAGCAGGGTCTCGATGCCATCGTGGCGACCATGCCCGAGAACGTGACTTATGCCAGCGGTTTCTGGGCCATGAGCCAGTGGATCAGGCGCGGGCCCCAGGCCTACGTGCTTGTGCCGCTTCCGGTCAACGGCCCCTCGGCCGTCATTGCCAGCACGGGCCTGATCGACCTTGCCGCCTCGCCCGACGTCTGGGTCGAGGACGTGCGCCGCTATGGCAATTTCGTTGTCGAGCGCACGCCCGACGCGACCCTCAGCACATGGGACCAGCGCGCCGAGGAACTGCTCGGTGGGGCCGATGTGGGCGATGCCGTTGCCACGCTTGTCGCAGCCATCAAGGATCGTAAGCTGGAAAAGGCCACGATCGGCGTGGAGGAAATCGGCATCCTGCCGCAGTACTGGGACAGGCTTGCCGACGCCTTGCCCCACGCGAAGCTCGTCCGAGCCTCCGAAATTTTTCGCTATGCGCGTGCGATCAAGACGCCTGAGGAGGTGCGTCGCCTCCGTCTCTCGGCGCAAATTGCGGACAAATCTATCGCGGTTGCGTTGGCCCGCGCCAAAGAGGGCCAGACCGAACTCGAGATGTCCTTCAATTTCCACGAGACCACCATCCGCGCGGGCGGCATGCCGGTGCTTGGCTGCATCGGTTTCGGAGGCCGTAGCGCGATGATCAACGTGCAACCTGACGAGACCAGGCTCCATCAGGGCGATATCATACGTTTCGACGTAGGCGGGCGTTACCAGCATTATCGCGCCGACATTGCGCGCAACGGCGTGTTGGGGGAACCCACGAAGAAAATCAAGACCTACCACGCCGCGATCTGCCGCGGGCTCGACCGGGCCATCGAGATGATCAAACCTGGCGTTCGCGTTGCCGATGTCTTCGAAGCCGGCGTTGAAACGGTGCGGAAGGAGGGTATTCCGCACTACAAGCGCAGTCACATCGGCCACGGGATCGGCCTCGACGGCTACGATGCACCCAACATTGCGCCATCGAACTCGGACTGCTTCGAGGAGGGCATGGTGATCTGCGTCGAGACACCCTACTACGAGCTGGGTTTCGGTGGCTTGCAGGTGGAGGACACCCTGGTCGTCACGTCGACAGGCGTCGAGAACTTCATGTTGAGCAGCACCGCGTTGAAGGTCGTATAATGGCCAAGGTCGAAGCCCTCGCGTGCTTGCGATGCGGAGCGCAATATCCGCCGACCAGCTATAGCGAGGATTGCCCGAAGTGCCGAAACGAAGCGCCAAGCAACCTTGTCGTGGTCTATGGCGACGACAGGCGGGGGCCTCGCGCCCGTCCTGCCCAAAGCGCTGACAGGAGCCTTTGGCGCTTCGGCGACCTGCTGCCGGTTACGCAGGATGAAGCCGTCACGCTCGGCGAGGGGGGCTCGCCTCTTCACCGTTTGACCAACGCCGGCACAGAACTCGGATTGGCGCACCTTTACGTCAAAGAGGAAACCAGGAATCCCACCTGGTCCTTCAAGGATCGCCTGGCATGCATGGCCATATCCTCTGCGCGCAAGCTCGGCGCCACGACGATCGTCTCGAGTAGTTCGGGGAATGCAGGCGCCGCGGCGGCCGCCTACGCCGCCAAAGCCGGGATTCCGTGTGTCATTTTCACGTTCCGCGGCGTCGCCGGACCGATGGTGACGCAAATGCGCAGCTACGGCGCGCAGGTTGTCGAGGTCGCCGCGAAAGCTGACCGCTGGACGTTGATGCAGTTTGCCGTGCGCGAATACGGCTGGTTTCCCACCTCTCCATTCTTCGGCCCAGCGGTGGGCAGCAACCCTTATGGGATCGAGGGCTATAAGACGCTCGCCTACGAAATCGCCGATGCCATGAACTGGAGCGTACCGGACTGGTGTGTCCTGCCTGTCTGCTATGGTGACGCCCTCGTAGGCATGTGGCGCGGCTTCGTCGAGATGAAGGCTTTCGGCTGGATCGATCGGCTGCCGAGAATGGTGGCGGCGGAAGTATCGGGCTCCATCTCGAAGGCGTTCGCTCACGGCCAGGATGCACTCGAAGATCTTCCGCTTGCAAAGCCTACCACTGCGATTTCGATTGGTGCGACGCGCGGCACGTACCAGTCGCTGCATATCGCACGCAAGTCGAACGGAGCTGCAGTCGTGATCGACGAAGCTTCGATGCTCACTTGGCAGCAGCGGCTCGCTGCTGCCGAAGGCCTGTTCGTGGAAGCCAGTTCCGCCGGTGCGCTTGCCGCAGTTTCGACACTGCGAACGAATGGCACCATCAAGGCCGGAGAAAGTGTCGTTGCGCTGCTCACGGCCAGCGGCCTCAAGGACCCGGCGCCAATAGAGCGAAGCCTGCGCCCCTCGATCCCGGTCTCGGCAAAACTGGATGAAGCGCGCGCGATGCTGCGCAGTACCGGCCTGTTCCCGAGTTGATCCCAATGCGTTGAAGAAAGGACACAGATATGAGACGGCGCACCCTGATGACGGCGTTGGCTCTGATCATGCCGATGCTGATCACTTGCCCATGGACGATGGCAGCGAGGGCAGACTATCCGGAAAAACCAATAACGCTTATCGTGCCATGGGCCGCTGGCGGCAGCACAGACCAGACGGCGCGCGTTCTCGCCAAGGCCGCCGAGGCCAAGCTTGGTCAGCCTATCGTCATCATCAACAAGCCTGGCGCCTCCACCACGATCGGCATGGCCGAAATCGCTGCCGCCAAGCCTGACGGCTACACGATCGGCACGCTCTCCAGTACAGGCTATCTGGTGGCACTGCAGGGGCGGGACCTTCCCTTCCATGCCATCAACTCATTTTCCTACATTAGTTACTACGGCGATAACCTCATTGGTGTGGCCGTACTGGCTGACTCGCCGCTCAAGTCGATCGAAGACCTGATCGCCATGGGGAAGAGCCAGCCCGGCAAGCTGAAATACGGTACGGCCGGCATCGGCACGACGCAGCATCTCACCACGGAATCGCTACAGCGCAGTTCGGGCGCGAAATTCGTCCACATTCCGCAGAACGGCTCCGCAGCCTCGATGCCGGCGCTTCTCGGCGGACACGTCGATTTCGTCACGGAGACGTCCGTTTGGGCGCCCTTCCTCGAAAGCAAGCAGGCGCGTCTTCTCGCCGTCACGACGCCCAACCGTGCGAAGGCCTATCCAGACATACCGACGCTGGCCGAGAAAGGTTTCAAGTCTTTGCGTTCCGTGCAAGCCATCATTGGGCCCGCCGGGTTGCCGGAAGATATCCGCGCCAAGCTCGAGAGTGCGTTCCGCGCGTCTCTCACCGACAAGGCCTTTCAGGACACCATGAAGCGACTTTCAATGGAGGTGATCGACCTCTCCGGTGCACAGACGCGGGAACTGGTCTTGAAGGAATACGAATTGGCGGCTGAACTCGTTAAGGAGATCAAGTCGAAGTGATGCTCGCAAAGCTCGGCAAGATGGGGCTTGGAGCTTCCCGCCTCACGACAATTCTGCTCGCGGTGATGGCGGCAGTGTTTGTCGTTGGCGGGTTTCGGCTGGGACTGTGGATTGACGGCGGTCCCGGCCCTGGTCTGATGCCGTCCTTGTCTGCCGCGTTGCTCCTCGTCCTACTCGTGCCGATGGTGCTGGGCGCACCGCGGGACGAAGATGCACTACGCTGGGAACCGCTCTTTGCCGTGGCGCTTGGAGGCGCATTTGCCCTGCTTGCGCCGCGCATCGGCATGGTCGCGCCCGCCGTCGTCATGATCACCTTGTGGGTCAAGGTACTGCACGGGCAGAGCTGGCTCCGTTCTGGTCTGCTCGGGCTCTGTCTCACCGCCGCAGGTGTCCTCGTCTTTCACGTGGCTCTGAAGGTGCCCATGCCACTCCTGCCGGGGGTCTCGTGATCGACGCTCTTGCCCAGCTCTGGTTCGGTCTCAAGCTTGCGGCCCTGCCGCATAACCTGATGTATGCCCTGATCGGTTCAATCCTGGGCACCCTGGTAGGGGTTTTGCCAGGGCTCGGGCCGGTCACCACGATCGCTGTGCTGCTGCCTCTCACCTACCAGGTTGGCGATCCGCTCGGTGCGATCATCATGCTTTCTTCGATCTACTACGGGGCGATGTATGGCGGCTCCACCACGTCCATTCTCCTCAAGGTCCCGGGCGAGGCAGCCTCCGTTGTCACCTGCATCGACGGCTACGAAATGGCCAAGCAAGGTCGCGCCGGTCCGGCTCTTGCCATCGCTGCCATCGGTTCGTTCCTTGCCGGCACACTCTCGATCTTCGCCTTGGGCCTGGTCGGTCCGCTGTTTGCAAAATTTGCCCTGTCGTTCGGCCCTCCTGAATATTTTGCGCTTGCCTTCCTCGGGCTGGCTCTCAGTGCCAGCCTCTCCGGCGGTTCCATGCTGCGCGGCTTCATCATGGTGCTGGCTGGCCTTCTGCTCGGGATCGTGGGCGTGGACACGGTGACAGGTGTCGACCGCTTCACCTTCGGGGCGATGGCAGTGCGAGATGGCATCGAACTCGTGCCCTTGTTGATGGGGCTGTTCGGACTAGGGGAAATCTTCGTCAATCTGGAAGAGAAGGGCGCGTTCACGCTGCTTACGACGAAGATTGGGCGGCTGCTCCCGACGCGCGAGGATTGGCGGCAGTCGCGCGGGGCCATCGCGCGGGGCTCCGTGCTGGGCTTCATCATCGGTCTCATTCCCGGCGGCGGGGCCATCCTCGGCTCGCTGCTCAGCTACACGGTCGAAAAAAAGGTGTCCAAGACGCCGGAGGCTTTCGGCAGAGGGGCCATCGCCGGTGTTGCAGGGCCGGAGAGCGCCAATAATGCCGCCGCGTCTGCGTCTTTCGTTCCGCTTCTCACGCTCGGTCTTCCCAGTAATGCCGTAACTGCTGTCCTGTTTGCGGGCCTGCTGATCCAGAATGTTCAGCCGGGTCCCTTGATGATGACCAAGAGCCCTGATGTGTTTTGGGGCGTCATTTCCTCTATGTACATCGGCAATATCATGCTGCTGATCCTGAACCTGCCGCTCGTGGGCGTTTGGGTCCAGCTTCTGCGCGTGCCATTCTTCATCCTCGGACCTGCGGTCGTCGTCGTTGCAATCTTTGGCACCTATAGCCTGCGCACGAACTGGTTCGATGTTGGCCTTCTCATGGTCGCTGGTGCGGCCGGCTATCTGTTCCGCAAGGCTCGGTTGGACGCCGGGCCGCTCATAATGGCCTTCATCCTCGCCAACCTTCTCGACACCTCGCTCCGCCAATCCCTGCTGATGGGAGACGGCAATCCGATCATATTGGTGACGCGGCCCATTTCGGCGTCCATCCTGATCGTCACGTTTGTCGCCATCCTGGCGCAACTCATCGCGCTGGCGAGGCTGAGGCGGTCACAACCTCGTGTCGTAGAGGCGCGACCATGACAAGCAAGGGCCATAACGCTCCCGCTTCGCGAATAGACTACGTCGAGAAGGTGACCGGCACGGCGATCTATGTGTCCGATGTCGCCGTCAGTGGCATGCTGCACGGAAAGATCTTGCGCAGTCCGCATCCCCACGCGCGCATCAGGGCGATTGATACCAGTGGTGCGCTTGCCATGCCGGGCGTGATTGCCGTGCTCACTGGAGAGGATATCAAGCTCCTCAATGCACATTGGGGCCTGTACCTCAAGGACCGCCCGATCATCGCCATAGACCGTGTGCGCTACGTGGGCGACCCCGTCGCGCTCGTGGTGGCGGAAAGCGAGCGGTGCGCCGAAGATGCTCTCGACGCGATCGAGGTCGACTACGAGGTGCTGCCCTTCGTGACCGACGCCGTGGAGGCCATGGCCGAGACGGCCCCGCTCATCCACAATGATCCGACAACGGTGGCTGACTTCTATTTCAAAGGCGCCACGAACCCCATCAAGGCTACGAACGTCTTCCAGCACTACGCCTATGCCCACGGCGATGTCGAGGCGGGCTTTGCCCAGGCCGACCGCGTGTTCGAGGAGACCTACAATTTCCCGATGGTGTTTCATTACGCCATGGAGCCTCACTGCGTCATTGCCGACTACAGCCGCGAGCGCGGTTTTCACTTGTGGAGCTGCGCGCAATCGCCAACAGCCGTACAAAAGGTGATCTCGCAGGTCTTCGATGTGCCGATCGCCTCGATCCGCATAGAGACGCCCTATGTGGGCGGCGGCTTCGGCGGCAAGGCCTCCGTGAAGATCGATCCCCTCGTCGCGGCTGCGGCCTGGAAGGTGGAGCGACCGGTTCGTGTCTGCCTATCGACGCAGGAATCGATGCTCACCTGCCGCAGGCTCAGCGCGTCCATAACTGTCCGGGTTGGCGTCAAGACAAACGGCACCCTCCTGGCCAAGTCGGTGCGCGTGATCATGAATGGCGGCGCCTACGCCGACACGGGCCCGGCAGTTGCTGTGAAGGCCGCCAACCGCAGCATCGGGCCCTACAAGATCCCCAACCTCAAGCTCGAGAGCTTCGCCGTCTACACCAACACGGTGCCAGGCGCGGCCTTCCGCTCGATCGGCGGGCCTCAGGGCGTGTGGGCAAGTGAATCGATCATGGACGAGATCGCCGCAGCACTGGCGATCGATCCGCTTGAACTGAGGCGCCGGAACATGTTGCGCCCGGGCCAACCAGTCAGGCCCGATCTGAGACCCATCGACGTCGACATGCAGCTGGCGATGGAGACAGCTGCCGCCACACTCGCCCGCGGCAGACCTGCCAACGCAGGATCTCAAGCGACAGGCATTGCACTGGGCATATCGGACCCGGGCATTCTGCCTCTTGGTGGTGTCATCGTGCGCTTGAAAGCGGATGGTTCCGTTCTCGTGATCTCGAACTCCGTCGAGATGGGCCAAGGTGTTCGCGAAGTATTGCGGCGCGTCACTGCCCAACGTCTCAACCAGCCGGTGGATGCCGTCACCGTGCTGCAGCCCGACACCGCGCTTGCACCTTTCGACTGGGGCACAGGGGCAAGCCGCTCGAGCGTCGTTATGGGCCTCGCGATCGAAGCCGCCGTCGACGAGATAAAAGGGCAGCTTGCCGATATGGCGGAAAACATTTTCGGCGCCCCGGCGAGTGCTGCGGACTTGATTGCCGGAGGCATTGTCCACGAGGGCAAGTTCTACGCCTTCGCATACCTCATGCACCGCTACTGGGGCATCGACAGCGGCGAGGTAGTGGGTATCGGACGCCTGACGCCGCGCTCCAAGAACGGCACGTTCCTGCAAGCACCGCTCTTCTGGGAAACCGCAGCCGGAAGCTGTGACATTGACGTTGATGAAGACACGGGCGAGGTGCGCATGACCGCCTACGCCAGCGTCGCCGACGTGGGGCGCGTCCTGAATCGCGTGGCGGCGGAAGGCCAGGACGAGGGCGCAGCGGCGCAGGGCATGGGACACGCCTTGAGCGAGGAAATGGTCTACGAAGACGGGCAGCTGATCAACGGCACGATGCTCGACTACCATGTACCCACGATCGACGAGATTCCAGCCACATTCCACACTGTGCTGTTGGAGAACGGAACGGGGCCTGGTCCCGGTGGGGCACGCGGCATGGGTGAAGGTGCCATCCTTCCGGCGGCGCCCGCAATTGCCAACGCCATCGCGGCGAAGACCGGCGTTCGCATCCGCGACCTGCCACTTACGCCCGAGCGTGTGTGGCGTGCCCTGGACAACAACAGGAAGAAGCGGACAAAGCAGGATCTGACCTGATGGAATTCCGGATGGAGACTCGTCTTCCGCAACCACCGCAGCAGGTTTGGATGGTCATGGTGGACATCGCCCGCATCGCCGCGTGCATTCCTGGCTGCGAGCAGGTGGAAGAACTTGCGCCGCTTGCCCAGTACAAGGCCGTGATGAAGCAGAAGATCGGCCCCTTCAAACTCGAGGTGCCCGCGAACATCACTGTCGCAGATCATCGCGAACCCGCATTCGTCCATGCGCGCGCAGCCGGAAAGGACAAGATCACGCGCACCAATCTTGCCGTCGATCTGCGTGTGGATGTCTCGCCAACATTGGAAGCCGGGAGCAATCTCGTCGTGCAGGCTGAACTTCAGGTCGCCGGCAGGCTCGCCTCGCTTGGCTACTCGGTGATCAAGAAGAAGGCTGAGGAGAACTTCGCCGAGTTCGAGCGTCGCTTCCTGGCCGAACTCGCCAAGGCCTGACCCATGCTCCTGCAATCCTTCCATCACCACCGCCCCCGGAGCCTTGATGAGGCGTTGGAACTGATGGACCGGCACGGCGAGGACGCAGCCTATTATGCCGGTGGCACAGAGCTGCTGCTGGCCATGAAGGCGCGCGTCCTGCGCTACGACAACCTCATTGATCTGAAGCGTCTGGATGAACTGCGCGGCGTACAGGCCACGGCCTCGGAAGTCGTCATCGGCGCCCTTTCGTCCCACTTAGCACTTGCAGGGGACCCGATCATCCGATCCACCCTGCCGACATACGCGCAGCTCAGCGACAACATCGCCAATATCCGCGTGCGCGCGCAGGGAACGCTCGGCGGAAACCTCTGCTTTGCAGAGCCGCACGCGGACCCGCCGACAATGCTTTCAGCCCTAGGGGCAAGCTTGCGCCTGCAGGGACGCGCTGGCGAGCGCCTCATCGCAATGCAGGATTTCATAAGCGGCGAATTCACGACACAGCGCGCGCCGGACGAAATCCTCTGCGAGATACGCGTTCCTCGTCCTGCCGCCGGGTCCCGTTTCGCGTACCGCAGCTTCGGCCATCTCGAGCGGCCAGCGGTCAGTGTCGCCGTTGGCTATCTGCCGCGCGAGGCGAGCCACTCCTACAAAATCTTTGCTGGCGCGCTGACGAGCACTCCCGTCGAACTGTCCGGCCTCACAGAGAGGCTGCTCGGCATAGACCCTACCGAGTTGTCCGACGCCGTTACGCCGCATGTCGAGGAAGCCGTCGGCGCGCTGCACACCGAGGGTGATCTGCTGGGGAGTGCGGACTACAAGCGGCATCTGGCCGGCGTGATGCTGAGGCGCGCTTGTGCCGACATCGTCGGCGCACGCCCGGAGCTTCAGTCATGAGCAAAAAGATAACGATCGCTTTTGAGCTCAACGGCCAGGCGCGGTCAATCCAGGTCGAACCCTGCGAACTGCTCGTCGACGTCCTGCGTGATCGCCTCGGCCTCAAGGGAGCCAAGCGATCTTGCGACGTGGAGGTTTGCGGCGCCTGCACTGTCCTCGTCGATGGGCTTCCTGCCAGCAGTTGCACGATGCTCGCAGTCGACATCGACAATCGCAGTGTCGTCACGATCGAGGGCGTGGGCAAGCCGGGTGCGCTTTCGCGCGTGCAACAGGCGTTTGTCGATCACGGCGCCATTCAATGTGGCTTTTGCACGCCGGGGTTCGTCCTTGCAACGACAGCATTGCTCGCATCCAATCCTCGCCCGACGGATGCAGAGATCCGCCATTTCCTGCGCGGCAACATTTGCCGATGCACGGGCTATGTCAAAATCATGGAAGCGGTAAAAAGCCTTGTCTGACATCTCCATATCGTGCGACGGCCGCGACGCACCGGCTCGCTTCCACGACAAGGTCGACGCCGCCGCGAAGAGCGGTGCGCCGTGCCTATGGATCGCCAACCACCTGTTCCAGCGCGATCCCATCTCCCAGGCGGCCCTGGCCCTGTCGCGAACGCAGACGCTGCGCGTGACGCTCATGGCGCTCACGCCCTTCACCGTGCATCCCGTCCAGATGGCGATGGCTGCCGCCACGCTTGACGAGTATTTCCCTGGGCGCGTTGCATTGTGTCTGGGCGTCGGCGCGCCTGCCGATCTCAAGGCCGTTGAGATAAACGAAGCCAAACCGCTCAAGGCCATGCGAGAGGCCATGGAACTCTCGCGAGCGCTGCTTGATGGGGACCGTGTCACCTACCTGGGCCAGGTATTCCGCACCAATGGCCGCAGCCTTGCATCCGGGCGCCGTCCTGTTCCACTCATCCTCGCGGCATCCGGACCGCAAATGCTCGAACTCGCCGGCAGCCTGGCTGACGGCGTGTTGATCAGCGCGGGCACATCGATCGCGTTCATCAAGCGCTCGCTGGAGCACGTGAAGCGAGGCGCCAACGGAAGAAGCGTTACGAAGCACGCCCTGGTCTACGCTGCCGTCGATGCCATCGGCGCCCGCGCGCATGACCGCATGCGCCGCATCCTTGCAATCCTCTTGCGCGGAAGCCATCACAAGGCAAACCTCGAACTCGGCGGCAGCAGCCTCGACCAGGCCGCACTGAACGCGGCGGTCCTTGCGGAGGATTGGGCGCAGGCCGAGGCCCTGATTACGGATGCCATCGTGCGCAACCACGCCGCGAGCGGGACGCCGCAAGAGGTGCGCGCCCGCTTCGCCGATTATCACGCAGCCGGCCTCGACGAGATCGTCACGGCAGGGGCCCGAGACGGTGATCAAGTCACCGATATCCTATCCGCAGCCCGAATTTCCTAGGAGCAACGCAATGCGCTTCAGTGTCTGCCTGTCGACCGGCTTCGAGGGCGTCATGTATCCCGTTCCGTTTGCGGGAGCAGAGGACTTCCTACGTCAGGGCAAGCGGTGTGAAGAGTTGGGCTACCACTCGGTTTGGGGCAATGACCACATCACCACGCAGAACTATGTGCGCGAACTGTTTCCCGGTAAACCGCCGAACTTCTACGAGCCTATAATCGTCCTTTCGGCCATAGCCTCTGTCACGAAGACTTTGAAACTCGGCACGGCCGTCACCGTACTGCCCATGCGCGAGCCGGTGTATCTGGCCAAGCAGGCCATCACGCTCGACCACATGAGCAATGGCCGCTTCATCCTGGCGGTTGGCATCGGCGCCTACCGGGAGGAGTTTCTGTCATGGGGTGGCGAGCGCGTAAAAGACGCGCGGCGCGGCGACATGATGGATGAAGGGCTCGAGGTTCTGGGCAAGCTCTTCACCGAGACACGCTCCAGCCACACCGGAAAGTACTACAGCTACTCCGATTTGGAGATGGCCCCCAAGAGCGTGGCGCAACCCTTCCCGCTGTATATTGGCGGGCATAATCTCGAGTCCCTCGAACGCACGGCGCGCGTCGGACAGGGCTGGCTCGGCGGCTGGCGTCCTCTCAAGGAGATGGAAGAACGCATCGGCATAATCAAGCGCCGTGCGGCAGAACTCGGTCGCGATCCCGCGACAATCGAAATCTCCCCGCAGTTCTCCTGCACCATCGACCGCACGATGGAGGCGGCAGAAAAGCGCTACATGGAAAGCGGCCTCGTCGCACATCGCAAGTCACTTGCCTACACAGGTCGCGATCTGAGCCATCAGGTGGTCGCCAACTTGGTGGGTTCGCCGGATGTGATCATCGAGAAGGTGGCCAAGCTCAAATCAATCGGCGTCGATCACTGCTGCGCCCTCATGTTCCCCGCGAATTCAGTGGCCGAATTCGATGAGCAGATCGAATGGTTCGCAAAGGAAGTGGTTCCTCATTGTCAGTGAGGGGGCAATGGTCGGTGCAGTCTGTTCTCCGCAGCTTCTGATCGGGTTGCTCTTGTCTCGTCGCATCGCTTGCGTTCAGGCAGAACTTTCACTGACATCGAGCCCGGGTGCACCACGTGCGTGAACAAGCACAAGCCGATCGCCGCGTCGCGGCTAGCCGGCTGGCTTGCGTGGAGGTTAGCCCTTCGGGGCTCCCCGCAAGAACAGTATGGAGCAACGGGGAGGGCTAGTCGCAGCAGTCCCTGTTGATCCATCGCCTGCACACGTCCCCACGGATAAGGGACGGAAGTTCCTACAACTATTGATCTCCTCCCGAGGCCTCAGGCAACGAGGTCAGCGTCGCGTCCGCTGTGGCTGTGTGCTGGATGCGGGATCTTCTGCCAGACATCTCCAGGCCGATGTCGTCACCGGCCGTTACCACGAGCCGATGCAAAGGCGTGTCCCCATGCGCGATATTGTTCACGGCCATCGGGTCGGGTTAGGCTGCACCGCAAAGGGCTCCGCGTTTCGCTGTGCGAAACACGCAAAACAATGCCCCCGGGAGGAACACGTCCATGAATGAAACCACGAAGATCACCACTGCGAAGCTGAAGCGGCGCACCGTCATCGCCGGCCTCGGCGCGACCGTCGCGATGCCCTGGTATGCGCGTGCACAAGGCTCCAACGTGGTCCGCATCGGCGTACCCACCAAAACCTATTATCCCACCATCATCGCGGAAACGGCCATCCGCCAGAAGATGTTCGAGAAGGAAGGCCTGAAGCCGGAGCTGACGATCTATCGCAGCGGATCAGAGGGCTTCGAGGCTCTGGCAGCCGGCGCTGCAGACATCGTCATGAATTCCACGATGAGCGTTGCTGCCGGTCTCAAGCGCGGTGTCAATTCCCGCTGCGTAGCCAACACGGCCAACGGCTACTACGGGTGGCAACTCGTCGTGAAGACGGATTCCCCAATCACGAAACCGGCCGACCTTGCGGGCAAGAAGGTTGGCATCACGTCCGCGGGCTCCGGCACGGACATCCTCGCGCTCTGGACGATTGCCGAGCACAAGGTTGAATTCACCCGCGTTCCGCTCGGCGGCGGCGGCCTCGTCCCCAACCTGCTCACCGGCAACATCGACGCAACGGTGCTCTATTCGCCGCTTACCTACAAGGTGGCCGACGAGAAGGTGGCGCGCACCATCATTGACTTCGGCAAGGCCGTGCCCGAGCATTCGACCGGCAGCTGGATCGCGACCGACAAGGTCATCAAGGAGCGGCCTGAGGTGGTGCAAAAGACCTTGAACGCGCTCTATGGCGGCGTTGTGTTTCTTGCCGACGACAAGCACCGCAGCGAGGCCGTCAAGCTCGTCGCCGAGATTGACGAGATTCCGGATAAGATCGCCGGCTTCGAGATCGACAACAACCTGAAGTACATCTCCCGGACCGGCGAATTCAAACTGGAATGGGTGGAGCGCGCGCTCGATCACGCCCGCCTCATCGGCATGAAGGAACTTGCCGGTGCCAAGGAGGTCTACATCGAGCAGTTCAAGCCGGTGCCGACGAAGGTCTGACCGCAACCGGATTTTGCGGCTCACCGCTGGCTGTGCAGGCTTTCGCACGGCCAGCTTACGGTGCACCACTTCGGGGCCCTGCGCGCAGTGAAAACCTGGCAGATCATTCTGGCGCGACTGGTGCTCCTGGTCCTCGTGCTCGGAGCCTGGGAGGTTGCGCCGCGCGCCGGCTATGTCAATTCCATGCTGCTGCCGCCGCTCAGCGATGTGCTCGCGATGCTGAAGGTGCAAATCGCGCGGCCCGCGGTGCAGGAGGCCATCCTCGTGACGGCGCTCGAGGTCGTCGTGGCCTTCATCATCGCGGTGCCGCTTGGTGCCGTCGCAGGCGTGGCGATCGCCGAGTTCCCCTACGCAGGCGCCATCTTCAAGCCGATGCTGTTCTATGTCTTCAGCATCCCGAAATCGATCTTCCTGCCGATGTTCATCCTGATCTTCGGCATCGGTTTCCAGCAGAAGGTCGCCTATGCGGCCTTCACCACGGCCTTCGTCGTGCTCATGAGCGCAACTGCTGCCGTCGAATCCGTGAAGTTCGACCATGTCCTCGTGGCCCGGTCCTTCGGCGCCACGCCCATGCAGATCCTGTGGCGCGTCTATGTGCCCAGCATGATGCCCGTGCTGCTCGAGGCGTTGCGCATCTCCATGATCTTCAATTTCACCGGCGTGATGATCGCGGAGATGTACGCCTCGCGCACCGGCATCGGGCACCTCATCTCCAACTGGGGTGAGAACTTCCAGATGCCGCAGCTTTTTGCCGGCGTCATCCTTCTCGCGGTGGTGGCGATCATGTTCAACGAAGCCGTGCGCTTCCTGGAGGCGAGATGCAGTACGTGGCGGACGTGAAAGCGGGCCAGGCCACAGGCGCCGCAATCGAGATTGATCGCGTCAGCCACGTCTATGCGGGCGCGGAAGGCGGCGTGCCCGCCCTGAGCGACGTGTCGATGAAGGTGGCGCCAGGCCGTTTCGTTGTCATCGTGGGGCCGAGCGGCTGCGGCAAGACCTCCCTGTTGATGATGATGGCCGGACTGCGTGACCACAGCGAAGGGCGCATCAACGTGCACGGTGCGCCCATTCGCAAGCCCGATCCCGAGCGCGTCGGCGTGATCTTCCAGGAGGCAAGCCTTTTTCCCTGGCTGACCACCTTCGACAACATCGAATTCCCTCTGAGCCTGCGCGGAGTTCCGCGGGAGGAGCGCCGCCGCCGGTCGGACGCGATGCTGTCGCTGGTCGGCCTCACGGGCTTCGGGCAGCGCTATCCACATGAGTTGTCCGGCGGTATGAAGCAGCGCGTCTCGATCGCGCGCGGCCTCGTGCAGGATCCGCCCGTGCTGCTCATGGATGAGCCGTTTGCCGCCCTCGACGAGCAGACGCGCATGACCATGGGGCATGAACTCCTGCGCATCTGGTCGAAGACCAACAAGACCGTGGTCTTCATCACTCACAGCCTCACCGAGGCAGTCTACCTTGCCGACGAGGTGTTCGTGATGTCGCCGCGCCCCGGTCGGATACTGGACCACATCGAGATCGACCTGCCACGGCCCCGCACCTACGAGATGATGGCCACCGATACTTTCGGCCGCCTGCGGGACCGGATCTGGCAGCAGATCCGCAAGTCGCACTGAGGCCATCATGCGACGCCCAGACCCCAAGATCGTGCGTTGGTGCATCCTCCTCGCGCTGCTCCTGTCATGGGAGCTGGTGCCGCTGACTGGACTTCTGCCCGAGCTGTTCCTGCCGCCGCTTACCAAGACGCTGCGCGTGCTGTGGGCCGATCTCGACAAGTATTACGCCGCACTTCTCGTCACGCTCTATGAGGTGGTGCTTGCGACCGTCATCGCCTGCGGGCTCGGCATCCTCGCCGGGGCGACCATCGGCGGCATCGCAGTCCTGCGTAACCTGCTCCTGCCGGTGTTCTCGAGCCTCTACGCCATCCCCATCGTGATCCTCTATCCCATCTTCACGGCCTGGTTCGGCATCGGCTCGCAATCGAAGATCATGTTCGCCGGCCTCTATGGATTCTTCCCCGTCATGCTCTCCACCGCCGCGGGTATTCGAACCATAGATCCGCAGTATCTGCTCGCCGCGCGCAGCATGGGCGCCACCGTTATCCAGCAGATCACGAGGGTCATCATTCCGGCATCGCTGCCCACCGTCTTCACGGGATTGCGGCTTGGCGGCGCGTTGGCGATCATCGGCGTCGTCGTTGCAGAGATGCTCACCGCTTCGGCGGGCATCGGTTATCTCGTGACGCTCAACCGTACGCTTCTCGACAGCCCGCGTGTGTTCGCCGGCATCCTCTGCATTCTCGTGCTGTCGGTGGCTTATGACATTCTTTCACGCATGCTGGAGCGTCGCATGGTCGTGTGGCAGTCGGCCGGACGACGCCAGCAGCAGGCGGCTGCACGACCCATCAATCAGGCGGTGTCGGCACCGTCGGCAGCTTAGCAATACTTGAGACCCCTCACGGAGGACGACCGCATGGCCAACAAGATCCTGCCGACGACAGTGGTAGGCAGCTACCCGCAGCCCGATTGGCTCGTGAACCGGGAGATGCTGTCCAAATCGGTGCCCCGGGTGCGCATGAACATCTGGCGCATCCCCGACGATCTCCTCGAGCAGGCGCAGGACGATGCCACCATCCTCGCCATTCGCGACATGGAGCGCGCCGGCATCGACGTCATCACCGATGGCGAGGTGCGCCGCGAGAGCTACTCAAACCGGTTCGCAACCGCGCTTGAGGGCATCGACGCGATGGCCGCAGGCGAGGTCGTCGCCCGGACCGGCAACACGCCCACGCCCGTGCCGCGGGTTGTCGGCCGTATTCGTCGCACGCACGCCGTGGAGGTGCGCGACATGGAGTTCCTGCGTCGCAACACCGATCGCGTGGCCAAGATCACCCTGCCCGGGCCCTTCACCATGAGCCAGCAGGCTAAGAACGAGTACTACAAGGACGCCGACGAGATGGTGATGGACTACGCCGCGGCCGTGAATGCCGAGGCGCATGATCTGGTGAAGGCGGGCGCCGATGTCATCCAGCTCGACGAACCGTGGCTGCGCAACGACCCTGACGCGGCAAAGCGCATCGCCGTGAAGGCGATCAACCGCGCGCTCGAGGGCATCAAGGTGTCGACTGTTGTGCACCTGTGTTTCGGCTATGCGGCGGTGGTGCCGGGCTCCACCAAGCCGGTGGGCTACTCGTTCCTGCCCGAGCTTGCAGATACGGTTGCCGAGCAGATCTCCATCGAGGCAGCGCAGCCCAAACTCGATCTCGGCATCCTGAAGGAACTGGCCCCCAAGAAGATCATGCTGGGCGTCCTCGATCTTGGAGACAGCACGGCGGAAACGCCTGAAAAGGTGGCAGAGCGAATCCGCGCCGGTCTCAAGTTCGTGCCGGCCGAAAAGCTGGTGCCGGCGCCCGATTGCGGCATGAAGTACATGTCGCGCCAGCTCGCCTTCGCCAAGTTGAAGGCGTTGGCAGACGGTGCAGCGATCGTTCGTGGCGAGCTTTCATGATCGCCTGATTGGCCCTCGGCGCACACCCCTCACGCCAGCTGACCACGCGTTGCGAGTTCCAGAGCGGAAGAGGGCAGGCCGTCCGTTAGCATGTGCGAAGCGCGCATGCGGCAGCGGCTGCCTCGCCGGCATCGCACCCTGAGGCCCTGCAACAACGCTTGCCGGGCATGGACCCTTCCGCATACCTTGCCGGCGTTCCGGGATGGGTCTGGGGGGATCATTGGCGCACGTCGAGCTATTCGAGGTAACCAAGGCGTGGGGAGCCGAGACGGTAGTCTCCGGCATCACGTTCAAGGTCGAGGCGGGCCGGCTCGCTGCATTGTTGGGACCGTCCGGTTGCGGCAAGTCGACGACCTTGCGCCTCATCGCCGGGCTCGAGACCGCCACCTCCGGTTCAATTTCCATCGGCGGCCGGGATGTCACGCACCTGAAGCCTGCCGAGCGTCATCTGTCGATGGTGTTTCAGTCCTATGCCCTTTTCCCCCATCTCTCGGTGGCGGAGAACATTCTGTTCGGCCTGAAGGTTCGCAACGTGTCCGCGGCGGATCGCGAGAAGCGCCTGGCGCGCGCGGCCTCAATGTTGGGTCTCGAAGGCCTGCTGGCGCGGCGCCCCTCCCAGTTGTCGGGCGGCCAACAGCAGCGCGTGGCCTTAGGCCGTGCCATCGTCGCCGAGACGCCCGTCTGCCTCATGGACGAGCCCTTGTCCAATCTCGACGCACAACTGCGCGTCGAGATGCGCCGCGAGATCCGCGCCCTGCAGCAGCGGCTCGGCATCACGATGCTCTACGTCACGCACGACCAGCTCGAAGCCATGACCATGGCCGATCAGGTGGTGCTCATGCGCGCCGGACACATCGAGCAGCAGGGCGCCCCGGCGGAGCTCTACGAGCGCCCGGCCACGACATTTGCAGCGCGGTTCATCGGCACACCCCCCATGAACGTGCTTTCGGCCTCCGCGCTCGAAGCCATCGGCGCCGAACGCCTTCCGGGTGCGCCATCTGGCCGGCCGTTACGCTCGCTGTCGCTGGGCGTGCGTGCGGAAGAAGCACAGCTTTCCTCATCCGGCATCAGCGCAACTGTCACAAACACGGAGTATCTGGGCGCCGACACCTTGGTCGAGGTGCGACTGGAGCCGGGCGAGGTTTTCCTTGTCCGGGTGCCTGGCCGCGTCGATGTCGCGGTGGGCCAAAGCGTCGGCGTCGCATGGGATGCCAAGTCCACGCACTGGTTCGATGCCGATACGGGACGCAGGCTGTCACAGTGAGCAGTTTCGAGAAACAGAACGGATAAGGAAGGAAGCCATGAAGAGACGCACGTTCCTGAAGGGTGTCGCCGCGACGGCCGGCAGCACCGCCGTATCGATGCCGGCGCTTGCGCAGGCGACCACGGAGATCTCGTTTTTCTTCCCCGTTGCCGTCGGCGGCCCCATCACCAAGCTTATCGACACAATGGCGGCCGACTTCGAGAAGGAGAACCCGACCATAAAGGTGAAGCCGGTCTACGCCGGCACCTATCAGGAAACGCTGGTCAAACTCATCACGGCTCACAAGAGCGGCGTCCCGCCGGCGCTGTCCGTGGTGCTTTCCACCGACATGTTCACGCTGATCGACGACGACGCCGTCGTCGCCTTCGACGAATTCGTGAAGACCGACGACGACAAGAAGTGGCTGGCCAGCTTCTTCCCGGCCTTCATGGAGAACAGCCGCACTGGCGGAAAGACCTGGGGCGCCCCCTTCCAGCGTTCCACCGTCGTGCTCTACTGGAACAAGGACCTCTTCAAGGAGGCAGGGCTCGATCCCGACAAGGCGCCCGCGAACTGGGCCGAGCAGCTGGCATACGCGCAGAAGCTCACCAAGAGCGAGGGTGGCAACGTCACGCAGTGGGGCCTGCAGGTGCCCTCAACGGGCTTCCCCTACTGGCTGTTCCAGGGTTTCTCGACCCAGGCCGGCGCCATTCTGATGAACGAGGCAGGCAACCGCACCTTCTTCGACAAGCCCGAGGTGGTCGAGGCATTGACCTATTGGGTCGACCTGTCGCGCAAGCACAAGGTGCATCCGCCCGGCATCGTCGAGTGGGGCACGACACCGAAAGACTTCTTCGAGAAGAAGATTGCCATGATGTGGACGACCACCGGCAATCTCACCAACGTGCGCACCAACGCCAAGTTTCCCTTCGGCGTCGCAATGCTTCCTGCCGGCAAGCGGCGTGGCAGTCCGACGGGCGGCGGCAACTTCTACATCGCAAGCAAGGCCCCCAAGGCGCAGCAGGAAGCCGCCTTCAAGTTCGTCCGCTGGGCGACAACGCCCGAGCGCGCGGCAAAGTGGTGTGTCGATACCGGCTATGTGGCTGTGCGCAAGGACGCCTTCGACACGGACATCCTGAAGAAGTACGTGGCAGACTTCCCCGCAGCTGCGGTGGCCCGCGATCAGCTTGAATTCGCCGTGGCCGAACTTTCGACCCACGAGAACCAGCGCGTCACGAAGGCGCTCAACGACGGCCTGCAGGCCGCGCTCAATGGCACCAAGCCGCCCGAGCAGGCGATGAAGGACGCCCAGGTCGAGGCAGAACGCATCCTTGCCCGCTACCGTTAGCGCGTGAGGAAGATGCAAACCGGGCATCACGCGCGTGGTGCCCGGCAGCCAATCCCGCCGGAGACCGCATGCGCCGCCTGACTGCCACGATCCACGGCTGGTTGCTTCTCCTGCCGGCCATGGTGTTCCTGGTCGGCTTCACGCATTGGCCGGCCGTGGCGACGCTCATCGAAAGCCTCTACGCCACGCCCCGGCCGCGACGGCCGTCGCAATTCATCGGGCTCGACAACTACCGGCAGATCATTGACGATCCCATTTTCTGGCAGGCGGTCGTCAACAACCTGTGGTTCGCGCTCGGCACCGTGCCGGTCTCCATGGCCCTGGCGATGCTGATGGCCATCTGGGTCAACGACCGCATCCGGGGCCGCACCCTTGTGCGTATGGCCTACTTCACGCCCACGGTGCTGCCGATGATCGCCGTGGCCAATATCTGGATCTTCTTCTACACGCCGCAATACGGGCTGCTGGCACAACTCCTGGCGCCATTCGGCCTGTCGGCGCAGAACTGGCTGGGCTCGCGCGATACGGCATTGGCTTGCGTCACGATCGTGGCCGTGTGGAAGGAGGCGGGCTTCTTCATGATCTTCTATCTGGCTGCCCTCCAGCAGATCGCGCCGAGCCTTGCCGAGGCGGCCGCGTTGGAGGGGGCCTCGCGCTGGCAGTTCTTCCGCCGCGTGCAGTTCCCGCTCCTGATGCCCACCACCCTCTTCGTCTTCATCAATGCCGTGATCAATGCCTTCAGGACCGTTGACCATATCGTCGTTATGACGCGCGGCGGGCCGGACAACGCCACGTCACTTCTGCTCTTCCGCATCTACGAACTGGGTTTCGTCTTCTGGGATACAGCGCTTGCGGC
>JBDHTJ010000062.1:0-26289 GCA_039808585.1 Hyphomicrobiaceae bacterium | reverse complement strand
ATGTCCTCCTGCTCGACGAAGCTCATCTCGACATCGAGCTGGTAGAACTCGCCGGGCAGGCGATCGGCGCGCGGGTCCTCGTCGCGAAAGCAGGGCGCGATCTGGAAGTAGCGGTCGAAGCCCGAGACCATCAGCAGCTGCTTGTACTGCTGGGGTGCCTGCGGCAGAGCGTAGAACTTGCCGGCATGAATGCGGGACGGCACGAGGAAGTCGCGCGCGCCCTCGGGCGAGGACGCCGTGAGGATGGGCGTGGGGAACTCGTTGAAGCCTGCGCCATGCATCCGGTCGCGGATGGCGCGGGTGATGGCCAGCCGCTTCATGATGATGCCGTGCAGCGTCTCGCGCCGCAGGTCGAGGAAGCGATAGGTGAGGCGCAGATCCTCAGGGTAGTCCGGCTCGCCAAAGACCGGCAAGGGCAGTTCCTTGGCCTGGGAGAGCACTTCGATGCCGTTGGCGAACACCTCGATCTCGCCGGTGGGAAGCTCAGCGTTGGTGGTGCCGGCCGGGCGGTCGCGGACGAGGCCGTCGACGCAGATAACCCATTCGGAACGGACCGTTTCGGCCGTCTTGAAGGCGGGGCTGTCGGGGTCTGCCACCACCTGGGTAAGGCCATAGTGGTCACGCAGATCGATAAACAGCACGCCGCCGTGATCGCGGACGCGGTGGACCCAGCCGGAGAGACGAACCTGATTGCCGCTGTCGGACTTGCGCAGGCCACCGCAGGTGTGGCTGCGATAGCGGTGCAACTTGCCGGAGGCCCCGGCGGATGTGCTCTTGTCGGCCATGATGGTGATGCTTCTCGATTTTTCGAATTCGGGCCGTAGAGCACATGAGGCCCGGCGCTTGTCAAGGATACGGCACCTGTGGCGCGCCGGTGACGCCCGGCGCAGGGCAAACCGCATATAATGCAGCGCAAAGATATTCTCTTGCGGCAGAGCCTTCACCGGGGGTGCGCGTGCGGCTTCGATATCATTGGCATCAAAGCCTTAGTGTCCGCAGCTCAACGTTGGCGCTGGCGGCCATCGCGTTTTGGAGTGGCAGCAGCGATTGGGCGGAGGCGCGCAGCTACCGGTCGAACCGGCCACATCCGGCGACAGCGGCGCCGCAGGCCGTAAAGCCGCCTGCCGTGAAGCCGCCGGAGGCCATGCTGGCGGTGGTGTCGATCGCCAAGCAGCGGATCACGGTTTACGGCGCCGGCGGCGTGATCGGTCACAGTCCGATCTCGAGCGGCCGTCCGGGGCACGCAACGCCCACCGGCGTGTTCTCCGTGCTGCAGAAGAACAAGTTCCACCGCTCCAACATCTACAGCGGCGCGCCGATGCCCTTCATGCAGCGGCTGACGTGGTCGGGCATTGCGCTGCATGCCGGCGCACTGCCGGGTTTTCCGGCCTCGCATGGTTGCATCCGCCTGCCGATGGCGTTCGCGCAGGATCTGTGGGCGATGACGCGGATCGGGGCGCGGGTGGTGGTGGTGCCGGATGATACGCAGCCCAAGGAGGTTGCCAACGGGAAGCTGCCGGCGCCGGAGCTGTTTCCCATCAATGCGGCCGAGGTGCTGCCAGTGGCCGGCCAAAAGACGGCAGCGGTCGAGAGCAAAGAGCAGAGCGACGCGCAGCCCGAGCGGCCCAAGGCGCACAACCCCATCGAATGGGCGCGGCTCCAGAAGCAGCCGCTGGCTGCCCGGGCCGCCGCCAAGGCGCAGGAAATGAAGGAGCTTGCCGCGACGGCTGCAGCAAAGGCCAATGCCGCCAATGCGGCGATCAAGGCCGTGATGAAGGCCGAACGTGACGTGGCAGACGCGAAGGCGCGCCGAGATGGCGCCGCGCAGTCCCTGACCCTGGTTGAGAAACAGCGGCCGGCCTTCGCCGAGAGGGCGCGGGAAGCCTTGGCCCAGGCGGAGGCGAAACTGGCGGCGGCGACATCGGCGCTGCCACCCCTTACGGAAGTCGAGGCCGCGGCCGTGGAAGAGGCGTTCGCGGCGGCCGAGGCCGCCTGGGCCGCGGAGCGGGAGAGTGACCGGGCGGCAATTGCCGCAAAGTCGGCAGAAAAGACGGCGTCGGGCGAGCCGATCAGCATCTTCGTGAGCCGCAAGACTGGCCGCGTCCAGATCCGGCAGGGCTGGGAGACGCTTTACGACGCGGCGGCCACCTTCAAAGGGGGCAAGGAGCCGCTTGGAACGCACGTCTATGTGGCCCTCGAGCCGGTGGGAGAAGGCCAGAGCCTGCGATGGACGTCGGTTTCGTTCAGCGGGGCGGGCCCGGCGCCGGAAGTACGGCCCTATACGCGGCGCAGCTCGCTGCCGCCGCCGCCAGTGCCGGCCTCGAAGGAGACGGCCGAAAGCGCGTTGGAAGCCTTCGAGCTCGATGCGGCGACCCGGGAGTTCATCGGCCAGCGGCTGTGGACGGGCGCTACGCTGATCGTTTCCGACCAGGGACCCAGCCACGAGACGGGGAAGCATACGGATTTCGTGATCCTGACCCGGTAACCTGCCAGGACGGGCCCGGCATGCGACACTTGTGACAGGCGCGCAACGGGCTGATGCGGGACAAGAGGCGAGAGATTCGGCTATAACGCCGCGCGCATGCGCCTCATCACCAACACGTCCGATCTAGCAGCTGCCTGCTTGGAACTTGCCCGCCACGATTTCCTCGCGGTGGATACTGAGTTCATTCGCGAGCAGACCTTCTGGCCCAAGCTGTGCCTCATCCAGATGGCGGGGCCCGGGATAGAGGTGCTCGTCGACCCGCTGGCGCCGGGCATCGACCTCAAGCCGTTCTACGAATTGATGGCGGATACAGGCGTTGTGAAGGTGTTCCACGCTGCGCGGCAGGACGTGGAAATCGTCTGGAACCAAGCCCGTACGATACCCACGCCGCTGTTCGACACGCAGGTGGCAGCAATGGTGTGCGGCTTCGGCGAGTCCGTCAGCTA
This sequence comes from Hyphomicrobiaceae bacterium, assembly GCA_039808585.1. GTDB lineage: Bacteria > Pseudomonadota > Alphaproteobacteria > Rhizobiales > Hyphomicrobiaceae > AWTP1-13. The sequence continues at coordinate 23,358 of JBDHTJ010000062.1, read as the reverse complement.
CGTCAACCTCGTGAAGCAGGTGCTGGGGCGCGACCTCGACAAGACATCACGCTTCACGGACTGGGCGCGGCGGCCGCTGTCGCAAAGCCAACTGGTGTACGCGATGGGGGATGTGACCCACCTGAGGGACATCTATCCGCGCATCAAGGCGGAACTGGAGAGTACGGGCCGGACGAACTGGCTGGACGAGGAGATGGCCGACCTGATCGATCCCGCCACCTACCGCGCCGATCCGGAACACGCCTGGCAGCGGCTGAAGCTTCGCGTGAAGAACCGCAAGAGCCTAGCCGTCCTGATGGAGCTTGCAGCGTGGCGGGAACGCGCGGCCCAGGCACAGGACGTGCCGCGCAACCGCGTTCTGCGTGACGAAGCGCTCTACGACATCGTGAGCCATGCCCCGACGACGACCGACAAGCTTTCCGAGTTGCGCACGCTGAGCGAGGGGTTCTCGCGCTCGGCACGTGCGAAGGAGATCATAGACGCGGTGCAGAAGGGGTTGGCGCGCGACCCGCGCAGCGTGCCGCCGCTCAACTCGGGCGTGCCGATGCCGGCCGAGAAGGTGGCGCTGCTCGACCTCTTGAAAGTGCTGCTGAAAAGCTGCGCGGCAAGAAACAAGGTGGCGCCGCGACTGATCGCCGACGGGGATGATCTGGAGCGCCTGGCGGTGGAAGATCAGCCTGACGTGGCCGCACTGCGCGGCTGGCGGCGGGAGCTGTTCGGCGCGCAGGCAGAGCAGCTCAAGCGCGGAGAGCTGGCCTTGCGCGTGGTGAAGGGCGAGGTCGTCACCGTGCCGGTGGCGCCGGCGAAGCCGTGACGCGGGCGGGCGGGCGGGGGCCCCAGGGCGTGAAGTAGACGCCGAGGCCCGTCGCGACGCCGTAGGCGGCCAGCGAAAATCCCACCAGAGCAAAAAGGGCCCAGAGCGGCGCGTGGGCCGCCGTGAGTGCCCAGCCGCCGACAATGATCAGTACGAGGCGAAGAGTGCCGGCAAGCACGGGCTGCAGGACCTTGCCGGCGCCCTGGGATGCGAAATAGAGGCACAACCCCAGGCCGAACAGGCCGAACGCCGGACCGGCAAAGCGGAGATAGACATCGGCAACGGCACGAACCGAGGCATCGCCTGAAAAGTTCGCGGCCCACAGCTGCGGGAAAAGCGCGACCAGCAGGCCGATCACGCCGAGGGCGGCGCCCGACACGATGCCGCCAGTCCAGGATACGGCGCGGGCGCGCGCAACGTCCTTGGCGCCGATGGCCATGCCCACCATCGGCACGCAGGCGACACCCACGGCGAAGGCGATGGGCACCAAGAGGAACTCCAGCCGGGCACCGATGCCGTAGCCCGCAAGGGCCTCCGTGCCGTAGGAGGACACGAGCTTCGTCACGATGAGAACCGTGAGGACGGATTGGAGCGGTGACAGCGCTGCGACCCCGCCGACCTTGAGAATATCGACGAACATCTCCTGGCGCAGCGTAATGCCTGCAAAGCGCAACGTGATGCGAGCGCGACCCGACTTGAGGAACCAAAGCAGGAATATGGCCGCGCAGGAAAATCCCGCGACGACGCCGCACGCGACGCCGGCAATGCCAAAGCGGGGGATGGGCCCCAAGCCGAGCCCCAGCGCACCTCCGACAATGATCTGGATGATCGAAGCGGACAGCAGCGCGAACGAGGGCACCTGCATGTTGCCCGTGCCGCGCACGATGGAGGCGAGGGTGTTGACGAGCCAGATGAGCACCGCGGCCGACAATGCGATGTGCGCGTAGGTCAGTGATTTCTGAAGCACGGGGCCACGTCCACCGAGAAGATAGAAGATCGGCTCCCCGAAAAGGATGAACACGAGCGTGAAGAAGGTGCCGGCAATTGCGCCAATGGTAAGCGCATGCACCGCGAGTGCCGTGGCGCGGGGCACGTCGCTGGCGCCAAGGGCCCGACTGACGGCAGAGGAAACACCGCCCCCCATGGCGCCTGAAGACAACATCTGCATCAGCATCGCCATGGGAAACACGAGCGCCATGGCGGCAAGTTCCACGGTGCCCAGGATCCCGACGTAGGCCGTCTCGCAGATGGCGACGAGCGCCGTGACGACCATGGCCAGGAGGTTCGGCATGGTCAGCCGCAAGAGCGTAGGCAGGATCGGACCGGTAACGAGCGGATTGGGTGGACGCATAGCCGGCTCTGCGGCTCTGCCTTCCGGCGGGTCTGCGGGAGGAGGCGCAGAACGTGCGCGTGCATCGACCATCTCGTTCTCCCGGAAAGCGTTGGCCGAACTGCCTTGAAGGCATGGACGAGCCGGAGCCATCTCTCGTCCCTATCACTGAGCAAGTCACTTGGCAAATGATAGAGACTTGTGCTGGACAAGTGACTGCGCTAGCTTTTGCGCATGGCTCATTCCGCCGTGCAAAAAAGCTATGGGCAGAGGTGCCCCGTCGCGCGTGCGCTCGACGTGGTGGGCGAGCGCTGGTCGCTCTTGATCCTGCGCGACCTGTTCCGGAAGGGTCCGCTGCGGTTCCAATCTATTTCCGACGGACTGCCAGGGCTTGCGCCCAACACGCTTTCGGCGCGCCTGAAGGGGCTGGAGGCGCAAGGCGTCATCACCAGCCGCCTCGTGGAGGCGCACCCGCCCCGCTACGAATACCTGCTGACGGAGAAGGGCGAGGCGCTGCGTCCCGTGATCCGCGCCCTGTTCGCGTGGGGCGAACAATACGGCTGAGGCGGATAGCTGTGTGCAGCATCCGGCTCAGCTTTTCTTGCCGTAATTCAGGAGGCCGGCGTCGGCGCGCGGTGGGCGAGCGCGGATGGCGGGTTCGTTGGGATCGATGCCCCAGCCCGGCCGATCCGGCACGATAAGGTGGCCATTCTCGAACTCGGGCACGTGACTGAACAGCTCGTGATCCCAGGCGAGACGATCGATGTCCGTCTCCATGATGCGCAGGTTGGGGACGGCTGCACAAAAGTGTGCATTCATCATCGTGCACAAGTGGCCGTAGAAATTGTGGGGAGCGACGTTGACCTCGTGCGCCTCTGCAGCCGCTGCAATCTTCATGGATTGCCAGACGCCGTTCCAAGGCGTGTCGATGATGGCGACATCCATGGCCTGCTCGCGGAAGTAGGGCAGGAACTCACGCAGGCCAAGCAGCGTCTCGCAGGACGAGATCGGGTGCGGGCTTTGGCGGCGGATGTAGCCCAAGGCCTCGGGGCTGAAGGTGTCGATCTCGATCCAGAACATGTCGAGGTCGGCGATGGCGCGCAGGATCTTGAGGTAGCCCTCGGTCTTGGCGTTGAAGTTGAGGTCGAGCAGGATGTCGACGTCGGGGCCGGCGCCCTCGCGCATGGCCTCCAGATGGGCGCGCAGATTATTCAGCACCTTGCGGTCGACATTGATTTCCGGCGCGAACGGCGAGCCGAAGCCGGGACGCCAGCCGCTGGGTTTGCCATCCTCGTAGACAAAGATGTTGGTCTTGAGCGCAGTGAAGCCCTTGTCGCGGACTTCCCGGCCCATGGCCTTGACCCCGTCCAGGGATGTAATGGCCGGCGGATACCAGGCCGGATGATTGATTCGCCAGGTTGCGCAGTGCGACCAGTAAACCCGGACACGATCGCGAATCTTGCCGCCCAGAAGCTCATAGCAGGGGACGCCAAGGGCCTTCGCCTTGGCATCGAGCATGGCGTTCTCGATCGCCCCGAGGGCCTGGGCCACGACGCCGCCAGATCCAGGGCGGGTTGCGGATGTCAGCTCGGCGAAAATGCGCTCGTGCCGGCGGGGGTCCTGGCCAAGGACGCGCGCGCCGAGCTTGCCGATGATGGCGCCGACACCGGGTGAACCGAAGCCCTCGTCGAACTCGCTCCAGCCGACGACGCCTTTGTCGGTGGACAACTTCACGAAGTGGTAGTTGCGCCAGCCCGCGTCGCAGGAGAGCGTCTCGACGGATGTGATCTTCATGGCCGTTTCCCCTAAGGCACGCGAGAGACCAGCGCGGCGCTGTGGCCTCTCCATCACGCAGCCTTGCCAGCATCTCACGCCGGTCGCGCCAGCGCGACGGTGCGGCCGCTGGAAGCTGCCTTTCCGTGGGCGAGCACTGGGACTCGAGCCGGAGGACAAGTCATTGAAGTTGGTACACCTTACCAAGAGTTCACTTCATGCATGAGCACAAGCTTTGGTAGCTTGAGCCACACGACATCGACTTTGCATTTCCGAGGGCTGGAGGACCGCCAGCGAGCGTGCTAGGGGGAACCTTCACAATCGCGGCACAGGGCTTGAAGACGATGACGGGCACCGAGGCATCCAAGATGGGTCAAGTTCGGATTGAAACCGACACGTTCGGCCCGATCGAGGTGCCGGCCGACAAGTACTGGGGTGCGCAAGCTCAGCGCTCGCTCGGCAACTTCAAGATCGGCTGGGAGAAACAGCCGAAATCGGTCATTCGCGCGCTCGGCATCGTGAAGCGCGCAGCGGCGGAAGCCAATAACGCGCTCGGCCGCCTGTCGCCGGAGCTGACCAAGGGCATCGTGGCGGCGGCGCAAGAAGTCATCGACGGCAAGCTCGACGCGCACTTTCCGCTCTCGGTCTGGCAGACCGGGTCGGGCACGCAATCGAACATGAACGCGAACGAGGTGATATCGAACCGCGCCATCGAGATGATGGGCGGGGTGATGGGCTCGAAGAAGCCCGTGCATCCCAACGACCATGTGAACATGAGCCAGTCGTCGAACGACACCTATCCGACGGCGATGCACATCGCATGCGCAGAAGAGATCCATCATCGCCTGCTGCCGGCGTTGCGGCACCTGCATGCGGCGCTCGATGCCAAGGCGAAAGCCTGGGGCCACATCATCAAGATCGGCCGGACGCACACACAGGACGCGACGCCGCTCACGCTCGGCCAGGAGTTTTCGGGCTACGCGCAGCAGATCGCCAATGCGATCCGGCGTATCGAAGCGACGATGCCGGACCTGATGCAGCTGGCCCAGGGGGGCACCGCGGTGGGCACGGGGCTGAACGCGCCCGTCGGCTTTGCCGAGAAGGTGGCGGAGCGGATCGCTTCGATTACGGGCCTCGGCTTCACCAGCGCGCCCAACAAGTTCGAAGCGCTCGCTGCGCACGACGCGATGGTGATGAGCCACGGCGCCATCAACGCGGCGGCTGCGGCGCTGTTCAAGATCGCCAACGACATCCGCTTCCTGGGCTCGGGCCCGCGCTCGGGCCTGGGCGAGCTGTCGCTGCCGGAGAACGAACCAGGCTCGTCGATCATGCCCGGCAAAGTGAACCCGACGCAGTGCGAAGCGCTGACCATGGTGTGCGTGCAGGTCATGGGCAACCACGCGGCCATGACGTTCGCCGGCAGCCAGGGGCATTTCGAGCTGAACGTGTTCAACCCCGTGATGGCCTACAACTTCCTGCAGTCGGTGCAGTTGATGTCCGACTCGGCCGTGAGCTTCACGGACAACTGCGTGGTGGGCATCCAGGCCCGCGAAGACAATATCAAGGCCGCACTCGACCGGTCGCTGATGCTGGTGACGGCACTCGCCCCCAAGATCGGCTACGACAACGCGGCAAAGATCGCCAAGACCGCGCACAAGAACGGGACCACCCTGAAGGAGGAAGCTGTCGGCGGCGGCTACGTCACGGCAGAGGAATTCGATCGCGTTGTCGATCCAAGGAAGATGATTGCACCGGAGGCATGATGAGCACCGTCATCAATCTCAACCGTTACCGCAAGGCCAAGCAGGCGGCCGAACGCGAACGGCGTGCGAACGAGCGGCGCCTTCGCTATGGCATGCCCAAGGCCGAGCGCGTGAAGCAGGCGGCCGAGCAGTCGCACGACAACCGCCGGCACGAAGGGCACCGCTTCGAGGATTGCAGCGGCGAAGCCAGCAACGACTGAACTGCATTCCGGCCGCGCAAATTGCGGCCCAACGCGCTTTGGGCGGGCCAGCGAGGCCGCTGCAGACCATGAGCAGACCCGTCAAACGCTCCTTTACGATCGCGGGACACCGCACCTCAATCTCGCTCGAGGCCTCTTTCTGGGAGGCGCTGAAGGCGCTTGCGGCCGAGGAGCGGATGCCTGTCGCTAAGCTGATTGCACGGATAGACCAGGATCGCGGCGGGGGCGGCCTCTCCAGTGCGGTGCGCGTGTGGATCCTCAAGCGCTATCAGGCGGCCCTGGCCGAAGCCGGAGACCGAGAGACGCCGAAGGCAGCGCTTACGCGTTAACCGGTTCTTTACCGAAGCAGGATCACTGATCGAGCATGGATCTCGATCCCCTGGACCGCGTGCTGTGCGACGACGGCCTGCCGCTGGCCGACGATTTGCGGCACGCGGCATCGCGCTGGTTCACCACGCTGAGCGTGGCAGGCAATGCCTCCGACCACACCGTCTCTGCCTATGAGCGCGACCTGCGCCAATTCCTCGAGTGGATGAAGGCTGATCTGGGGCACGCACCCTGCCTTGCAGATCTGGAGGCATTGACGGCGAAACGCGTGCGGGCCTTCCTGGCGAACCGCAGAAGGCAGGGCGCGTCGAGCCGTTCGCTTGCACGCACGCTTTCCGCCTTGCGCACGTTCTTCCGTTGGCTCGAGCGTGAAGAGGTGATGCGCAACCGCGTGCTGCAGCAGGTCGCCTCGCCCAAGGTTCCGCACGGGATACCCAAGCCGCTCACGGTGGAGAAAGCGTCCGAGGTGACGGAGGCGGCCGAAGGCGCATCCGAATGGATCGTGGCGCGCGATGCGGCCGTGCTCCTGCTGCTGTACGGCTGCGGCCTTCGCATTTCGGAGGCGCTGGGCATCACGCGCCGGCATGCGCCGGTCGTGGGCGTGGAGGTGATGCGAATCACCGGCAAGGGCGAGAAGGAGCGCCTCGTTCCCGTGCTGCCGGTGATCCAGGAGGCAGTGGCGCGCTACATCGCGCTTTGTCCATTTCCGCTCGCGGCGGACGAAGCGCTTTTCCGAGGCGCGAAAGGCAGGCCGCTGAGCCCGCGCATCATACAACTCGCCATGCAACGGATGCGGGAGGTGCTGGGCCTTCCGGAAACGGCGACGCCACATGCCTTGCGGCACTCGTTCGCGACGCATCTTCTCTCCGCGGGGGCGGACTTGCGACAGATCCAGGAGTTGCTTGGCCACGCCAGCCTTTCGACCACCCAAGTTTACACGGAAGTGGACCGCGACCGGCTGCTCGCAATGTATGCGAAAGCGCATCCGCGCGCGTGACTGGTGCGCAGCATGAAACCACTGATTGATCTGACGTTTGCTGACTAAAAGTCAGCATGATTGCAGAGGCAAATCCGATCCCATAATGCCGCTGAAATTAATCCAGCGTTAGGGATCGTCCCTTAATCATGAGCTACCAGGGCGGGAAATTCTAAATCCTCGACCACGCGTCTGTCTGCCCTTCAGCAGGGCACGAGAGACCGGAAAAACGATTAGCGACGGACCGACATTCATGACAGAGGTCAGCAAGACAGGGACGGCTGGTGCACGCGAGCTGATCGCGTTTCGAATCGGCACGCAAGAGTTCTGCATCGACATCATGTCGATCCGCGAGATCAGGGGCTGGACCCCTGCAACTCCTCTTCCCAAGTCGCCAAGCTTCGTGCGCGGCGTGATCAACCTGCGGGGCACAGTACTCCCCATCGTCGATCTTGCGGTGCGGCTGGGCTTTGCACCGGCAGAGCCGACAGCGCGGCATGCCATCATGGTTTCGCAGATCGGCCAGCAGGTGGTGGGCCTTCTGGTGGAGGGCGTGTCGGACATCTTCACGGTTTCTGACAACGACATCCAGCCGACGCCGGACGTGGCCTCTGACATGGCCAAGCGATTCGTGCGCGGCGTGATCGCCATCGATGGCCGCCTCATCAGCCTCATCGCGCTGAACGCGGTGCTGCCCGCGCTCGAGATGGAGGCCGCCTAATGAGCGCCGAAGAGAACATCGCACTCCCCGAGACCCTCGATCTGGTGGCTGCAAAGCCGCTAGCCCTGACCCTGCTGTCGATGCGCGGCTCGGACGTGCGCATCGATGCTTCGCAGGTGACCAGGATCGGCGGGCAGTGCCTGCAAGTCCTGCTCTCCGCGGCGGCAACGTGGAAAGCGGATCACGCGCTGCTCAAAGTGGCGGCGCCAAGCCAGGAATTCATCGCGGGGCTGAAACTCCTCGGTGTGGAACCAACAACCCTTGTAAGCCAGGATTGAGCCCCTATGAGCACTACTATTCTTACTGTCGACGATTCCCGCACCATGCGCGACATGCTGATGCTGGCCCTGTCGGATGCGGGCTACCGCGTCGTGCAGGCCGAGGACGGCGTGCACGGCCTCGAGGTGCTGCGAAACGAGATGCCGCAGGTGGTGATCACCGACATCAACATGCCGCGCATGGATGGTTTCGGCTTCATCGAGAACGTGCGCAAGTCGGATAAGCATCGGGCCGTGCCCATCCTGGTTCTGACGACGGAAAGCGATGCGGAGAAGAAGGACCGCGCACGCAAGGCTGGTGCAACCGGCTGGATCGTGAAGCCCTTCGATCCCGTGAAGCTCGTGAACGCTATTCGCCGCGTAGCAGGCGCAGCAGCTTAAAGGAGACCTGCCCGTGGATGCGATGGCAGCGATTAAGCAGACGTTTTTCCAGGAATGCGAGGAACAACTCGCCGAACTGGAAACCGGTCTCTTGGCAATTGAGGGCGGCCAATCCGACCTCGAGACGATCAATGCTGTGTTCCGCGCGGTGCATTCGGTCAAGGGTGGGGCAGGGGCGTTCCACCTCGACGATCTCGTCGGCTTCGCCCACATCTTCGAGACGACACTCGATCATGTCCGGTCGGGCAAGCTTGCGCCCTCGCCCGAACTCCTGAAGACAATGCTGAGGTCGGCCGACGTACTCGCCGATCTCGTGCGGGCTGCCCGGGACGGCGGCACCGTGGAGGAAGCGCGAAAGAAGACGCTGGCCGACGAACTTGCGCGCTGGAGCAGCGGCGGTGGCGCCGCGTCTGCGCCGAAGGAAGATGCGCACGCGCAGAGCGAGGACAGCCTTGACGGGCTCAATTTCACGCCGATCCAGATCACGGAAGACGATATCGATTTCTCCACGCCTGGAGACAACAGCAGCACATTCAAGATCTCGTTCAAGCCGCATCGCGCGCTCTATGCCAAAGCGAACGACGCGACACTGATCCTGCGCGAATTGTCTTCGCTGGGCACCGCGGAGATCGTGTGCGACCAGAGCGCGCTGCCGAAACTCGGCGAGCTAGATGCAGAGGAAGCCTATCTCACGTGGAATGTGACACTCGTCACCGACAAGGACGAGCAGTCGGTGCGCGAGGTATTCGAATTCGTCGATACGGATTGCGACCTCAGCATCGAGAAGGCCGAGCCGGAAGGTGCGGGCGACGTCGATATCGCGGAGCTGATCCGCAAGGCGACGGAATCCGCCGCGCCTGCAGCCGAGGCCGAGCCGCATGCACCATCGGCTGCCGCGGCGCCGTCTCCTGCAGCATCTGCGCCTGCAGGGGCAGACCCGCACCATGCGCAAGGCAAGGGCGGCGACGGGGCTGTGGCAGTGACCGCCCAGACCACGATCCGTGTCGATCTCGACCGCGTCGACCGACTGGCCGACCTGGTGGGCGAACTCGTCATCAACCAGGCGATGCTGGCGCAGCGCATCACGGAAGGCAATCACGGCAAGGCATCAAGCGCTTCGGTTGCGCTCGACGAGCTCGAGCAGCTGACGCGCGAGATCCAGGAAAGCGTGATGGCGATCCGCGCGCAGCCCGTGAAGAGCGTGTTCCAACGCATGCCGCGTCTTGCACGCGAAGTGGCCACGATGACGGGCAAATCGGTGCGTCTCATCATGGACGGCGAGGGCACCGAGGTCGACAAGACGGTGATCGAGCGCCTGACCGATCCGCTGACCCACATGATCCGCAATGCAATCGACCATGGCCTCGAGAGCCCGGAGAAGCGCCGGGCGGCGGGCAAGGCCGAGGAAGGCACCGTGCGCCTCTCGGCCATGCATCGCTCCGGGCGTATCGTGATCGAAGTGGCAGACGATGGCGCCGGCATCAACCGTGCCCGCGTGCGCCAGATCGCGGTGGACAAGGGCCTGATCGCCGCGGATGCGCAGCTGACCGACGAGGAAGTCGACAACCTCATCTTCCTGCCGGGCTTCTCGACAGCATCAACGGTGTCGAACATTTCCGGCCGCGGCGTGGGCATGGACGTCGTGAAGCGCTCGGTGCAGGCATTGGGAGGCCGCATCTCGATCTCGTCGGTGCCCGGCAAGGGTTCGACGTTCGCGATGAGCCTGCCGCTCACACTCGCCGTGCTGGATGGCATGGTGGTGACGGTGGCTGACCAGACGCTTGTCGTGCCTCTGACGGCGATTGTCGAAACCCTGCAGCCAAAGGCCTCGGACGTGCACGGCATGGGTGGCGAAAGCCGCGTCATCGCCATCCGCGATCGCTTCGTGCCGCTGGTGGATGTGGGCCAGGTGCTCGGCTATCGCTACGAGAGTGCCGACCCGATGACCCGCGTCTCGCTGCTGGTGGAGACCGAAGGCGGCGCGCGCAATGCGCTTCTGGTCGACGCAATCCAGGGGCAGCGGCAAGTGGTCATCAAGAGCCTCGAAGCCAACTACGGACGCGTGCCGGGAATTGCCGGCGCAACCATCCTGGGCGACGGCCGTGTTGCCCTGATCGTGGACGTGGATGCTGTCGTGGCTGATGCGCGCGGTGACGGATACGCGATGGCGATGGCGAGCTGATCATGACCAGAGGTACCGTGAGTATGCTCCCTACAGCCGAACCGCCGAAATCGCGCAAGGCCCCCCTTGTGCCGGGTGAGTTCCTGCTCACTGCGGAAGATTTCCGCCAGATCGCCTCCATGCTGCACTCGGAGACAGGCATTCACCTGACCGAGGCGAAGGTGGCGCTGGTGTACTCGCGGCTCGCCAAGCGGCTGCGGGCTCTCGGGCTCGAGAGCTTCCGGGACTACTGCGAACTCGTGAGGGGATCGGAAGGCCTCGACGAACGGCAGCAGATGATCTGCGCGCTCACGACGAACGTGACCAAGTTCTTTCGGGAACCGCACCACTTCGATCACCTGAAGACGCAGGTGCTGCCCGGGCTCATCGACACGGCCAAGCGTGGCGGCCGCGTTCGGCTTTGGTCGGCGGCATGCTCGGACGGACAGGAGCCGTACTCGATCGCGCTCACGGTGCTGTCGCTGATGCCGGATGCGAACAACTACGACATCAAGATCCTGGCGACCGACATTGATACCAAGATGCTGGCGAAGGGCCGCGACGCCGTCTACGACAGCAACGCGCTGTCGCAGGTTCCTGCGGATCTGCGCAACCGCTGGTTCGTGAAGACCGAAGGCAACCGAACCTTCGGCGCGTGCGAAGAACTGAGGAGCCTGGTCTCCTTCAAAGAGCTGAACCTGATCGGGCAGTGGCCGCTGAAGGGGCCATTCCAAGCCATCTTCTGCCGGAACGTCGTGATCTATTTCGAAGAACAGACCCAGGCGAAGATCTGGGGCCGTTTCCTTCCGCTGCTTGCCCCCAAAGGTATGCTCTACATTGGCCACTCGGAGCGCATCAATGGCCCGGCGGCGTCCCATTTCGGCAATGCCGGCATAACCACCTACCAGAAGCTATAGAGGTGCGTCCGTGAAACCCATCAGCGTTTTGATTGTAGACGACTCCGCCACCATGCGGCTGCTCGTGCGCAATGCCCTCAAAGGGCAGAGCGGCATCGAGGTGATTGGCGAGGCGCGCGATGCACTCGAGGCGCGTGACACGATCAAGGAGCTCAATCCCGACGTGATCACGCTCGACATCGAGATGCCGAACATGAACGGCCTCGATTTCCTCGAGAAGATCATGCGGCTGCGGCCGACACCCGTGATCATGGTGTCGACGCTGACGAGCCGGGGCGCGAGCGCAACCATCCGCGCGCTGGAACTGGGCGCTTTCGACTGCGTCTGCAAGCCTTCGGAGAGCGATCCCGACTCGCTGCGGAGCCTGCCGGAACTGGTGCGCGCAGCCGCGCAGTCTCCGCTCAAGAAGCGCGTGGCGCAGGGTGCGCCGGTGCAGAGGCCGGCGGCTGCCAGCAAGGCGCCCAGCACCTATCGCCCGGACCCGCGCTCGATCATCGCGATCGGATCTTCGACCGGCGGCGTCGAAGCGCTGATCGCCATCATCAGCAACCTGCCTGCGAACTGCCCACCGGTGGTGATCACGCAGCACATGCCGCAGACGTTCACCAAGAGCTTTGCCGAGCGGCTCGACCGGCTGAGCCCGCCCACCGTGACCGAAGCCCAGGACGGCGATTCGCTGGAGGCGGGGCACGTGTATCTCGCGCCCGGCGGCCAACAACATCTCGAAATCGTGTCGGGCAGCACCCGCCCCCGCTGCCGGTTGCGGCCCGGCGATACCGTCTCGGGCCACCGCCCGTCGGTGGACGTGCTGTTCAATTCGGTGGCGAAGGTGGCCGGATCTCGCGCAATCGGCGTGATCCTCACGGGCATGGGAAGGGACGGAGCAGACGGCCTGCTGGCGATGCGGCGCGCAGGAGCGCGCACGATCGGCCAGGACGCCGCCTCGTGCATCGTCTACGGCATGCCGAAAGTGGCTTTTGAACTGGGTGCGGTAGAGAAGCAGATGTCGCTGAACGGCATCGCAAACGAACTGATCTCGCTCACCCGCTCGACACATCAGGAGAAGACTCATGGCATTTCAGAAGAATATGCGCGTGTTGATCGTCGATGACACGTCGACCAGCCGCATGCTCATCCGCGATGCCCTCGAACAGCTGGGCATGACGCAGATTGCAAGTGCGAACGATGGGGAAGAGGCACTGAAGGCGATGGTGGCATCACCGTCGCACCTGGTGATCTCCGACCTGAACATGCCGAAGCTCGACGGGCTTGGGCTGCTCAAGGCCATTCGCGCGCATCCGCCGACCAAGAAGACGCCGTTCATCATCCTCACGGGTAAAAGCGACCGTGCGGTGATCGAGCAGGCGGCGAAGCTCGGCGTGAACAATTACATAACGAAACCCTTTACTCTGGCTTCGCTCAAAACCGGCATTGAAGCCGTGGTTGGAAAACTACAATGACTTTGACCGCTGCAGCGCCTGCTACCCGCCGCATCACGATCATCCAGGGGGAGTATCGCGTTTCGGACGATCCGAACGTGTATTTCACCACCATCCTGGGTTCGTGCGTGGCGGCGTGCATCCGCGATCCGGAGGCCCGGGTCGGTGGACTCAATCATTTTCTCCTGCCAGGTGACGCCGCCCGCGCGTCCGGCAAGGACGCGGAACGTTACGGCGTGTATCTGATGGAGCTTCTCATCAACGGCCTGATGCAGAAGGGGGCAAAGCGCTCGCGCCTGGAAGCGAAGCTGTTCGGTGGCGCGCGCACGATGATGGGCCTGAGCGACATCGGCGCACTCAACCAGGCCTTCGCGGAAGAGTTCCTGAAGAACGAAGGCATCCGTATCATCGGGGGCGACCTCGGCGGTGACCGCGGCCGGCGCATCGAATACTGGCCCGTGTCGGGTCGTGCGCGGCAAGTGCTGTTCTCCAGCCACGCGAAGGTCGAGACGATGCCGCCGCCGACGAACCTCGGCGATGTGGATCTGTTCTAGGTGCAGCCTGAGGAAACAGGTAGGAAGGCATGATCTCGGATTCGGAACACATGGTACCCGTGCCGGAAGTGCTGCGGCGGGTGCATCAGGAACTCATGGCGCTCGAGCAAGCCATGGAAAGCCTGCATCCTTTGGTGGATCTGATCACGGCCAAGGTGGGGTCAAAAGACCCGAACCACCTGAAGGCGATGCAGGGCATCGACCACATGGAGCAGATGCTCACGGGGCTCGCAAACTTCCTCGGCCACATCTCCGAGGTGGCCTCCGACGACTGGCGCGTGGACACGCAATTCGCCGTCAGCCAGATCACGCTCGGCGACCTTGCACGGCGCCTTCGCCAGCAGGCAGATGCCATGCGCGATGATCCGGACGGCGAGTTGGAGATGTTCGGCTGAAGCGGGGCTACGGGCAGAGAGCAATTTTCATCGTTCGCCGCCTTGCCCACTCGTTGAGTTGTACTGTTTGTGACTGATTGCGTTAGAGCGACGCTCGAAAAGGATTTTCATTATGTCCTTCAGATGGCGCATAGGGCACAAGATTGCCATTGCCCTCAGCCTCGTCGTGCTGACCGTTGGCGCGACCTCGGCTTTCGTATTGAAAGCTGCCGGCGATGTTGAAACTGCCGCAAAGAGTGCCAAGACAACGAGCGGGTTGATGCGCGCGCTGCTCGAAGCCTACGCCTTCCACCTCGACCAGGCACATACAGCGCGCGGCTTCGTGCTTTCGGGTGTCGACCGGCATGCCATGCTTTACGATGCGGCGGTCAAACAGTTCGGCATCTCGATGGAGCAGGCGCGGGAGCTCTCGAAGGAGCTTCCCGAGATCCATTCCAGCATCGACAAGATGCAAGGTGCCTCGAAGGCCTGGCGCGAAGCGGTGGGCGATAAAATCATATCCCTTGGCCGCCAGCCGAACAGAAAAGGCGAGGCGATGGAAATCGCAGTCGCGCAGGCGAGCAGCGATCTGCAAAAGGAATTCCGCAGTCGCTGGGACGAAGTGCGCGGAAACATCCAGCGGGCCAGCATCCAGGCTGAAAAGGCAGAAGCGGACGCATTGTCGTTCCTGACGAGGGTGCAGATGGCGGCTGCGGCGTTGTGCGTTCTGCTCGCGGGAGGAATTACGCTGTGGTTGCGCTCGGCTGTTTCACGGCCGATTGCAGAGATGACGACATACATGAAGCGCGTTGCGGCCGGCGACATGCAGGCTGCCGCACCCGTGCATGAGAGCCGCGACGAAGTGGGCGAGATGGCGGATGCGCTCGCCGTGTTCCGCAAGGGGGCACTGGAGAAGATCAAGCTCGAGCGCAGCGCAGCCGCGCTGCAAAGGCTGCCGATGCAACAGGCACCCGCAGCAGCAAACGCCCAACCGCAGCAGAACGCCGATTTCGACCTGTGCGTCAACACGCTGGGCCAGGCGCTTTCCCGCATGGCAGCGGGAGACCTCGCCTATCGCATCGACATGTCGTTTCCAGCGGCCTTCCAGCATCTGCGCGCCGACTTCAATGCCGCCGCGCAGTATCTGCAGCAAACCTTGCTGGAGGTTTCCCTGCGCACTGGCTCGATCAATGCGCACTCGCGCGGGATCTATGCGGGGAGCGACAACCTCGCCCAGCGGACGGCGCAGCAGGCGGCGAGCCTGGAGCAGACTGCGGCCGCCATGGATGCCATCACCGGCGCCGTCAAGGCGATGGCGGAGGGCATTGCGAGCGCGCGTCAGCTGGTCGGTTCGACGCTGGAGGTTGCGGAAAGCTCGGGCAGGATCGCGGGTGACGCGATCGCGTCGATGGGCGGCATCGAACAATTCGCCGGCCAGATCACGCAGATCATCGGCGTCATCGATGAGATCGCATTCCAGACCAATCTACTGGCGCTGAACGCCGGCGTGGAAGCGGCACGTGCAGGCGAAGCGGGGCGGGGCTTTGCCGTCGTGGCCGCCGAGGTGCGGGCGCTCGCGCAGCGGTCGGCTGATGCGGCGAAGGAGATCAAGGAGCTGATCTCGAGTTCGACCGCGCAGGTGGCACGCGGCGTGGCACTCGTGTCGCAGACCGGCCAAGCGCTTGGCTCCATTGCCGGCAAGATGGGACACATCAACGAGGCGGTGATCAAGATCAGCAAGGGAACGGACGAGCAGGCGGTCGGCCTGATGCAGATCAACACGGCCGTGGGGCAGATGGATCGCGTGACGCAGAGCAACGCCGAACTCGTGCAGGAGTCGGCTGATGCGAGCCACAAGCTTGCGGAGGAGACGGCTCAGCTTGCGCATCTTCTGGATAGGCTGAAGGTGCATTCCGGTCCGCTTCCGGGAACGCAAGGGCGGCGGCGCAGGGCCGGCTGAACGGGCGCAAAAAAGCTGCCAGAGCAAAAAATAAAAGCCCTGCCAAAGGCAGGGCTTTTCAGTTTCAAGTCCAGGCGACGCTTTCTCTTCGTTGAGCCGCCGAAGCGGTTGTTTTTTGAAAGCGCCGTGAAACCCAGACGAGTCTTATTCAGATCGCTTCCTTCAGGTCCTTCGCGGCGCGGAAGGCGATCTTCTTGCTGGCCTTGATCTTGATGGCCTCGCCCGTGGCCGGGTTGCGGCCCATGCGAGCGGGACGCTTGCGGACCTGCAGGATGCCAAGGCCGTTGATGCGGATGCGAGCGCCCTTCTTGAGGTGCTTGCCGATGTTGTCCACCATCTCGGTCAGGATGGTGTTCATCTGCGCCTTCGGCACGCCGTGGTTCTCGGCGAGTGCGGTGGCGAGATGCTTCAGGGTGACGGTGTCGACTTTCACTGCCTTCTTCACTGGCTTCGCGTTCTTCATATTGATGCCCTCTGTCTCTCTCGGATTAATGGGAGGAATTGCCGCTGCACGATCGAAATATAAAAATTCGCAAAGATTTCAAACTGGAAATGCGGTTTTTTGCTCTCGCCAAGCGCGAGAGTGGCGTGTTTGCCACGGATTTGGCGCCTCGACAAGCGGGAAGTGCCCATGAATCAGGGATAACTTGCAGGTGGTGCGTCAGAAGAGCCCAGTTTTGCTGCATTCGCGGGGAGGCGACCAGAGCGGCAGCGGAGGCCAGGAAGGCGATTCCCAGTTGCGAACAGGAGATTTTGCAGCTGCATCCCGCGAGCGTGGACGCATGCTGCGGGGCAGGATAAGCAGGCTGTCGACGGGTTCCTCAGACACGACGCGTGCGATGCAGCGGTGGACGCCTTCAGGTTGCAGCGCTTCTTCAGCCTGGCTCGCCGTGCGGGCGGGGGCGGCGCCCGCGCTTCTGGTCGATGTCGGCAAGCGGCTTCTCCTGGATGGCAATGCCGCTGGTCTCGACGCCTGGGCATGCGGCGAGCACGTCCCATTGCCCATTTTCCTCGATGCGGCGATGCCAGGATTGCAGGCCCTGCGGCGGGTGCTCGAGGATGGTGCGGGACCTGTCGCCCAAACGCTTTTGCTGTGGCTGCCCGGCAGAGCCGTGGTGCTGCGCTGCCAGGCCCTGCCCGTCGGTGACGGCCTGGTGGCGATTGTCCTTGAAGCCGATGCCGACAGTGACTGCGCGGATGCAAGTAGCCCAGGGCAGGCGGAAACCGCAGAGAAAGGCGCAAAGCTCGCCCACGAGCTTCGCACGCCGCTCGGCGCAATCGCGGCCTACGCAGAGGTGATGGCGACGGAGCACTTCGGCCCGCTATCGGACCCGCGCTATCGCGAGTATGCCAGGAACATCCATGCCGCTGCCCGTCATGCGCTTGGCGTGGTCGAGGCGATGATGCCGCGTGCAACGGGCGCTTCAGGCGGCGCTGCGAGGGAATTGCGCTTCAAGGATCTTGCGCCGGAGGCTGTCGTGCAAAGCTGCGCGCGACTGATTGCGCCTGCAGCCGAGCATCATGGCGTGAGGCTGGAGGTGAGTGAGGCGCCCCACCTGCCGCGCATCGTGGCGGACGAAGTGAGCCTCAGCCAAATGCTGATGAACCTGCTTACGAATGCAGTGAAGTTCTCGCGTGCGGGAGATCGTGTCACGCTGCTGGTGAGCCAAGGCAACGATGGTGATGTGACGTTTTCGGTTCGGGATACCGGCCCCGGACTTGCAGCTACGCAAGAGAATGCCACCGCGGCCAAGGGGCTTGGTATCGGGCTTGCGTTGACGCGGGAGTTGGCCGAGGCGAATGGCGCCACGTTCGACATCGAAAGCGCGCCGGGCGAGGGCACGTGCGCGACGATCCGCTTCCCGGCTACACGTGTCGTGACGGCCTGGTAAAGCCGATCAGGCTCTACCGGCGCAGCGACAGCGCGCCCAGCGCAATGCTCGCCAGCACCAAGGCGGCGCCAAGCAATCGGACGGGGCCAAGGCTCTCACCAAGCACTGCGACGGAGATGGCGAGCGCGGAGATGGGGAGTGCGGCGGTTGCGATGCCAGCGAGCCAAGTGGGCACATCCGGAAGGCCCCGATACCAGAACCACAGGGCGAAGACGCTTGCCGCCAGGACGTACCACACGCAGGCGATCCACTGCAGCGGGGCGAGCGTTGCGAGGTCTGCGATCCGGCCCTCCCACAGCGTCAGCGGGATGGAAATGACCAGCCCCACGATATTGGCGCCGAGCGACAATCGGAATGGGCGGTAAGGCGGCGCGAGCCGCTTGCCGATGACGACGAAGCCGGCCTCACAGAGGACGGCGCCGGCGGCGAGGAGATTTCCTGCGAGCGAGCCCGGTGTGCGCGAGGCATGTGCTCCGACCTGTACGAGAAGCAGCCCCAGGACCGCGAGGCCGACAGCACCCCACTGGCTCAATCTAAGCCGATCTGCGAGCAGCAACGCGCCGATCAGAGCCACGACTGCAGGCAGGGTTGCGGCGATGATGCCGGTGTCGACCGCCGAGGTGCGGCGCAAGGCTTCGAAGATGAGCACGGTATAGCCCACCATTCCGATGGCCGACATGGCGACGAGGTCCAACGCCTGTCTTGGATTGAGGCTGCGAAGGAGGGGGCCCGGCTCGAAACGGACCAGCACGGCGAGCGCGGCGGTCGAGAGCAGGAAGCGAAACAGAAGGAAGGCATAGAGCGGCAATTCCGTCACGATGCTTTTGGCAAGTGGAACGTTCGAGCCCGTCAAGGTCATCGCGAGGAGAAGAGAGGCCAGCGCGGCAGAGGTGGAGAGCTTCATCGGCGGGACGACGTGCGGGTTCGCATGCGGCTCTCGATCTCAGCGGAAGGATTTGCTGGTGCAGAAAAACCTGTGTGGAGAGGCCATAGCACAAAGCGGCGTGCTGTGCGCGCACCGGAAAAACGCAATTTGGCCTGCTTTTCAGAGCGTTATTAGCTCGGACGGGCTTCGGGCCCAGGTCGAGCCCACGCAAGCGGGCAACACGGGTGGGGCCATGCGCTCAGCCCTGTTGCAGGAGCGAACGGGCTTCGCGTAGGTTCCCGGCGCCCGGGAGACCCCGACCGGCGCCGGCATGCAATTCTCGAATTGCATGCCCGGCGGTGCAATAGGGGATCTGCCTCCAGCGCGACAGGCGACGCAACGTTGCACTCGCGGGTGAGGTTCGAGGGAAAGCCATGGGCAATTTGCAGACCGTTGCCATCGATGTCGCCATCATCATTGGCGCACTCATCGCCTACGCGTTGATCTGGTACGTCTCGACCGGCTTTTCGCGCTTTGCGCAAGTGCTGGCGCGATTGATGCCGCTGATGCTCATCATTCCAATCCTGCTCCTGATGCAAACGCAGCGGCTGCCGATGGTGTCGCGCGCACCGGGACCTGGCGAGGGCGCCAAACCTGAGGACCGCGTGGAGCGCAAGGTGGAGGTGCCGGAGACGGCCCCACAAGCGCCGCCAGCGCCGCAGCCCCCCGTGGCCGCACCGCCTGCGGAGCGGGAGCGCGGGCAAGCACCGCCTGCTGCATCACCGCCTTCGCGCGCAGATGCATCACCACCGGAGACCCGGCCCGGACAGCAGGCCCGCGAAGCGGACTGGGATATCGTGCCGGTGTTCTACGGCACCGATCGTCTTCGTGCCGAAGAGGCCGGCAAGCGCCTACGCTACACGTCGGACCGTGGGCGCCGCCTCGATCTTGGCCGCGCCCTCGTGACGGTGCCGAGGTCACATCAAGTGCCGAACATCGAACGGCCGTTCGCAATCCGCGTGCCCTATCTGCAAGTGACGATCTACGAGCAGTCAGAGGATCCCAAGCAGCACTTCACGATCAAGGAGCTGTCGGCGCTTTCGCAAGACGATTTCCTGAACCTGGCGCGCGAACGCATCTTCGGTAGCCGCGCCTTCAAGGACCAGGCGATCGTCTTCGTGCATGGCTACAATACCGAGTTCGACTACGCGCTGTATCGCAGTGCGCAGATGGCCTACGACCTGAAGTTCGACGGCGCTACCTTCCTCTACAGCTGGCCGTCGGCCGGGGACGTGACGGGCTATGTCTACGACCGGGAGAGCAGCGAGCAGTCGGAACCCTATCTGCGCAACTTCCTCGACATGGTCTTGCGTGATACCGGAGCGCGTAGCGTGAGCGTGATCGCGCACAGCATGGGCAACCTGCCGCTGTTGCGCGTGTTGCAGACGCTGGGACCGCAGCTGCCGCCTGATGTGCGGCTCAACCAGATCATCCTCGCCGCACCCGATGTCGATCGCGACGTGTTCGCCAATCTCGCGTCCAGCATCCGGCCGTTCGGCAAGGGCGTGACGCTTTATTGCTCCTCCAACGACCGGGCGATGTCGGTGGCGCGGCGCGTGGCGGGCGGCATTCCGCGCGCGGGCGACGTGAGCGCGGACGGGCCGATCGTGGTGGAGGGCGTCGACACCATCGACGTGAGCCAGACGAGCACCGAGTACCTGGCGCTCAACCATTCCACCTATGCGGAGAACTCGGCGCTTCTGAACGATATCGGCCTACTGCTGCAGACGGGCGAGCGGCCGCCGGAGGCGCGCATTCCGATCCTGCAGCGGGTGGCGACCCCAAAGGGTGACTTCTGGCGCTACCCCGCGACGCGGTGAGGCGCTGGTGCGTCAGGCGAATTGTGCAGCCAGACGGGCCACGAGACTTTCGCGCTCGGGCGTCCAGGCGGCGGACTTCGAGGCCACCAGATTGGCTTGCGATTTCAGCATGACGCCGTCATCGAGCACGCGCAGGCCATTGGCTTTCAGCGTGGCGCCGGTGGTGGTGATGTCCACGATCAGTTCGGCGAGGCCGGCCGCAGGCGCGCCTTCCGTAGCGCCCAGGCTCTCCACGATGCGATAAGCGGTGACGCCCTTTTCGGTGAAATAACGGCGCGTGAGGTTCATGTACTTCGTGGCGACGCGCATGCGCTGGCCGTGGGTACGGCGATAGGCAACGGCCGCCTCCTCGAGATCGGCCATGCGGCGCACGTCGATCCAGCAGTCGGGCACGGCCACCACCACATCTGCAAAGCCGAAGCCCAACGGCGCGATGAAGCGGACGCGCTCATCGCAGTCGGCGATGGTCTCGCGCAGGAGATCCTCGCCGGTGACGCCGAGGTGGCATTTACCTACGCGCACGAACTGGGCGATCTCGGAGGATGAGACGAAGCTCACCTCGACGTCCGGCCAGCCTGCGATTTCGCCCTGGTAGCCGCGCGCGGCGCCCGTCTTGGCGACGGAAAGGCCGGCCTTGGCGAAGGCCTGCGCCGTCTGCTCCATCAACCGGCCCTTGGAGGGAAGCGCGAGGATCAGCTTGTCGCTCATTGGGCGGCTCCCAAGGCTTTGAGGAGGCGCTCGGTGTGGATGCAGGAGCCAACGGCGGGGATGATGGCCGGTGCGCCGACGTCGGCAAGCAGGCTGTCATAGCGGCCACCGCCCGCCACGGGGCTCTTGGCGCCCAGCTGCGGGGCCACGAACTCGAACACGAAGCCGGTGTAGTATTCGAGGTTACGGCCGAACTCGGCAGAGAAGCTGGCACCTGCGAGATCGACGCCGGCTGCTTCCAATAGGTCGAGGCGCCGGTCGAAGGCGCTGAGGGCCATCTCCAAAGGTGCAGACTTGCCCAGTGCCGGCGCCGTGAGAGCGCGGATACGGGAAGACGCTTCGCGCGCGGGGGCGCGGACGGAGACGTAGTCTTCCAGGAGACGGGCCGTGCCGGCGGCAAGCGGAGTTTCGCGCGCATCGGCCACTGCAATGACGATGCGCTCGGCGATCTCCTGCACGGTTCGCGTGCCGATCAGTTCCGAGCCGGTTTCGGCGAGGTAGGCTTCGACGTGCGCAGCGGCATCGGCCGGGGCTGCGGGATCAACCGCAGAGACGAGAGACGGCGGCAGGTCATGCACCGCGAGCGCTTTGGCTGACGTCAATCGCGCCAGCTCGGCACGGAAGGCCTCGGGCCGCCAGAACTTGTGATGCAAGCGGCGGCGCCAACGTGCCGGAATGGGCAGCGCGGAGACGAGCGCGGTGAAGAGGCCGAGGTCGCCGATGCGAAGCTGGGGGTTGCGCAGGTCCGCTTCACGCAGAGCCTCGGCGATGAGGCCCGTCACTTCGGCATCCGCCTGCTCGCGGTCTGCCGCGGCGAAACACTCGATGCCGGCCTGGCGAAACTCGCGAGGATGCGTGGCGTCGCCGCCGCCGGGCTGATAGCGAAAGGCGGGGCCGTTGTAGCAATAGCGGGCGGGCACGTCGCCTGCGCCATGGCGGGCGAGGTGCAGGCGACATGTGGGCACGGTGAGGTCCGGCCGGAGGCACAATTCCGCGCCTTCTGGGTCTGTGAAGACATACGTGCGGGCGCGCAGTTCCTCACCCACGACGTCGAGGAAAAGGCCGGCGGGCTGGATCACGGCCGGGGCCACCAGCTCATAGCCGGCGCGCGTGAAGACGCCCATCAGGCGTTGCGTCTGAGCCGACAGCGCCTCGAAATTCAGGGTCATCTCAGGCGGCATGGAATGCCTCCGCCGTTAGCGGGCATGACGGGAGATTTGGGGATTGCGCGCGGGGAATGCCGCGGCGGGCAAGGATTGGGGCTGTCGCGCTGCCCCACAGGCAACGTCATCCCCGCGAAGGCGGGGATCCACGATCCGTGCGGCGTTCGCAACAGGGCGATCAAGCGCGGGCGCGCGAGAGGACTACGGCAGGATGGCGTGGATGCCCGCCTGCGCGGGCATGACGGGAGGATGGGGATTGCGGGCGGGGAAACAATGGCCGGCATGGCTCAGGCCTTGTGACGCGCGAGGATGTCGCGGACGGCCGAGACGAGATCGGCTGCAGGCACCGACACCTGGGCGGGGCGGCCCTCGCGCCACTCCTTGCTGTCCTTGATGCTCGCAGACGCCTTGGCACCCTCGACGAGATCCTTGATCTGCACCTCGCCCTTGGCCAGTTCGTCGCCACCCTGGATGACGACGCAGGGTGCGGCGCGCTTGTCGGCGTACTTCATCTGCGCCTTCATGCCAGCGGTGCCGAGGTACATCTCGGCGCGGATGCCGGCCTGGCGCAATGTCTGCGTCATCTTCTGGTAGTCGGCGAGGCGATCCTTATCCATGACGAGGACGACGACGGGGCCTGATCCATCGCGGGCGCCAGCGCGGCCGAGCGCAGCAAGTGCAGCCTGGAGCCGGGAGACACCGATGGAGAAACCGGTGGCCGGCACCTTCTGTCCGGTGAAGCGCTCGACGAGGCCATCGTAACGGCCGCCGCCGCCGACGGAGCCGAAGCGGACCGTGTGGCCATCCTCGTTTACGACGGGCGTGGTGATCTCCGCCTCGAACACGGGGCCGGTGTAGTATTCGAGGCCGCGCACGACGGAG
>JBDHTJ010000061.1:0-26453 GCA_039808585.1 Hyphomicrobiaceae bacterium | reverse complement strand
GAGTTCGTGAACCGCATCCGGCGTGAAGCCCTGGCCCCGCGCGGGCTGCAGGAAGCCGACGTCGCCAGCGCCCAGGTGACACCGCTCAAGCCCGCCTCGGATATGACTGCCGCGTAGAGCGCGGGCCGCCTTGGCTGCGCTCCGTAGTTTGTGGCCCGGCTGGACAATGGCGCGATTGGCGGATGGGGAGGGATTCGAACCCCCGGTGAGCGTGAACCCACGCCGGTTTTCAAGACCGGTGCCTTAAACCACTCGGCCACCCATCCGTGTTTCGGGTCCGGCGCTTACCACAGCCGCCAGCGGCGCGAAACGGAAAACTCGGGGGCCTTGTCCTAAGCTCAGCCGCCGAAGCGCTGCCCTTGGTGCCGTCCCCGTGATGCGGCTGCTGTTGCCGCAGGCCGCAGCGCCGTGCAAGGCTCGCCTCTACAGCACCAGCCACACAGGCGCCTCGCCACCATGCAGATCACTGAGCCTCTGGCCCCCGAAGGCTTCCGGCGTATCCCCTGGAAGAACGGGCGCGGTGCCCTTGTCGTCATCGATGGCGAGGGCGCTAATTCTTGGCAGGCCGGCGGCGTCGCCTGGCACTTCGGGCGCACGCGGATCGAAGAGGAAGGCCCGTTCTCCGACTACAACGGCTACGAGCGGCTGCAGGTGGTCGTGCAGGGCGCAGGCCTCGTCCTTTGCGCGCCAGACCACGAGATAGAACTGCGCCAGGCCATGCGGCCCGTGCGCTACGACGGCGGGCTTGCCATCCGCACGCGGCTCGAGGCAGGGCCCGTGGAGGTGGTGAACCTGATCGCAGACAAGGCGCGCTTCGATATCGAGCTGCGGGTTTGCGAGGCACAGGGAAGGCTTGCCTGCAAGGCGGGGCGGCATGTCGTGTACGCGCCTCTGGGGGCTGCCAGGATCACCATCGGGGTGGCGGAACATCACTTGGCCGGTAACCATGCCTTGCGCCTACGCGCTGACGCGGAAACGGCGCTCGCGGTGCAGGAAGGATGCGTGCTGGTGGGCTCCATCCACGCCAAGCGCTGAGGCGCAACGCCACCGCACGCTTGCCTCTGCCCAGGCTCCGCCACGGTTCCTCCCCGGCCGCGCCATGACGGGGGCCTAGGAAGCCTGGTGCGAAGCGGCGGGCGCTTCGCGGTGGGCTTGCCATGCCGGCGTTGAGACTTCTTCTGCGTGCCAGCGAGCTTCTGTTCTGGCTGCCCTTTCTTCTGGGCCGCATGCTGGTGTTTGCGGTGACGGCCGCGCCACGGCTCGGGCCCTTGCGCTACGCCGCCGGATTTGCGCTCGCCTATGCCGCCTTTGCGCTGGTGCTCGTGTACGCCATCGCGCCCTTGCGCGGGGTCGTGGGACATTACTTCCTGGCCGACAAGCTGCGCTACGATGCGGAACGCTGGCTTGCCACCGCCATCTACGACCGCGGCGGCGGCTTCGTCGGCACCTTCGATCCACGCCTCGATAGCCAGCGTGACGTGAACTACACGGAGAGCCAGATCGCGCTCGGCGACTACGTCGCCAACCCCGACCACAAGTCGATCCCGGTACGGGAGATGCCAGAGCACTACTGGCAGTGCCTGCTCTATCACGAGGATCGGTACCTCGGCACGGCGCTGAACCCCTACGGCATCGATCTGATGGGGGTGCTCAAGATCCCTTATACGACGCTGACGCGCACGATTGCGCTGCGTCGGCCAACCCTCGGCATCGGTGGCTCGACGCTGCCCATGCAGTTCGCACGCGTCATCTACAACACGCCGCCCAGCATGGCTGAGAGCGGGGGCACCAAGCTCGCGCGCAAGTTTCGCGAGTGGTGGCTGGCGCCCGTCATCTATCGCGCGTTGACCCGCGATGGCGACATCACGCTCTTGAAGCAGTGGGCCGCCAACCACATCTGGCTCGCGCAGCGTACCGGAGGCGCGCCGCTGCATGGGGTGGAGATGACGGCGCGCGTGGTATTCGGCAAGGAGGCGAAGGACCTTTCCATCGCCCAGCAATTCGTGCTGGCATCGGCGGTGAACAAGCCGATCATCCTGCTCACGGGTAACGACAAGCTGAACGAGGTGCGGCTCGACCGCTGGCGCTATATCGCCGAGGTGCGGGCGCGTATCTGCGCCGAGCGGCTGATCAAGGATCCACAGACGCAGAAGGATGTTCTGTTCGATCTCGTGAGCCTCGGCGCCGGTCCGCCCGATCCGCGCGTCAAGCCGCGTCTGCAGGAGGCGCTGGAACGATACGCGCCGGCCCTCGCCAAACGCGCAGCCGCCAATCCCATGATCCGAGCCAACGCGCTTCTGCCGGCTGCCCGCTATGGCCTGCGCGAAGAGATGAAGCAGGCCTATGGCCTCGGCTGGCGCGAACACGTGCGGGGCGTGTCGACCACCATCGATGCCGTCGAAAATCTCGCCTTCCACGAGCGCCTCAAGGCAGTGCTGGCGGAAGTAGAGGCGAAGAACGCTTCCCGCATCGAGCCTGGCTTCACGCTCGACCCGGCACGCGCCGCAGCGGGCGGTGACAACAGGATGCCTGATGTGATCGTGGTGGCCGCCAACGCGCAAGGCGAGATCGTGCGCTATTTCGAGGCGGGAGAGACCGCCTCCTACTTCGGCTCTCCCTTCGCGCGCGAGGCGCAGACGGGGAGTTATCTGCCCTTGCGCGAGAGCCGCATGATCGCTTCGACGGGCAAGATCCTCGCGGCGATTGCCATCGCCAATGCGGGCAGGGACGGTGCCGGCACATTGTACCTGGACCGTACGGCTCCTGCGCACGGCAGCCTCGAGGGTTGCGAGAAGGGAAGCGGCGAGGGCACGCGCGGCCGCAAGGCCGTCGTCGCTTTCGCCTGCTCCCTCAACGCACCCATCGAATGGCGGCTTGCGCAACTCGGACAAGCGCGCATCGGCCGGCTCGTGGAGCGCTTCGGCTTCAACATGCCGCCCGCGGCTTCGCGGGAGGAGGCGACGCCCGCATCGACCGCGGCGGTGCGGGGCCTGATAGCGGGATCGCCCCGGCGGGTGCACCAGATGGCAGGCGTGGTTCTAGCGGCGTTGATGGGGGAAGGCCACAAGGCGGTGCCGATGCCAACCCTGATCCGGCGCTACGACTTCCCCACGCAGACGCTGGAAACGCAGGCCGCGCGACAGTCACAAGAGGCCATGCGGCCGCTGCATCCCAACCGCATCATTGCCGACGCCGCCAGGCCGCTTCTGCGGACGCTGCTTCAGGCTCCGCTCTGCCATTCGGCAGGGGGGGCTCCGGCGGGAACGCTCAAGGGGCTGTCGGCCTGGTGCGCGGAAAGGCGCAGCGATTTGCGGCTGCATTTCGCAAAGACCGGCACGTCCGTCTCCACCGATGTCAACGCAACGGTCGACACGTGGATCGCGGGAGGTCTGCAGTTCTCGAACGGCGCTGCCTACTCGTACGTGGTTCTGGTGGGCACGGGCAGTCCGTCGAAGCCTTGGGCGCGCAGCCTGCATGCGGCCCAGGTGGCTGTGCCGCTGGCGGAAGTGCTGCTGCAGGACCTGAAAGACCTGTCACGCGGTGGCCGGCGTTCAGTCGCGGGCCGGAGATGAACACGGCGCGTGTTGAGCCAGTGTCACCGGAACGGAGGCTCGTCGAAGCTGCGCAGCTTGCGCGAATGCAGCGTATCGCGACGGGCACGCAAGAGGTCGAGCGCAGCAAGGCCGATTTCGAGATGCTGCGCCACGGCCCGCTCGTAGAACGCATTGGCGGAGCCCGGCAGCTTGATCTCGCCGTGCAATGGCTTGTCGGACACGCATAGCAACGTGCCGTAGGGTACGCGCAGCCGAAAGCCTTGCGCCGCGATGGTGCCACTTTCCATGTCAACGGCGATGGCACGGGAAAGATTGATGCGGCGGCGTTCCTGGGTGAAGCGCAGCTCCCAGTTGCGGTCGTCGTTCGTGACGACGGTGCCGGTACGCAGGATGGCCTTCAAAGCGTCGCCCGAAGACCCCGTGATTGCGGCAGCTGCATCCTGCAGCGCCACCTGGATCTCCGCGAGGGCGGGTATGGGCACGTCCGGCGGCACGAGCGCATCCAGGATGCGGTCCTGTCGCAGATAGCCGTGGGCCAGCACGTAGTCGCCGATGCGCTGGGTGTCGCGAAGGCCCCCGCAATGGCCCACCATCAGCCAGCAGTTGGGCCGTATCACAGCAAGATGGTCGGTGATGTTCTTTGCGTTGGACGGGCCCACGCCGATGTTGATCAGCGTCACGCCTTCGCCATTGGGCGCGCTCAGGTGATAGGCCGGCATTTGGAAGCGGTGCCATGTACAGGCGGCAATGATGGCCTGCGCCTCCGCTTCGCTCTGGCCGCGTTTGAGCACGAGGTTGCCCGGCAGAACCATGTGCGTATAGGGCGTGTCGGCCGCAAGCTGAGCGCGGCCCCAGCGCAGGAACTGGTCGATATAGCGGTGGTAGTTGGTCAGCAGGATCCAGCTCTGCACGTGGCGCCAGTCACTGCCGGTGTAGTGGACGAGGCGGCGCAGCGAGTAGTCGACGCGAACGGCATCGAAGAGGGCGAGCGGGCGTGGTGCGCCGGGCGCATGCTCCCACGTGCCATCGGCAATCTCGTCGCCGACGAGGGAAAGGCGCGGCACGGGAAAGTGGCGCGCGAGATCAGCCGCCGTGACGTTCGCCTTCTGGAGTTCTTCGGCCCGTTCCAGCACGTAAGGGTAGGGGATCTCCTGGTCGCTCTCGCCGACTTCGAATGTCACGCCGTAATCGGCTTGCAGGCCCGTAAGCTGCTCCAGCAGGTAGGGACGGAAGTCTGCCGGATGCGTGATCGTCGTCGCATACACGCCCTCGCGCTGCAGCCGGCCGAAGGCGCGCGCGTGCGAAGGTTGCGGGCGGTCGCCTGCCTGGTAGGCGACGCGAAGCAGCGGATAGCGGAACTGGCGCCGCTCGGCTGCCGATGGTGCCACCCGCGTCTCCAGATAGCGGTCGAGCGCTCCCACCAATGCACGCGAGGCGGTCTCGTAAAGCGCCTCGAGGCGCTCCACGGCAGCCTCTGCACTTCGCACGGTCTTGCTGCGCTGGGACATTGGCCTTCCATCCTCGAATAGGCATCGAGATTCGAGGGTCAGCTTATACAGGTCGTGGGCAACCCCAAAGCCGCGGCGATCACTGGCGGTTAGCCTCGTAGAGCAGTGCCGGCGGCTTCAGCAGGATGGGCTTTTCAGGCTGCGCCGTGATGGCGCGCCGCACATCTGCCAAGGGGGCATCGTTGACGAGACGCGTCTTGAGGCCGTCCGCCTCGATGCCCAGCGCCTTCCACAGGCTGTCGAGATCGGGTGAGACGGCCGTTGCGCGCCAGGTTGGAAACAGGTCGCTCAACACGGAGACGCCGACGGCTTCGTCGCCCAGCTTGAAGGCATCCTCGGGAAGCGTCTCCACCCCAAGCGTTCCACCAGATTTGAAGATCGCGCGGATGGCATCCTGCACGCCACGCCGGTTGCCCGTGCGTTTCCTGATTTCGACATCTGCCGTGAGCCAGAACAAGGCTCCGCCATAGTAGCGGCGATCCTCGTTGCGGGTACGCTCCAACCCGCGGCTCTCATGCTCAGAGGGAAGGCCCTGCTGCATGATGTAGGTGAGGCGGCCCCACATCTCAGCCGGCTTGATTTCCCGCGCCTGCGCGCGTGCAACGTACTCGACGTACGTCGCGAGCCCCTCGTGCAGCCACAGATGTGCATCGTCCATGTCGGGGAAGCCGAGGTGCGCCATCTCATGCACCATGGTGCTATCGCGCCTGAGACGCTCCGAGGTGGTGTCGCGTCCAAGAACGATGCGAATGCGTGCGCTGCGATCCCAGGTCGCCTCACCCTCCATGACCTCACGGCCCTTGCCGGGCTGCAGGGCGATCGCGACCTCGGAGGCCGGGAAGCGGCCGAAGAAGGACGCCGTTGCCCGCGCGGAACGCAGTACCCACTCCTCGATCTCGCGCTCGGGGATGGTGAAATTGGCGGGATCGTAGAAGAGCGTGATCTTGGCATCGCCGAAAGCAAGCACGCGAGAGGGAACGGACGGGCTGAACGGCGCGTCCTGGGCGCTACGCGTGGCGGCACCGGCGGCAAGACCCGCCAGCGGAATTCCGATCGCCAGCCCTAGCAGCACAAGCAAGACCCGCGTCGACGTCTTTCGCTTCGCCTGAAGCATAATTCGCCTGTCCCCTCTGCTCCTCAGGAAGCGGGCAAATGTGGTCAGAAAGCGGCAAGCGCAAGCACCGCCGGCCCGGACCCTGGTCACGCGCAATCAACTCCGCTCGATTGCAGCTGGATCCGGATGGCCATGCCGCGCGTCACCACACGCCTTTTTGCAAGCCCGTCAGGCAATAGCCCCAGATCGTCGGAAGGAACCATTGCCGGGATGGCAGCGCATGGCGGTGAGGCGCAAGGCGTCCGGCAAGCGCATCTTCCGCCGCCCGGATGACCAGGGGAATAGCGTCGACCATCTGGCGATGCTGGTAGGTAGTGATGTTGTCGCGCGCGGTGAATTGCGAGACGGCTTGATACAGCACATCGCCGGTATCGACACCTTCATCGACCAGATGCACGGTGAGACCGGCATGGGTTTCGTCGCCCAGCGTGCGCGCCCAGTAGGCGCCATGCTGCCCGCGATAGAGCGGGTTGAACCCGGCGTGATAATTGATGAAGGGGGCCGCTACCGACCGCAACGTGTCGGGCTTGATGATGCGCGTGCCGTAGACGAGCACGACATCGGGCTTGAGCTCGGCCAGCGCTTCGCGGCAAGCCTGCGAATTCACCGACGCAACGTAGCGCCAGAGGCTCGGGTCTTCGGCCTGGGGGTCTAGCTTGTGCAGGGCGAGGATTTCGCCGATGCGTCCGGCACTGCGCTTGGCAATGAGGCGCGAGGCGACGCCGAATGCAGCCTGGCCCAGCGCCTGCGGCCATCCCAACAGGCGCGCGCGGCGGCGCGTGATCGCCCATTTGCCTTCCGGCGCTTCCCGCAGAACCGCGAGGTCTGGGAACCGCTTGCGCAGTCCGTTGACGAAAATGCGTGAAAGGTCACTGCCGGTTGCGAGCACCACGATGCGGGGAGTGCCGGCCGGACTTTCGGGTGCAACGCGAGACATCGTGCTCCAGGGACATAGCAAGCCTATGGAGCACGATGCCACGCAGCGCTTACCGCGGTCTTAAACGCGGGAAACGCCGTGGCAATTGGTAAACGCGATGGCCTACTTCTTGACCAGGCGCAGGCGTGTGAGGGCGTGCCGGACGGGGCTCGGCCCCTCCCGATGCAGGGACGGGGTAAGGACCCGGGTCGTACCGAACAGCCAGCGTTTGAAGCTCCAGCCTTCCCGCTGCGGTTCCTGTTCGTCGGGATGGGGCGCGCCGCGCAGCATCTGCAATTCGGCACTGATGCGGCCCAGGCTTTCGAGCACCGTCGTCTCGAGCGCCTCGAGGCGATTGCTCACGATCGAGACATCGCCACTCGTATCGAGCCGCCAGGTGTTCAGGTTGTTGGCCAGCGTCTGCTGATTGGCGCCCAGCTTCACCAGTGCCTCGTAGATCTCGGAAAGGTCGCGCTCGTGGGTCTTGGCAAGCTCCTCGGCGCCCATGAGGTGGCTCTTGAGCGCAACTTCGAGCTGGCCCAGCTTCTCCTGCACGGGTGCCGTGGCGGAGGATGCAATCTGCTCGCGCACCGTACTGTCGAGCTGCAGCAATGACGCTGTCACATCAGGCGTCGTCGCCGGTGGCGATGACGGCACGAGCGCCATGAGTTCGCTGACCTTGGCTTCAGTACTCCCCAAGTGCGAAGCCAGCCGTTCGCCGACGAGTTGCGACAGGCGTTCGCTCAGGGCCGGCGTCAGCGTGCGCTCGATATCCCTGCCGTTTTCGGCGATGCGCTGTTCCAGGCGCTCAAGGCGCAAGACCATGTCGTCCGCGAGCGGCTGTACCACGGGCTGGATCTTGGAGAGGCCGTGCAGCCGCTCGTCCAGCGACAGCACCAGTTCCGACAAGTCGTGCAGCCGGCCATCGACCAGTGATTTCAACTCGTCCGTGCGATCAGGAAGCGGCGGCAGCGGTTTGACGCTCATCAGGGCATGCAGGCCGTCCTGCATCTGACGCAGCGCTTCGTGCGTGCTGCGGCGATAGTTCATGACCTCTTCGGTCGAAAGCTGCAAGGCAGCTTCGAGTTGCTCGATGCGTGCAAGGATTGCGGCCGATTGGTCCGGGACCTGCGCCGCATGCACCATGTCGACGGCCGGCTCGCGCTCGCGCCGCAAGCTTTCCTCGCGCCAGCGCTCGAGCCGCTGAGGATCGGACGAGGAGCGGGAAAGGAGGCTTACCGTGGGATTGTCGCGGCCGGCCGAGAGTATAGTGCGGAGCAGGTCCGGCACTCCCGCAAGTATGCCGCGTTCGTGCGCGCGCTCCGACGCGTGACGCAGCACCGTCTCGAATTCTTCACTGGCAAGAGGATCGACTTTCGCATCGGCTGCCGCAGCAGGCGTCTCCGCCGCGATGGCAAGCGCTGCTTCCCGCCGCAGGCGCTCGGGCCGGATGCCGAGGTCATCGAGGATCTGCGCAGCAGCGCCGACGCGCGCCAGTGCATAAACGAGGTGTTCGAGGCGGACCTCGCGCGAGCCGTGGAAGATCGCCGCTTCGAAGGCATGATTGCAGGTGGCCATCAGGGTCTCGTCGACCGCGATGGTGCCGTCCCGCGTGGCGAGGCGATGGCCAGCCTCGGTCGCGGTGCCATCGCTCAAGGCTGCCGTGCTGCGTATGGCGGCAGGGCGGCCCAGCCTTAGATCCAGATCGTGTCCCCTGTATGCCATCCCGAACTCCCCGTGGGGTCGGCCCCGGCCTCAACCCACAATCAACTTCCCCACGGCCCTATTGCGAGAGCGCTGGGGTGTGCAACATCAATCCTGCCGTGCTTCGAATACCTGTCCTATACACATCAGGAAAAGCGGCAAGCGTTTGTTGCCGCAAGGGGAACTTTGCCGTGTTTTTCGTGCCGGGTGGAGGCTTGCAGGACACCTCCGCCCGCTCATTTCGCAGTAACGTTAATTCGATAGGCGTGTGCTCTCCCGGAGATCGAAGGCGGCTTGCGGATGCTTGAGACTTCACCAGCAGCCACTGTGGTGGTGCCAAAGGCGGCTGCGAGCGCGGCCGTGTTCCGCGGTGGCAAAGTGCTGCTCATCCGGCGCGGCAAGGGCGCGCTGGAGGGATTGTGGAGCCTCCCTGGCGGACACATCGAGCCGGGCGAGCGGGCGCGCGAGGCTGCCGCCCGGGAGGTGCGCGAGGAAACCGGCGTCGAGGCACAGATCCGCGCCTTCTTGGATCTGCACGAGGTGATCATTTCCGGTCCCGACGGGCAGCTGCGGGCACATTACCTGATCGCCGTCCACGCCGGCGTGTGGCAATCGGGCGAGGCCGTGGCGGGCGGAGACGCGGCCGAAGCCCGTTTCTTTCCACTCGAGGCGCTGGCGGATCTGCAACTCACGGCCGGGGCTGAAGGGTTCGTGCGACAGGCCCGCGCAGCGATCGGCGCAGAGGCTGTAAGCTGACACTCCTGCGGCTTGCCCGGAAGGTGGATGTCCCTAGAATGCGCGCGATGACTCGTGCCTCAGCCACATTTCCGGGCCTGATTGCGCTGCTCCTGGCAGCGCTGCTCTCGTGCGCTCCCGCCGCAGGAGTCAGGGCCCAGGCTCCGCAAGACGGCAAGCCATACGACGATCGCCTCATGCGGCTTTCAGAGATCCTGGGCGCCGTGCACTACCTGCGGGAGCTGTGCGGTGCCAACGATGGCATGCTGTGGCGTGACCGCATGCGGGAACTCATGGATGCGGAAGGCTCGTCCGCGCTGCGTCGTGCCCGGCTCACGCGCAGCTTCAACAACGGCTATCGCAGTTATTCCCGCACGTATTCCTCCTGCACCCAGCCGGCGCAAACGGCCATCACCCGCTTTCTGGCCGAGGGTGCGGAGCTTGCCGATGCGATGATCAAATCCGTGCCGTGAGCTTCCGACGGCGCTCTTGTTGGACAGGCATCGATCCTGCAATCCCTTGACCGAATTAATTAATCTTAAAGTCAGCGCCGCCTTCGCAATCCTCGCACGTGTGCTAGCAACGGTTTGAAATTGAACACGTGCCAGCGGCTGTTTGCCGTTTTTCGAGGGGACGACGCCGATGCAGAGTCTGGAGCCGGTCAGCAAGCCCGGCGAGGATAGCGTGGAAGCGCTGCACTTCATCCTCGAGGCCTGGGAAGAAGGCACCGACAGCGGCATCGCGCCGGAACTCATGGCCTACGCTGCGATCTACACCGCTCTCACGGATCTCGTGACGAAGTTCGGCGAGGAAGCCGTCGTGACGCTTGTAAATGGCCTGATCGAGCGCATTCGCGCTGGCGAGTTCACGCTTTACCGCACGCGCCAGTAGGCGGCTGGTTGCGTCACCAGAAGCGCAGCCGCTTGATGACCATCTCGCCGATAAGGACGCACCCGAATCCAATCAGGATCAGGCCTGCTATACGGTTGATCTGCTCCAGGCGCACGACGTCGAAGCGGTGCCTGATTGCAGCGATGAACTGCGAAACCACGAACCAGTAGATAAAGCTTCCGCCCATGATCGCCGCCACCATCGTGAAGGCGTCGATGTAGGTATCGACCTCCACGAAGGAGCTCACACCGCCGAAAATGGCGATCAGGCCGAGCACCGCTGCAGGATTGGTGATGGTGAGGAAGAACATCTGCGGCACCTCGCCGATGTAATCCCACAGGGTCACAGGTCGGTCTTGTCGGTCCGTGGCGATGATGGCCTTCGTGAAATAGAGCTTGGCTCCGGCCAATATCAGAGCCGCTCCGCCGACGATCTGGATGGCGGTGCGATATTCGCGAATGGCGCCCGATATGGCGTTCACGCCCAGGGCCGCGCACAGGGCGATCAGGCCATCGCCGAGCATCACCCCGATCCCTGCCGCCATGCCTCCGAAAAAGCCGCGCTCGACAGCGCGCTGCATCGCGAGCAGGTTGACCGGACCGAACGGCATCGCGAGAAGCAGCCCCATGACCAGGCCGACCGGGATGATGAGCGGATTGGGAATGTAGGAGAACACGGTGCCGGGCGCCCTACATCAGCCGGAAATGGCGAGCAGGACCGGATGCCGAGGCGCCAGCTGCAACGGTTATACCACCGCGGGCCGAAAGCTCGAGGCCGCGCTGGCAGATGTGGGCTGGCACGTGGGCCGGCAAGTCGAAAGCCTCCGGATGAAGACGACGCGCACTTGGATTAACGCCTCGCGACGCAAGATGCCGTGGCATCTGACGTGGCCATTCCTAGTGGCCAGCCTGATCGTTGTCCACGACGCTGCGCTTGGCGGCCGCCATCGGGCCCTTGCGCAAGAAAAAAATCAAGCTGCACCAAAGGCGCAAACTGAGGTGTTGGTCGCCCCGCGCACGACGATTGCAGGGCAGACGCTGCCTCTGCCGGTCGCCGAAATGCGCGAGGCTATTCTCGCGGCGGTGACTTCGGGAAGCATAGAGGATCTCAGGGAGGCCTTCGAGCTGAACGAACTCAAGCCTGACCTTGGGCCAGGCTTTGGTGGGCAGGGCGAATACGATCCAGTTGTTTTCTGGCGCAAGCTGTCGTCGGACGGTGAGGGGCGAGAGATCCTCACAGCGCTGGGAAAGATCCTCGAGCTTCCAGCCGCCGTTCTGCCCCTGGGGCCCGACGTCGAGAACAGCAACGTCTACATCTGGCCCTATCTGGCCGAATTGCCGCTTCGCACCCTTTCGCCTGAGCAGCGCGTTGATCTGTCGAAGCTTGTCTCACTGGAGGATGCAGCGGCGATGGCGGCGGCTGATGAGTACCGCTTCTGGCGCCTCGCCATCAGCGCCGACGGAGTGTGGCTGAGCTTCACGCGCAAGTGATGGGTTCACCCTAGGCAAGCGAGCGCTGCTGCATCACATTGTTGCCACGCTCTCAGGCTGTTTAAGGCTGCGACCACAAGGGGTTGGGAATACATGGTCATTGTACGATCGGGTTTTGCAGGCGTAGCGCGCGTACTGTCGGCGCTCGGCATGCTGTTGCTCTTCATGTCTGCGGCTCAGGCCCAGTATTGGGGACGGCCCTATGACAACGGACCTGGCTATGGCCGGGCCTATCCGTACTGGGACAATTCACGTCCCTACCGTCAGCCCGACTATCGTCGCGCCCGCCCTTCCGACTGGGATGACGACGACGAGGACGACGAGCGCCCGCGCCGCGATCGGGAGGATCGCTACGGCGACGAGGTGCGCTCGGGGGGCGAGCGTCCCTATGTGGCGCCGATCCAGCCGCGCCGGATTGCCTTCCCGTCCACGTTCAAGCCCGGCTCGATCGTCATCGATAGCAAGGGGCGGCAGCTGTTCTTCGTCGAGAGCACGGAAACGGCGCTCTACTACCCGATCTCTGTTGGCCGCGAAGGTTTCAGCTGGACAGGGACCGAGCTTGTCAGCCGCAAGGCGGAGTGGCCGGATTGGCATCCCCCTGAGGAAATGCGCGAGCGTGACCCCAGCCTGCCTGTGAAAATGACGGGCGGCATCCGCAATCCTCTTGGCGCCACGGCGATATACCTCGGAAAGACACTCTACCGCATCCACGGTACCAATGATCCGAACTCGATTGGGCGCGCGGCTTCTTCGGGCTGCTTCCGCATGCTCAACGGACATGCTGTCGATCTCGCATCACGGATCGACGTCGGCACGCCGGTGACCGTTGTCAGCCGTCTGCCGGCCGAGTTGGAGCGTCTTGTGGCGAACCAGGTGCCACCGCATCGCGCGAACGTGTCACGCGGCGGCTAGGGCGTCACACATCCCTGAAAAGTCGGCGACGTGCGGCGTGGCGGATGCTGATGATTTCTATTCGCCCCGCGTTGGTGCGATAGT
Organism: Hyphomicrobiaceae bacterium; assembly: GCA_039808585.1. Lineage (GTDB taxonomy): Bacteria > Pseudomonadota > Alphaproteobacteria > Rhizobiales > Hyphomicrobiaceae > AWTP1-13. Next base: position 13,545 of record JBDHTJ010000061.1, on the reverse strand, counting down.
AGATCAGATAAGGGTAGTCGCGCGTTGCGATCTTCCTTACGCCATGGGAATGCTGCCGCCTTCCGGCACCCGGGTATTCGCTAACAAGTGCGACGGTGTCGTGAATCGCTTGCCGCACGTTCACCGCGCCGGGTAATGCGTTTTTCTCAAAGTAGTTGGCAATATTCAGAACGTCGCGCAACGCGCGCGGGGTGAAAACGACATTCATTTTCCAAATCGTTCGAACGCCGCTTCTACCTCCTGGGGCGTGGCAAACTCGCCGCGTCGCGCCTGCGCAACGCCTTCAAGAACAGCATCGAGGTGGTCAGGATCGATAGCTTCGCCAGGCTCAGGCTCCGTCGCAAGGTGATAGATGAAGTCGGCGAGTTCCGCCTGACGCTCCGGGGGCAACTTGCGCAGTGCCTCAATCGCATCTTCGATGGTGTGTGCAGTCATTCCTGATGTCTCCTTCAACCACCAGATTAGCGCACAAATGGGGGCTCCGCATCCCGTTCAGAAGAAGCGCACGGGCTGTCCCGCGGCCGGCCCGATGATGCTGCCTTCCCACATCACACGGGCACCACGGACTATGGTGCCCACCGGCCAGCCCTGCACGCTGACGCCGTCGTAAGGCGTCCAGCCGGCCTTCGACTGCACGTCGGCGTTGTGGATCACATGCCGCTTCTTCATGTCGACGATCGTAAGATCCGCATCATAGCCCATCGCGATGCGCCCCTTGCCGCGCATGCCGAACAGGCGATTGGGGCCGTGGCTCGTAAGATCGACGAAACGCTCGAGCGTGAGCCGGCCGGCATTGACATGATCGAGCATGATCGGGACGAGCGTTTGCACGCCTGTCATGCCGGAATGGCTTGCTGGGTAGGCGTGGTCCTTCTCTTCGCGCGTGTGCGGCGCGTGATCGGAGCCCAGAACGTCGACCGTACCGTCGACGACGCCTTCCCAGATGCGCGCCCGGTGATGTTCCTCGCGCACAGGCGGGTTCATCTGCGCATAGGTTCCGAGCCGCTGGTAGCAGTCCGGCGCCACGAGAGTGAGGTGGTGCGGCGTCGCCTCCACGCTGGCCCAGTCGCGGTGCTGAGCGAGGAACGCCATCTCCTTTGCCGTCGAGATATGCAGGACATGCACGCGCTTGCGATGAGTCTCGGCGAGCCGCACGAGGCGTTGCGTGGAGATGAGTGCGGCTTCCACGTCGCGCCACACCGGATGCGAGGAGGGATCGCCTGCCTTTCGCAAGCCCATCCGCTCTTTCAATCGCGCCTCGTCCTCGGAGTGGAAGGCAGCGCGGCGCGAGATCGCGGCAATGATGCGAGACAGGGAGGCCTCGTCGTCGACGAGAAGGTTGCCGGTTGAGGAGCCCATGAACACCTTGATGCCGGCGCTCGCCTCCAGCCGCTCCAGTTCTGGAATATCGGCGATGTTCTCGCGTGTGCCACCCACCCAGAATGCGAAGTCGCAAAACATGCGGTTGCGTGCGGCCGCGACCTTGGCGGCGAGCGTATCGACCGACGTGGTGAGGGGAACGGTGTTCGGCATCTCGAACACGGCCGTTACACCCCCCATCACGGCGGCTCGGCTCCCGGTCTCCAGGTCCTCCTTGTGGGTCAATCCGGGCTCGCGGAAATGCACCTGGCTGTCCACCACGCCGGGAAGGACATGCAGACCCGTTGCGTCGATGCGTTCGCCCGAGGAGGCACGGGTCAGTGATCCGATCGCCGCGATCCGGCCGTTCCGGATGCCGATATCACGCGCCCCGATGCCGTCGTGGTTCACCACGGTGCCACCGGAAATGATGAGGTCGAAGCTCTGAGCCATGGCAAGTCCTTCGGAGGCTTGGCTGTTTTCGAATTATGCGTGTTGGAGGCTGGCTTGCGCAGACAGTGAAGGGGTTGATCACACGGACAGCGTGCTAATCTGCCCCGACGTCCCGCTTGTCCCAAGAGCAGGTACAACAGAATGAATGGTGCAGCCAGTCGCAACGGCAGCTTGTCCCAGTCCACGAAGGCCGCAGTGCTGGAGGGGCGGAGCGTGCTGCGCGTCAGTGGGCCCGACGCGCGCCACTTCTTGCAGGGAATTCTCACGCAGGACGTCGGGCTGCTGGAGACGCAGGCCGCAATCTATGCGGCGCTGCTGACGCCGCAGGGCAAAATCCTGTGCGACTTCTTCGTGGCGCACTCGGGGGATGATCTGATCATCGATTGTCCCGCCGACAAGGCGGTCGAACTCCTCAAGCGCCTGGCACTTTATCGGCTCCGGGCCAAGGTGCAGTTCGCCGATGAGACGTCGACGAGCGTGGTGCTCGTGGCATGGGCTGGGCCCAAGCCTCGCCTGGAGCATTGCCTCGTTTTCGAGGATCCGCGTGTGGGCGATCTCGGATGGCGCATAATCATCCCCAAGGCGCAGTTCGTGGGCTTGCCAGGGCTCACGCTCGCCACGGAAAATGAGTGGCAGGCGCATCGCGTCAATCTCGGCGTGCCCGAGGGCGGCCGCGATTTCGCCTATGGCGACGCCTTTCCGCACGAGGCGGACATGGACCAGCTCAATGGCGTATCCTTCGAGAAAGGATGCTACGTCGGGCAAGAAGTAGTCTCCCGCATGCAGCATCGCGGAACGGCTCGCAAGCGCATCGTGCGCTTGCGCGGGGCAGTTCAGTTACCTGGAGAGGGGCAGATCATGGCGGGAGGGGCCCAGATCGGCACCTTGGGGTCCGTCGCCGGCTGCATCGGAATCGGCCTCGTGCGTCTCGATCGCGCGGCGGAGGCCACGGCGAAAGAAACGCCGCTCTTGGTTGGGGATGTAGCCGTCACGCTCGAGCGTCCCGAGTGGGCCAAGTTCGATCTGGTACCGCAGCATGCGCGCGAGATGCCGACATGACCATCTCGGCGCAAGGGACCGAGCCGCATCGCTGCCCATGGCCCGGCATCAGCGACCCGCTCTATGCCCGCTATCACGATACGGAATGGGGCGTACCAAAGACGGATGACCTTGCCCTTTTCGAAAAGCTGATCCTTGAAGGCTTCCAGGCGGGACTGTCGTGGATCACCATACTCAGGAAGCGCGAGGCGTTCCGGAAGGCGTTCCACGGTTTCGATGCAGAGCGCATCGCGCGATACGGTGAGAAGGACATCGCGCGCCTGATGCAAGACGAAGGCATCGTCCGCAACAAGGCCAAGATCGAAGCCACCATCGATAATGCCCGCGCCTACCTTAAATTCACGGAGCGCCGGCCTTTTTCCCCTTACCTTTGGGAACTCGCTGGCGGCAGGCCCACAATTAACAGGCACGAGACCTTCAAAAGCGTGCCGCCCCAGACCGCCGTCTCGAAGGCGATATCCAAAGCGCTGAAAAGCGAGGGCTTTCGTTTCGTCGGGCCAACTACGATCTATGCGTTCATGCAGTCGTCCGGCATGGTCAATGATCACCTCGTCTCCTGCCATAGGCACGAACCGTGCGCGGCGCTGCAGGCAAGGTTCAAGATGCCCAAGGGGTAATGCCAGTGAACGGCACCAAGGCAACACCGGCACCGCGGGCCTGGCAACGGATGCTGTCAGGGCGCCGGCTCGACCTGCTCGATCCGAGGCCCGAGGACATCGAGATCGCGGACATCGCGCACGGTCTTGCGCGCGTGGCGCGGTGGAATGGGCAGACTCTAGGAGAGCACGCCTTTTCCGTCGCCCAGCATGCGCTGGTGGTTGAGCAAATCTTCTCCGCTTGCGAGCCGGGAGCGACGCGCGAGGGCAAACTCGCCGCACTGCTTCACGATGCGCCGGAGTATGTGGTGGGCGACCTCATCAGTCCCTTCAAGGCTGCCGTGGGCCTCAACTACAAGGCTTTCGAGACGCGGCTGCTGGAGGCGATCCACCGCCGCTTCGGCATCGCGCCGCGGCTTACCGACGCCGTCACAGCAGCGATAAAGGCCGCCGACCGGATCGCGGCCTACTACGAGGCGACGCTGCTCGCCGGCTTCTCGCAAGAGGAGGGCGACCGCTATTTCGGCCATCCGGAAGCGTTGCCCGTGGAGCTGAAAGTGCAACTCGAGGCGCTCACGCCCTGGCCCACCAGGCAGGCGCAATCGCGGTTTGTGGCCCGGTTCACCGAGCTGTCAGACGCGAGCACAGGGGCGCCGTCGTAATTTCGTCCGCACCGCCAGCTAAGCCCCATGGAGAGGCAGGGCCGCCTGCAGAACGATGACAAGAGACGAGATGATGACGAGAGCCTTCTCCCGCGACGACTTCACGGCGCGTGCCCCAGCCGCCGCTGGCAGGACCAAATCCGGCGCCATCCACGTTTGCCCCTTGAGCGAGGTGCCCACAATTGTCCAGCGCGCCGAGGCAAAGCGGCTCGTTACCCTTCTGCAATCGGAGATCCCTGTGGCGACGCCGCCAGGCATCGATGATCGTCTGCATCTGCGCATAGAGGTGCATGATATTGCCGAGCCGTACTTCGAGCAGGTCGCGCCCGACAAAACGCACGTCAGGCGGCTCATCAAGTTTGCGGAGAGCTGGGGTGGCGAGGGCGCCATGGTGGTGCATTGCTGGGCGGGTATCAGCCGGTCCACGGCTGCGGCCTTCACGTCGCTGTGCCTCGTCAATCCGGACGTTCCGGAACTCGTGATTGCGCGTGCCCTGCGCCTCGCCTCCCCGACAGCGCAGCCGAACCGCCTTATCGTGCAGCTTGCCGACGAGATCCTTGGCCGCAACGGGCGGATGATGAGTGCCGTGGAAGCGATGGGACCAGCTGTGCGCGCACATGCAGCGCGTCCCTTCTCGCTCAGCGCTGATCCTGTGGCCTTGAGCAAGGTGCGCTGAACGGCAGCAACGGGGGACGAGGCATGAGCGATACGTTGGGAATGGCAGCGCACCTTGCGGGACAATCGCTGCGCTTTGGCTGGTATCTTGCGCTCAACCGCGTCGTTGACCGCCGCACGGAGGCACTGCGCGGCAAGGTCGAGGTGGCGCGTTCGGAAAAGCCCGTGCCGTCCCTGCGTGAGTTGATGGCGGATCAGGCGCAATTGCTGCTGGCCGATGCGCTCGCTGTGCGGGATGGGCTCTATCCGCCCATGGGAGACGAGGGAGAGCCGCCCGTGCGCTATCTCGCGCGCGTGCGCGCGATGCTTGCAGATCTGCCCGAGGCCGTCGCCCGCCGCCAGGCCGGCGATGCCACCAGTGCCACCCGCGAAGCCGCGGCAGCGGATGTCCCCAGCTACTACGCGCAGGACTTTCATTTCCAGACAGGCGGTTACCTGGCCGAGGATTCGGCCAGGCTTTACGATGTGCAGGTCGAGACGCTGTTCATGGGCGCTGCCGGGCCCATGCGGCGCACCGCTTTGCGGCCCATCGCCGAGTTCATGCGCGGGCGCGATCAGCGCAAGGTGACGTTGCTCGATGTCGCGTGTGGCACCGGACGTCTCCTGCGCCAGGCGCGGCTTGCCTATCCTGCCATGCGTCTCAAGGGGCTCGATCTGTCGCGCAGCTATCTGGACGAGGCGCGCCGGCATCTGGGAACATTGCGACCGGCCGACCTGATCAGCGCCGCTGCCGAGCAGATGCCGCTCGAGAGCGAGAGCGTCGATATTGTCACCAGTGTCTTCCTCTTCCACGAGTTGCCGCCCGATGTGCGCCGCGACGTAGCGCGCGAGATCGCACGTGTTCTGAAACCCAATGGGCTCTTCGTCTTCATCGACAGCTTGCAGATGGGTGACAAGCCTGGCTGGGACGGCTTGCTCGAGGCCTTCCCCAGGCGTTTCCACGAGCCCTATTACCGGCACTACGCTATCGACGACCTCGATGAAGTTTTCTCGCAAGCCGGCCTCGCGCCGCAGGAAACCTCGACCGCGTTTCTGTCGAAGATGATGGTGAGGCGCAAACGCTGAAGGCGTTTCCGTCTCTGCTTCCTTCTCGTTTCTCGTCGGCTTCGCGTGGCATCCTGTCCGCCGTCGCGCTAAAGGATACCCGTGGCAAGCGGCAGCAGACCGCATTGGCGCTCACGCAAGGAGGAAGCGATGTCCCAGGCCAACCGGCAGATCGTTCTGGTCGAGACACCGCAAGGCAAGCTCGGGCCGGAGCATTTCAGGATGCAGGACGCGCCCGTTCCCCAAGCAAAGGACGGTGAACTGCTGCTGCGCGTGAAGATCATCTCTCTCGACGCGGCAAACCGCGCCTGGATGCAGGGTGCCACGTACCGCGAAGCCGTCGGCGCGGGCACCGTGATGGCCGGCGGCGCGGTCGCCGAGGTGGTCGAGAGCAAGGCTCCGGGCTTCGCGGCAGGTGATCTGGTGTTTGCCGACACGGGCTGGCAGGACTATGTCGCGCTGGCCGCGCGCAAGTGCATCAAGGTTCCGCGCGTCGAGCCTTTGACGCACCTCATCAGTGTCTACGGGATCGCCGGGCTCACCGCTTACTTCGGGCTGCTCAAGATCGGCGAGCCCAAGGCCGGCGAGACGGTCGTCGTGTCAGCCGCGGCCGGGTCCGTGGGCTCGATCGTGGGGCAGATCGCCAAGATCAAAGGGTGTCGGGTCGTTGGCATCGCCGGCGGCAAGGCCAAATGCGACTGGCTCGTGAGCGAACTCGGGTTCGACGCCGCCGTCGATTACAAGGCCGGGCCCGTCTACAAGGCGCTCAAGGAGGCAGCTCCGGAGGGGATCGACGTTTATTTCGACAATGTTGGCGGGGATATCTTCGAGGCCTGCCTTGCCCTCATGCGCCAAGGCGGACGCATCGCCTGCTGCGGAGCGATTTCCGGGTACGATGGGGCGCCGCCTGCATCGGGCCCGCGCGGCGTGCCCGGTCTGATCGTCGTTAAGCGATTGACAGTAAAAGGCTTCATCGTCTCCGACTTCTTCGCCGAGCGGGAGAAGGCGATCACCGACCTCGCCGGATGGGTGGCGGCGGGAAAGCTGAAAGTCCAGGAGGACGTGCTCGAGGGCCTGGAGAGCACCCCGCGGGCGTTGATCGGCCTGTTGGCGGGCGACAACCGAGGCAAGCGTATGGTCCGCGTTTCCTGACAGGGCCTTGATCCGGCGCTAACAATACGAACACGCATCTTGCGCGGGGAGCGGGAAAAAGTGATACCTGTGAACGAGATGCGGGGTCATCTTATGCACAGGAATGGGGACATGCTTTCCACATGATACGCGGCAGGCCCACTTAAGTGAGTGAGCGCTGAGGTTGTAACATGCAATGGAATCACGCGCGGGCGGTTCCCCTTCACGCGAAAGAGGCTGGTTATGTCCAAACCCCACTCTGTTGCTTTGGCGCTCGTGTTGGCCGTGTCTGGGCTCGCACTCTCTGCACATCCCGGGCAGGTGCAAGCCGCCGGCAAGCCGGCCGCTCTGGATCTTGACGCTGGCCCCGAGAATGCGACGCCCGATCCGCTTGCACCACCGGATGTGGCAGCGCCTGCTCCTGCGGCCCCCGGCGCACCGGTGGAAGTTCCAGTGGCAAAGCCCGGCGATGCGGTCGACCCGGTGATACTCGCTGCGCGCAAGGCCCTTTCCACCCAGCCTCCCAAGGGAGACAAGGAAGATGCTGCGGCTCTCGGCGACTTCTACGCCAGCGCAAGCCAGCCCATCTTCGTTGAAGCCTCGGGTTTGAACGCACGCGGCAAGCTGGCGCTGGAAGAGATCCGCAAGGCCGACGACTGGGGCCTGAAAACTTCAGTGTTCGACGTACCGAAGGAGCCCGAGGCTGGTGCCTCGCCTGAGGTCATGGCGCAATTCGAGACCAAGCTCGCAATGGCCGTCCTCACCTACGCGCGGCATGCGCGAGGCGGGCGCTTCGAGCCCGTCTCCATCAGCCGTCTCTTCGACCAAAAGCCCACCATCTACGATCCGAAGACCCTGATCCGCGCCGTCGCTGTCAACGAGCAGCTTGATTCATACCTGCGGGACTTGCACCCCAAGCACGCGGGTTTCCATAACCTGCGCAAGGCGCTGCTCGCTGCGCGCGGCAAGGCTGATGATGCCCCTGCAGCCGCTCCCACGTTGGAGGTCCCCTCCGGCCCGTCGATCCGTCCGGGCCAGGAGCATGCCCATGTCGCCCTCGTGCGGAAGCGTCTTTCGGTCGAGGCAAGCAACGGCAAGGACACGCTTTACGACGATACCCTCGTCAGTGCGGTGAAGACGTTCCAGCGCCTGCGCAACCTCGAGTCAACTGGCGTCATCAACGCTGCAACGCGCACTGCGCTCAACGGCGACCATGGCCACAAGTCCAGCAGCGCCGATAACATCCGTCGCATCCTGGTGAACATGGAGCGTTGGCGCTGGCTGCCGGCCGACCTCGGCGAGTTCCATGTCTGGGACAGCGTGCCCGAGCAGATGACGACCGTCTACGAAAACGGCAAGCCCGTGCTGTCCGAGCGCATCGTCGTGGGTAAGGCGAACACACCCACCGTGATGTTCTCCGCCGACATGCAGTTCGTAATCTTCCATCCCTCGTGGGGCGTCCCCCCGGGAATGAAGTCGCAGGAACTCGGGCCTCAGTTGCGCAACACGGGGGGCGGCTGGTTCTCGTCCAATCCCGCGGCCTCTCAGGTGCTGGCCGCGCATGGGCTGAGGGTCAGCCGCGGCGGCGTGCCGATTGATCCAGACAGCATCGACTGGTCGACGGCCAATGTCGCAAGCTATGATTTCGTGCAGCCGCCAGGTCCGCGCAATGTGCTGGGGATCGTCAAGTTCCGCTTTCCAAACAAGCACGACATCTACATGCACGACACGCCGGAGCGGCACCTCTTCGGTGGCGCCGTGCGTGCCTTCAGCCACGGCTGCATGCGCGTGCAGAACCCTGTGAAGCTCGCCGAGGTGATCCTGGCCTACGACAAGGGCTTCGACGCTGCCAAGGTAAGCGAGTACGCCAAGCGCGGCGGTGAGATAAAGCTGTCGAAGCGCGTGCCGGTGCACATCACGTATTTCACGGCTGTGGCCGACGAGCAGGGCAACGTGAAGTACTTCGCTGATCTCTATGGTCTCGACGGCCGCGTCGCGTCTGCGATGGAGGGCCAGTCGGTGCGGGTGGCGGGCGTGGCGCCCCCCACGGCGTCGATCCCGGAGGAGAAGGCGGAGCGCAGCGAGAGGAAGAAGTCCGAGCGCGTGGCCCGCAAGAAGGCTAAGCAGGAGGAAGGCTTCAATCCCTTCGCAACGCTGTTCGGCGGCTTCTAGAGCCGCGCTCTCGATGGACGCTTGCACGCGTCCATCTCCAGCGACCAAGCTCTTGGGCTAGTTCCGCGCTTCGAGGCGACGGGGCGGCCGTGTAATGCGGGCATACTGGTCGAGCCGGTCGAGCACGTCGCGGATGGGGAACTCGGTCCAGGCCCGCGTCACGAAGTCATTGTGATTGGTGCCCTTCATGGCGGGCAGGAAAGCCACCTTGCCTGGAAGCTTGGCTGGAAGGCTGGTACGGCTGCTCTCAACGGGGATGTCGCGCGAGATGAGCGACTGTCGCAATGCCTCGTTGCCGCGCTGCGTCGAGGACGTGTAGGACGAGACGAAGAACGCATTGCGCCGACGCTGGATGAACTCGGCGTATTTCTGGCTCTCGCCGTAAAGGGCGTCGAGCAGCACCACGCCGATGATGCGACGCTCCACACCGCCCTTGGCGAGTGACCAGGCAGCCGGCACGTAGCCGCCCGAGTAGGCAACGACGATGATGGGCATGGTGGCAAAGGTCGTGCGGCTTTTGGGATCGCCGCGCATGCGGGCGAGATGCTGGGCCGCTTCACCCAGGAATTTGGAGAAGCCGAACGGCTCCCAGAATTTGCCCGCGCTCGAATCCGAGGCATTGACGGCAAGCTGCGGCGCAAGCAGAACGCCATTGATGCGCGAAGCCGTCACCTGCTCCGCCACGCGCTGGCGATAGAGAACGTCGTCCTTGATGTTGGCGCGGTTGCCGTGAAGGAAGACGATGATCACGCCCGGACGACGAACGTCAAAGCCCTGCGGCATATGCATCAGCACGCGGCTGTCGGAGAAGGTGCGATCCTCCCACAGGACGCCGCCGCGCGAGGAATGCCCGACCCTCCCGTCCTCCGCCTTCACGTCCATGAACGGACGCTTGGAGTAGGGGTTGACCCCGCGATAGGGGAACGGCGAACCGTCGAACTCGACGATATCGCTCTTGGCAGTGGACGTGGGTGGAATGCGCGAGCGCACCTCGTGGGGCTTCGGCACGTTGAGCGGTTCGGCGGCAGGGGCCGTTTCGGCACGCGCAGGCACGCCGCTCGTGCCTGCAAGCAGGATGAGCGCCATAGCCGCAATGCCGGCACCGATGCCGAGCCTTCCCCTCAACTTCATCCCGATGGCGTCCCTTCGATGTCCCGCCCGTGGTGAGCCCTCCGCTGGTGCGGCCAGGCCAAAAGCCCGGCGCAATCCCGGCGGCGGCGCGCGAGAAACAGGAATCGCTCAAGCTTTCGAAGCGCTTCCCAGAAACGAGAAGCCATCACGTTACGGCTGAAAGATGTCCAAGCCGTGAACGCGAGCGTGGCCCTGACAGCCGCTGCAACTCGAAGCTCAGTCGGGTTGGGTCTGCGCCGCGATCCAGGCCAGGAATTCCGGCGAGCCGCCCTCGATCGGGATCAGCACAATGGCCGGATTGTCGTAGGAATGCAGTGCCTTCACCCTTGCAACGACCGCCTCACTACGAGCGGTGGTGGTCTTGATCAGCATGGGCGTTTCACTCGCTTCCTCGCGATTGCCCTGCCAAACGTAGATCGAGCGGATGGGGGCCAGGATGTTGACGCAGGCCGCGAGCCTTGCCTCTACAAGCGCGGATCCGATGCGATGGGCCTCCTCGGCGCTCGCAAAGGTGCCGTAGACGAGAACGGGCTTGTTGTTTGTGGTCACTTGAGCGAGCCTCCGGGCGCTGCTGCAAGAGAAGGCGCCGGGCTGCCGGCACGACCAGGCGATGCCGAACCTAGCGCGAAAGTATTCGAAAATCTCGTTCATCGCGAGCGAGGCACCGGAAGCGCGCAAGGCGCTGGCCGAGCTCACGGCGCTCTATGGCAACGCCCAGCCCGAGACTGCCGATGCCATTGTCGCGCTCGGCGGCGACGGCCTGATGCTGCAAACGCTGCACCGCTACCTCAACGACAAGATCCCCATCTACGGCATGAACCGGGGATCGGTGGGCTTCCTCACCAACGAGTACACGGCCGAGAACCTCAGGGAGCGGCTCGAGGCGGCCGAGATCTCGATCATCCATCCCTTGGCGATGCGGGTCGTCGACAGGGACGGGCGGGTCCACCACGGCCTCGCCATCAACGAGGTATCGCTGTTCCGGCAGACGCACCAGGCGGCAAAGCTGAAGATCGCCATCGATGGTCAGGTGCGGCTCGAGGAACTGATCTGCGACGGCTGCCTCGTTGCGACGCCTGCGGGCTCGACGGCCTACAACCTGTCTGTATTCGGGCCGATCCTGCCCATCAATGCGCAACTCCTGGCGCTGACCCCCATCAGCGCCTTCCGACCGCGGCGCTGGCGCGGAGCGCTGTTGCCGAACCAGGCGCGCATCTCCTTCGAGGTGCTCGAGCCCGACAAGCGGCCCGTCAACGCCGTCGCCGATCACCACGAGACGCGCTCGGTGACCAGCGTGGAGATCCAGCAGGCCTCCGATATCGACCTGCTGTTGATGTTCGATCCGGGCCATAACCTCGACGAGCGCATTCTGTCGGAGCAATTCCGCTATTGAGTTTCCCTTTCCACTGGAGGGTGGGAAGGAAGAAGCAATCAAGTACGAAGGGGGGATGAGAATGCCAGGCCTTTACCTGGAAGACTTCGAGCCGGGCCGCGTGTTCGAGCACGAGATCCGCCGCACCATCACGGAGATGGACAACACGCTCTTCTCCTGCCTCACGCACAACCCGCAGCCGCTCCACATCGACCATCATTTTGCGGCGCAGACGGAGTGGGGCAAGCCGCTGGTCAACTCACTGTTCACGCTTGGCGTCATGATCGGGATCTCGGTGAACGACACCACGATCGGGACCACCATCGGCAATCTAGGGATGAAGGACGTGAAGTTCCCCAAGCCGGTATTCCATGGCGACACCATTCGCGTGCGCACCGAGATCGTGTCGCGGCGCGAGAGCAAATCGCGTCCCGATGCAGGCATCGTCGAGTTCAAGCACGTGGCGCTCAACCAACGCGACGAGATCGTGGCCGAGTGCATCCGGCAAGGTCTGATGCGCAAGCGGCCAGTGCAGGATGGGGCGAAAGGATAAGCCGAGATGCGTTCGTTGCTATTCATTCCGGCCGACGACGAGAAGAAGCTTGGCAAGGGCCTGACGTCCGGCGCCGATGTGCTTCTGCTGGATCTCGAGGACGCGGTGGCACCGTCACGCAAGGCGGATGCACGCAAGATCTGCGCAGACTACATCGCCCGTACGCGGGAGGTGTCAGATCGCCCCCGCCTGTTCGTGCGCATCAATGCGCTCGACACGCCCTACTGGGCCCACGACCTGGAAGGCATCATTGCGGCACGGCCCGATGGCGTCATGCTGCCGAAGCCGCGCGGTGGAGAGGACGTCCATACGCTTTCCGTGGCCCTCGACCATGCGGAGCAGACAGCCGGCATCGGTGCGGGCAGCGTCAGGATCATCGCCATTGCCACGGAGACGGCGATCTCGCTGTTGAACATGCCGAGCTACGTCGGCGCGAGCGCGCGTCTGGAAGGATTGACCTGGGGCGCGGAGGACCTTTCGGCTGCGGTTGGTGCGCGCAGCAATCGCCTCGCTGACGGCCGCACGTGGACATCGCCGTTCCGCCTTGCACGCGACATGTGCCTGTTCACGGCGGTGGCCGCAGGCGCGCTGCCGATCGATACGGTGTTCGTCAATTTCCGGGATGCGGACGGGCTGCGGGCGGAAGCGGTGGAAGCTTCCCGCGACGGCTTTGCCGGCAAGATGGCGATCCACCCCAACCAGGTGGCGGTGATCAACGAGGTCTTCACGCCGACCGCGGCCGAGACTGCGGAGGCCGAGGAAATCATAGCCGCCTTCCGCGACAACCCGGATGCCGGCGTCGTCGGCATTCGCGGCAAGATGATCGACAAGGCGCACCTTGCGCTCGCCGAGCGGCTGATGGCGCGGGCGGCGGCAGCGCGGCGGACAGGTTAGCGATAGCCCGCAGTCTCATGACCCGCAGCGGGCAGACCTGCTTGTCTGCCGACCGTCAAGAGGTGCGGCGGCAGGGCCGGGCTGACACTGCACAATGACGGACGGCTGCATTGCCGGAGCACCTGACGTTCTTGGCTCGCGCGGACGTCCAATAGCGGTAATCCCAGCCATAGGCATGGCGCACTTGGTTGCGCCAATGGGCGATAGCGCCATCGAGCGCCACCTTGTCGCCCTCGCGCACGCTCGAAGCATCCGCCGCCCGCGAGCGTCCGATGAAGATCTCCTTGCAGTCCTGCGCCGCCGCCGCATCCATGGTCTGTGCTAGCATCAGGATCAAGGCAAGCCCCAAAGCTCCTCGCGTTGCAGTCATTTGTTGGCCCCGCATGCTTTTCGTTTCGGAATTGCTCTAGCCATTCAATTGTGGCGAAGCAAGGCACGACAGGC
>JBDHTJ010000060.1:0-26581 GCA_039808585.1 Hyphomicrobiaceae bacterium | reverse complement strand
GCGAGCCAGATGATCTGGGGCGCAAACGTATCGAACTTGAGCGGGGGGAACACCTTCCCGTGCGATCCCCCGTCATGGGCCGTTCCGGCATTGTTGGTGCTTGCCATAGGTCTTCAATCCCGGGGTTCTCTTCCCGCTCGCTGTTCGTGTTGCTCTGTTTCGCTTAGGAGGCGAAGAGCAGCAGGAAGGCGATGAGCAGGGCGAAGATGCCCAGAGCTTCCGTCACGGCGAAGCCGAGGATGAGGCGGCCGAACTGGCCATCGGCAGCCGAGGGGTTGCGCAGCGCGCCCTGCAGGAACTGGCCGAACAGGTTGCCCACGCCGATGGCGGCGAAGCCCATGCCGATGGCAGCGAGACCGGCGCCGATGAGTTTTGCGGAAGCGACGTCCATGAACGTATTCTCCTCGAGTTAAACTTTGGAAGGTTGGATTTCTTTAGTGCCCCGGATGGAGCGCATCGCTGAGGTACATGCAGGTGAGCATGGTGAACACGTAGGCCTGCAGGAAAGCCACGAGCACTTCGAGCGACGTCAGCGCGACGGCTGCCAGGATGGGCAGCGGCGAGAGCAGCGACACCGCGCCTCCCGCCCCGAGCAGCATGACGACGAAGCCGCCGAACACCTTGAGCGTGATGTGTCCCGCCAGCATGTTGGCGAAGAGACGAATGGAGTGGCTCAAGGGACGCGACAGGAAGGAGATCACCTCGATCACGACGATCAGCGGCAGGATCACCGCCGGTACGCCGGAAGGCACGAACAGCTTGAGGAAGCCCAGGCCGTTCTGCGCGAAGCCGATGACGATAACGCTCACGAACACCAGCAGCGCCAGGGCCGCCGTGACCGCGATATGGCTCGTCACCGTGAAGAAGCCGGGTATCATCCCCAGCATGTTGCACACGAATATGAAGATGAAGAGCGTGAAGACGAGCGGGAAATACTTCTGCCAGCCGTCCCCGATCGCATCGCGCATCATGTTGGCGATGAACTCGTAGGAGATCTCCGACATCGATTGCATGCGGTTGGGCACCAGCGACCGCCCGCTCATCGACACCATGATGAAGCCCACCGTCAGCACGGCGGCGATCACCATGAACAGCGACGAGTTCGTGAACGACGCGTCCCAGCCGAAGATCTTGATGGGAATGAGATAGTTGATGTCGAACTGATGAATCGGGTCAGGCATCGAGACGCCTTGCGTACCCCCGGTCGGTGCAGCCACGTCAGTTCCCCTTCAGTCCTCGTCGTCCGGCACACTCTTGCCGATCTTGCCACCGGTCTCGGCCGCGATATCCTTGCGCAGCCTCTCGTAGGCTCTCAGCACGTTGAGGACGCCGGCGACGAACCCCAACAGGAAGAAACCCAAAAACAGCCACGGCGTTGTACCGAAGAACCGGTCCAGGCCCCAGCCGAACAGTCCGCCCACGATGATGGCCGCCACCAACTCGGTGGCCATGCGCATGCCGTAGGCCATGCCGCGCCCTTGAGCCCCTCGCTCGACCTCCGCGTGGCGCATCTCATTGCGCTGCGCTTTGACCTTGCCGAGTTTTCCCTCCAGCTCCGAGAGTCTCGCCTCGAACGCAGCCTTATCATCGGGGCTTTTCTGGCCACCGCCAGAACCTCGATCGTCAGCTGGCCCAGACATTGAGATGCCCTCGGCGGGAGGTCCAAACACTCCCGGACCTTTCGAACGCGGGCGCACCTTAGGGATGCCCCCGAGGGGTGTCAAGGAATGCACGGGTTCAACAACCGCGGCCGGCTGATCGCAGAAATAGCCATTCCTCCGCTATGCGACAATTGGACCGGAGTGCCCTTAAACCCTGTACTCGATGTCGCGGCTAACGCGCCGCCTACGACTTTCGTATGTCACGTTTCGCATGTCGGGCTTCGCGTGCCGGCAGCTCAGGGCCGCCTACTTGCGCTCCTGCGCGCGGCGAAGCGCAGCCGCGAACGCATTCTCAGCCGGAGCGCTGGACTTTGGTGCCGCTGTGGTTGGCCCTCGCTGCGGCGCAGCATTGCCGATCCTTGGTCCGTTGTTGTTGGCGGGCCTGTCGATGCTGCCCGACTTCATGGTGAGCGCGATACGCTTGCGCGCCACGTCCACCTCCTTCACGCGCACCTTCACGACATCGCCGGCCTTCACGACCTCGCGTGGATCCTTCACGAACTTGTCTGCCATCTGCGAGATATGGACGAGCCCGTCCTGGTGCACGCCCACGTCGACGAATGCACCGAACGCGGTCACGTTCGTCACCACGCCCTCGAGCTGCATGCCGGGCTTCAAGTCCGTGATCTTCTCCACGCCCTCCATGAACGACGCCGTCTTGAATTCGGGACGTGGGTCGCGGCCGGGCTTCTCCAGCTCGGACAGGATGTCGGTGACGGTGGGGATGCCGAAATCGTCGTTGGCAAACTGCTGCGGCCTGATCGACTTCAGGAACGCCCGGTCCCCGATCAGCGACTTCACCGGACGGTTCGTGGCCGCCGAGATCGCCTCGACCACCGGATAGGCTTCCGGGTGCACCGCCGAGGCATCGAGCGGATTGCTGCCGTTCATGATGCGCAGGAAGCCTGCCGCCTGCTCGAACGCCTTGGGTCCGAGACGCGGCACCTTCTTCAGGGCCGTCCGCGATTTGAAGGCGCCGTTCTCGTTGCGATACGCGACGATGTTGGAGGCGAGCGTGGAATTGAGCCCCGAAACACGGGCCAGCAGCGGCGCCGACGCCGTATTCACGTCAACCCCGACAGAGTTCACGCAGTCTTCCACCACCGCATCGAGCGACCGCGCCAGGCCGATCTGGTCGACGTCATGCTGATACTGTCCGACACCGATGGCTTTCGGCTCGATCTTCACGAGTTCCGCCAGCGGGTCCTGCAATCGTCGCGCGATAGAGACGGCTCCGCGCAGGCTCACGTCGATGTCGGGGAATTCCTGAGCGGCCAGTTCCGAGGCCGAATAGACGGATGCCCCCGCCTCCGACACCATGATCTTGGTGAGCTTCAGCTCCGGCATCTTGCTCATCAGTTCACCGGCAAGCTTGTCCGTCTCGCGGCTCGCCGTGCCGTTGCCGATGGCGATCAGCTCCACCTTGTGCCGCATGCAGAGTGCCGCGATCGTCGCGAGTGCACCTTGCCAATCACGCTTTGGCTCGTGTGGATAGACGGTTGCCGTATCGACGAGCTTGCCCGTGGCATCGACAACGGCCACCTTCACGCCCGTACGGATGCCGGGATCGAGGCCCATCGTCACCCTGGGCCCTGCCGGCGCGGCCAGCAGCAGATCCTTCAGGTTCTTGGCGAACACCGAAATCGCCTCGGCGTCTGCGCGCTCCTTCAGCCGCGACACGAGATCCACATGCAGCGCCACGGCAAGCTTCGCCTTCCACGCAAGCCGCACGGTGTCGCCGAGCCATTTGTCTGCGGGCCGCCCGCGATCCGCGATGTTGAAGGCGGACCGGATCTTCAATTCCGCCGGGTGCACGGGCTGCCCCTCGGGCACGTCCACGTCGAGGTCGAAGTCGAGCACGCCCTCGTTGCGTCCGCGCAGCATGGCCAGCACCCGGTGCGAGGGCATGTCCTTCATCGATTGCTGGAAGTCGAAGTAGTCGGAGAACTTGGCGCCTTCCTCCTTCTTGTCCTTCACCACCTTCGATTTCAGCTTGCCTTCGTTCCACTGCCACTCGCGCAGCGCGCCAACGAGGCTCGCATGCTCGCTGATCCGCTCGATGAGCACGTGACGAGCACCATCCAGCGCAGCCTTGGCATCCGCCACGCCTTTGCCCGCGTCGATGAACTTCTGCGCTTCCGCCTCCGGGTCGAGCGCGGGATTGGCGAGCAGGGCTTCCCCCAGCGGCTCCAGCCCCGCCTCGCGCGCAATCTGCGCCTTTGTGCGCCGCTTGGGCTTGTAGGGTGCGTAAATGTCCTCCAGCTCCACCTTGGTATCAGCCCTCATGACGGCCCGCGACAGCTCCGGGGTCAGCTTGCCCTGCTCCTCGATGCTTTTCAGCACCGTCGCGCGCCGGTCCTCTAGCTCGCGCAGGTAGCCGAGCCGCTCTTCCAGCCTGCGCAGCTGGGTATCGTCGAGCCCGCCGGTCTTCTCCTTGCGGTAGCGCGCGATGAACGGCACCGTCGCCCCTTCGCCCATCAACTCGACGGCAGCTGCAACCTGGTTCACCCCGACGTTGAGCTCAGCTGCAATCCGTTGATTTATACGGTCCATCTCGTCCTCGTGGTTCCTGCGAAAGGCCTGGCGCCAAGAGCGCCGGGGGCGAGCTTCATTCCAGATTCTCGGCCCCTCAGGAAGCCGAGCGGCAGCGAACTTTATTAGTTTGTTGTATTCGCAATGCGGCGTGCCGGGAACAGACTGCTGCTTTCGTCCCGTCCAGGCCGGCAAGGGCTTACAATGAAAAGGAGAAACCCGTGGCCGCCGCTGCTGTATGCCTCCGGGCCCGTACCGACCGTTCGCATATTTTGAGGCAAGGCCGAGACTTACGCTGTCACACAGGGATTACATTAGTGCTGTTTGACGGTAGCGCAGCGCGCAAAGGTTCTGGCGACCGGCCACTGCCGCGGGCTGCGCAAAAGTTGAGGTAATAAAATGCGGACCACTCTGATCGCTTTCGCACGCGGCGCTGTACTGGCGGCCGCGGTTGCAGGAAGCGCAAGCGTCGCGCTCGCCGCTGACATTTCTGGCGCCGGCGCTAGCTTCCCGTATCCCATCTACACGAAGTGGGCGGATGCCTACAAAAAAGAGACCAACATCGGTCTGAACTACCAGTCGATCGGCTCCGGCGGCGGCATCAAGCAGATCCAGGCCAAAACCGTTACGTTCGGTGCAACCGACGCGCCTCTCAAGGGCGAGCAGCTGGAAAAGGACGGCTTGGTCCAGTTCCCGATGGTGATGGGCGGCGTCGTGCCGGTCGTCAACCTCGATGGCATCACGCCGGGCCAGTTGGTGCTCGACGGCGACACGCTCGCCAAGATCTTCCTTGGCAGCATCACCAAGTGGGATGACGCAGCCATCGCCAAGCTGAACTCGGGCGTCAAGCTGCCCTCGCAGGCGATCGCGGTCGTCCGTCGCTCGGACGGCTCGGGCACCACGGCCGTGTTCACGAACTACCTTTCCGAGGTCAACGCTGACTTCAAGAGCAAGGTTGGCACCTCGACCGCCGTCGAGTGGCCTGTCGGCATCGGCGCCAAGGGCAACGAAGGCGTTGCCAACAACGTCCAGCAGACCAAGGGTTCGATTGGCTACGTGGAATACGCCTACGCCAAGCAGAACAAGCTTTCGCATGCCAAGATGCTGAACAAGGCCGGCAAGACCGTAGAGCCGAGCCTTGCGTCCTTCTCGGCTGCGGCTGCCAACGCCGAGTGGGCGAAGGTACCGGGTTTTGGCATCGTACTGACGAACCAGCCGGGTGACGCATCGTGGCCCATCACCGCCGCGACCTTCATTCTGATGCACAAGAAGGCCGTGAAAGCGGACGAGTCCGCTGCTGCCCTCAAGTTCTTCACGTGGTCCTATGAGAAGGGCGACAAGGCTGCAGAGGCACTGGACTACGTTCCGATGCCCAACAACGTTGTCGATCTCGTCAAGAAGGAATGGACGAAGATCGTCGGCCCCGACGGCAAGCCTGTGATGTAAACATTCACGAAGGGCGGACTGATAGGTCCGCCCTTCACTTTTGCTTCGCGTCTTTTACTTTCCGGGCCACATGACACAAACCGCCGCGCCAATGGGCTTCGACGCCGCGCTTGCACAGCGAGCCAAAGTGCTCCGCAAGTTGCGTCTGAATGATATGTTCTTTGCCAGCCTCACACGCGCTGCAGCCATGTTCGTGCTGCTGCTGCTTGGGGCTGTCTTCGTGTCGTTGTTCTTCGGCGGCTGGCAGGCGGCCAGCAAGTTCGGCTTCGGCTTCCTGACAAGCCAGTCGTGGAATCCCGTCACTGAGAACTTTGGCGGTCTCGCTCCGATTTATGGCACCATCATCACGTCGCTGATCGCGATGCTCATCGCAGTGCCTGTAGGGCTCGGCATCGCCGTCTTCCTTACCGAGACATGTCCACCCGTCCTGCGCCGGCCCATCGGCACGGCCATCGAATTGCTCGCCGGCATCCCCAGCATCATCTACGGCATCTGGGGGCTCTTCGTGTTCGCGCCATTCCTGCAGCGAACGCTGCAGCCGATCATGATCGACACCTTCGCGAACGTCCCGGTGCTCAGCTCGCTGTTCGCTGGGCCTCCCTACGGCATCGGCGTCCTGACCGCCTCTTTCATTCTCGCCATCATGGTGCTGCCCTTCATCACCGCCGTGTCTCGTGACGTGTTCAACACGGTTCCGCCGATGCTGAAGGAAGCAGCCTACGGCCTGGGCTGTACCCGATGGGAAGTCGTCAGCTCCATCGTTCTTCCCTATACCCGCGTCGGCATCATCGGCGGAATCATGCTGGCGCTCGGCCGCGCGCTGGGTGAGACGATGGCCGTCACCTTCGTGATCGGCAATGCCCACAAGATCTCGCCATCGCTCTTCGCGCCTGGCACCACGATTTCGGCCACTATTGCGAATGAATTCACCGAAGCCGTCGGCGACGTCTACACCTCGTCGCTGATCCTGCTCGGCCTGATCCTTTTCGTGATCACGTTCATCGTTCTGGCTTGCGCGCGCCTGCTTCTCTACCGCCTCGACAAAAAAGGAGGCGCATGATGAGTGACGCCCGCTATTTCCGCCGCAAGCACAAGAGCACCGTGTGGATGGGGTTGTGCATTGCAGCCACCACCTTCGGTCTGACGTGGCTGGTGCTCGTCCTCGGCACACTCTTGTGGAAAGGTTTCGAGGGCCTGTCGCTGTCGGTGTTCACTCAGATGACCCCGCCGCCGGGCAACGACGGCGGCCTGCTCAACGCGATTTTCGGCAGCCTGATCATGACCTTTGCCGGTGTTGCCGTTGGGTCCCCCATTGGCATTCTCGCCGGCACGTATATGGCCGAGTATGGCCGCTACTCGAAGCTCACGAACGTGGTGCGCTTTATCAACGATATCCTCTTGAGTGCGCCATCGATCATCGTCGGCCTGTTCGTCTACACCGTCCTGGTGGCCCCCATTGGTCACTTCTCTGCACTGGCCGGAGCGGCTTCACTGGCGGTCATTGTCATACCCGTCGTCACCCGCACGACGGAGGACATGCTCCTGCTCGTGCCCAACCAGCTGCGTGAGGCGGCCTCTGCTCTCGGCCTTCCGCGCGCGGTGGTGATCCGCAAGATTGCCTACAAGGCGGCGCGGGCGGGCATGATCACCGGCATTCTGCTGGCTGTCGCCCGCGTCAGTGGCGAAACGGCCCCGCTCCTCTTCACGGCGCTCAACAACCAGTTCTGGAGCGCCGATTTCATGAAGCCGATGGCCAGCCTGCCGGCGGTGATCTTCCAGTTCGCCCTCAGTCCCTACGCGGATTGGCAGAAGCTAGCCTGGGTTGGCGCCTTGCTCATCACGATGGCCGTGCTTGCTCTCAGCATCCTGGCCCGTGCCTTGAGCGGCAAGAACCAGGCCTGACGCGCAGCGACCGCGTCTCTCGCAATGCCGGGTTCATCCAAGGGCGTCGCTATGCGCCACGCCCTGGGCCCGCATGCGGGTGGCGCAGATTGCCTCTCCGCGGTGCCGTGCTAGTGTGATGATTGAGAAGTCCGTTACATACCTTGCTGCCGGCTTGGGAGACGGACTTCTCGATCTGAATCACACTAGGTCATTGACTTTGCTAGTGTCCTTCAGATCGCGAAATTCGTTCTGAGCGCGCCGCAGAACGAGACGAATTTCGCGATCAGGACACTAGGTATGCAGGCAAATCCCCCATCCCGGACGGGCGCATGGCATTCGGCTCACTGACATCGGCGGCAAACCGCGCGGAGCCCGCAAGTGAGCTTCAGACGCTGCTCGGCATCTCCACGAGCCATCTCATCAGCCATGTGCACATGCTCACCCTTCCGGTGCTCATTCCGCTGCTGAAAGAGCGGCTGGGCGTGAGCTTTTTCGATCTGGGTCTTGCACTTACCGTTTTCAGCGTGGTCACCGGCCTCACCCAGGCGCCGATGGGTTTCCTCGTCGATCGCATCGGTGCCCGCTTGGTGCTGATCGCTGGGCTTTGCCTCGGCGGCGCTGCCTTCATGCTGTTGGGCCTCGCGGTGACCTATCCGGTCCTGATCCTGACTGCAGTCCTGGGCGGCCTTGCCAACTGCGTCTACCACCCTGCCGATTATGCCATCCTGTCGCAGGCAATACCGGAGCAGCGCATCGGCCGCGCCTTCTCGGTCCACACCTTTGCAGGCTTCGTCGGCTTTGCCATTGCACCAGCGTTCCTGCTTGGCATCGCGGGCTGGATGGGGCTCGAAGCGGCGCTCATTGCCGTCGGGCTGCTCGGCCCTCTGGCAGCCCTGTTGCTCCACCTTCTCCCGCAGCCGAGCGTCGAGCCGGCGCAGAGAAAGACACAAGCGCCGGCCACCGGCCTCGCAGGCGTCAAGGCGATCCTCACTCCTACCGTGCTCTCCCTGGTGCTGTTCTTTGCAGTCCTGGCGGTATCCAACGCCGCCATCACCAATTTCTCTGCGGCAGCCCTCATGCAGGGCAAAGGATTGGGCCTGGTCGCCGCCAATACGGCTCTCACGGCCTATCTCGGCATGGCATCGCTGGGCATCCTGGCCGGTGGCTACCTCGCCGACCGTACCGCACGGCATGGCGATGTCGCCGCTGCTGGCTTCGGTCTGAACGCCTTTTTCGTGCTGCTGGTGGCCGTCCTCGACCTTTCCGGCACGCTCATCGTGCTGGTCATGGGGATTGCCGGCTTCCTGTCCGGCATCATCATGCCCTCGCGCGACATGATCGTGCGCAAGGCGTCGCCACTAGGCGCCGTCGGCCGGGTCTTCGGTCTCGTTTCCACGGGGCTCACGATTGGCGCCACGGTCGGCCCCCTGCTATTCGGCTGGATCCTCGATCATGCCCCACCGATGTGGATCTTCTGGGTGGCCGTGGTGTTCATGTTGGCAACCGCCCTCTACGGCTTCGTCAGCGACCGCGTGACGGAGAGCCGCCCCCCTACTTGAGAGTGCACGCCTGGGGTCTCGCACCAGGCCGCCGGCCCGGCTACCCCATGCTTGTCGTGCGCGGGCGACGCAACTAAGGTTCGCCCCGGTTTGTTCGAACGCGGAACTGTTCCATGACGGAGAAACCCCAGCGTCGCCACAATGACGCTGCCAAGGCGCGGCAGGAACGGTTGGCGGCAGAGCTGAGGGCCAACCTCCAGCGCCGGAAGCAACAGGCGCGTGAGAAAGCGCGCACGTTTGCCGAGGGGGCGGCCCAGGGGAAGGGCCCAGAGAAGGGCTCGGAGAAGGACCCGGAGAAGGGGCAAGACAAGCCGGCCTAGGTTCGGCCGAACCCGCTCCACGGCCAGCGCCGAGCGGCGATCGGGCCAGCCTGTGTTTCGAGCGTTTGTACCAGCGTCGCCAACGGCGGCGCCCATGTGGATCTCGAGGAGAAGCGGATGGATCGCATCAGCATCGTGGGGGGCAAGCCGCTGAACGGCGTGATCCCGATTTCAGGCGCCAAGAACGCCGCGCTGCCCCTGATGATCGCCAGCCTTCTCACGCCCGACACGTTGACCCTCAAGAACGTGCCGAACCTCGCGGACGTCAACCTGCTGGCCCGCATTCTGCGCAACCACGGCCTCGACCTCACCATCGACGGCAAGCGTGCCGACCCCGCACCCTATCTCGGCGAGACGTTCCACCTTACAGCCCGCGACATCGTCGACACCACGGCACCTTACGAGATGGTCAGCCGCATGCGGGCAAGTTTCTGGGTCTTGGGCCCGCTGCTGGCGCGCTGCGGCAAGGCGCGCGTCTCCATGCCCGGCGGATGTGCCATTGGCACGCGGCCGGTCGATTTGCACCTGATGGGCCTGAAGGCCCTCGGCGCCGACATCGACATCGATGGCGGCTACGTCGTGGCCCAGGCTACCAAGGGCCTCAGGGGCGCCCGCATCGTGTTCCCGAAGGTTTCCGTCGGCGCCACGCACAACGTCCTGATGGCCGCGGCCCTCGCCAAGGGCGAAACCGTGATCGAGAATGCCGCGCGCGAGCCCGAGATCGGCGACGTTGCGGAATGTCTCGTGAAAATGGGCGCCCATATCGAAGGCATCGGCACCTCGCGCCTGCGCGTCCAGGGCCGCGACAGGCTGGAAGGTGCAGTCCACACCGTCCTTCCCGACCGCATCGAAACCGGCACCTATGCCTTTGCCGTCGCCGCAGCCGGCGGTTCGGTGGAGTTGAAGGGCGCGCGTCGCAGCCTCCTCGAGACGGCGTTCGATGCGCTCGAGCGCACGGGCGTGAAGGTGGAAGAGACGGCGGAGGGTGTCCGCGTGTCCCGCAACGGGCAGGATCTGCAACCCATCACCATCGAGACGCAGCCGTTCCCTGGCTTCCCGACGGACCTGCAGGCGCAACTCATGGCCCTCATGACCCGTGCCAAGGGCACCAGCGTCATTCGCGAGACCATTTTCGAGAACCGCTTCATGCACGTGCAGGAACTGGTGCGTCTCGGCGCCGACATCCAGCTCCACGGCGACACCGCCACCGTGCGGGGCGTGCCCGAGCTCACGGGGGCACCCGTCATGGCGACGGATCTGCGCGCCTCGGTCTCCCTCGTCATCGCCGGCCTCATGGCCGAGGGACAAACCACCATCAACCGCGTTTACCACCTCGATCGCGGCTTCGAGCGCCTGGAGCAGAAGCTGTCCCGGTGCGGGGCCGAAATCGAGCGCATCGTCAGTGGCTGAGGCTTTGCCGCGAAACTCATCTGCGCTCATGACAACAAACGCAGGCTTCGCTATCAGACGGGTCGGGGGTGGCCCACACGCACGTATCTTGGACCTCGATGCCTGACCTGAAGCTCATTGCGCTCGACGCCGAGGATCTCGCGGTCATCTCGGCCCATCTGCAGGACGCTGTACTCAACGTGGGTGACATCGCCTACGTGCCGAAGGAGCGGCGGTTCGTTGCGATCACGAACCGCTTCGACTGGATGAGTGCTCTCAGCAATGCGGAAGGTCAGCCCGGTCCCCTCAACCGCCGGCGTGCCGCCATCCGTATCGAGCGCGTACAAGGCGCCCAGGTCCAGGGTCTCGACCTCCTGGACAAGGCCCGGGTGCTCTCGCTGCTCGCCGTCAGTTTCCAGCCTGCCGAAGCACCCGAGGGTCATATCACGCTGCATTTCTCGGACGGCGCCGCCATCCGCCTGCACGTCGAGTGCATTGAAGCGGGCCTTACCGATCTCGGCGCTGCCTGGGAGGCGGGCTCCAAGCCGCAACACCCAGAGACGCAAGACACCTGACATTCACGGGCCGAACAGGCATATCTCCCGCCTGTCCTTCAGCCCCGAGGCCACAGAGCTTTCCATGCCCCAGCTCCTGTCAACATCCGATGCTAACTTCGACAAGGCCTTCGTGGCCCTGCTGGCTGCCAAGCGCGAGGCGTCGGAGGATGTCGACGCGACCGTCCGTCAGATCATCGCGGATGTGCGTCGTGACGGCGACAAGGCGCTCCTCGCCTTCACCCAGAGGTTCGACCGCCTTTCGCTTGATCCCTCGCGCCTGCGCGTAAGCGAGGCCGAGATCGATGCCGCCGTTTCGAGCTGCGCGCCAGCGACAGTCGATGCCCTCAAGTTTGCGCACGATCGCATTGCCTCCCACCACGCGCGCCAGCTTCCCAAGGACGATCGCTACACCGATGCCATCGGCGCCGAGCTTGGCTATCGCTGGACGGCTGTGGAGTCGGTCGGGCTCTACGTGCCTGGCGGCCTTGCGTCCTATCCTAGCTCCGTCCTCATGAACGCCGTGCCGGCCCGGGTTGCGGGCGTGCCGCGCATCGCCATGGTCGTGCCGTCACCGGATGGCCAGATGAACCCGCTCGTGCTCGCCGCGGCCAGGCTCGCGGGCGTGTCGGAGGTCTATCGCATCGGCGGTGCACAGGCCGTCGCAGCGCTGGCCTATGGCACCGAAACGATTGCGCCCGTCGCCAAGATTGTTGGTCCCGGCAATGCCTATGTGGCGGCCGCCAAGCGCCAGGTGTTTGGAACAGTCGGCATCGATTCCATCGCCGGCCCCTCCGAGGTGCTCGTTATCGCCGACCAGCACAACGATCCCGATTGGATCGCGGCGGACCTGTTGGCGCAGGCCGAGCATGACACGGCCGCCCAGTCGATCCTCATGACCGACGACAAGGCCTTCGGCGAAAGCGTTGCGGCCGCCGTCGAGCGGCAGCTGCGCGAACTGCCAAGGTCCGCGATCGCGGGAGAGAGCTGGGCGAACTTCGGCGCCATCATCTCGTTGCGCACGCTGGACGAGGCCCCAGCCCTCGCCGACCGCATCGCCGCCGAACACCTCGAGATTGCCACCCGTGATCCGGAAGCCCTTGCCCGTCGCATCCGCAATGCCGGCGCCATCTTCCTCGGCGCCCATACGCCGGAAGTCATCGGCGATTACGTCGCGGGCTCCAACCACGTCCTGCCCACCGCACGCAGTGCGCGCTTCTCCTCCGGCCTCGGCGTCCTCGACTTCATGAAGCGCACCTCCATCCTCAAGCTCGACGCCATGGCGCTGCAGGCGCTCGCCGAGCCGGCGATGGAGTTGGCGCGCGCCGAAGGCCTCGAGGCGCACCGCAAGTCGGTCGAGATCCGCCTCAATGCACGTCCGAGGCAGTCATGAAGCCCGATACCGGCTTCGAGCCGCCCGTTGACCCCAACTCTCGCGCGCGGCTTTCGAAAATCACGCTCGATCCCGCCTCGATCCGCCGTGGCAATCCCAACATCGAGCATGAGCGCGAGGTGGCGATCTTCGACATCATCGAGGCCAACAGCTTCAAGCCGGAGGGGCACGATGGCGGCCCTTACCATCTCACGCTCGCGATCGTGGAAGACCGTCTTTCCTTCGCGATCTCGGAGGAGAACAGCCAGGCCTTCACTTTCGTGCTGTCGCTCACCCCACTGCGGCGCGTGATGAAGGACTACTTCATGGTGTGCGAGAGCTACCATCAGGCCATCCGCACCAAGCCGCCCTCGCAGATCCAGGCCATCGACATGGGCCGCCGCGCCCTGCACAACGAGGGCAGCCAGGTACTGCTGGAGCGCCTGAAGGGAAAGGTCGCGGTGGACAACGATACGGCGCGACGCCTGTTCACGCTCATTTGCGCGCTGCACTGGAAAGGATGAGGCGGTGTCGGGCGAGAGGCCTCTCCTCCCAGGCGCTGTCCTCTTCGCCTGCACCATGAACTCGGTCCGCTCGCCCATGGCGGCGGCGATCCTGCGCCATTTGGCCGGCCGCAGGAGCTACGTTGAATCAGCAGGTGTTCGCGCGGGCGGTCCTGATGCCTTCGCCGCTGCCGTCATGAACGAGATCGGCATCGACATCTCGAAGCATACCCCGCGGACCCTGCGCGAGCTCAACGACACGTCCTTCGACCTCATTATCACGCTGTCGCCGGAGGCCCATCACCAGGCACTCGAACTGACGCGCACGATGGCCGTGGACGTCGAGTACTGGCCGACGTTCGATGCCACGCTGATGGTGGGGCAGGGCAGTCGCGAGCAGATCCTGCAATCCTATCGCGAGGTGCGGGACAATCTTTTCCGCCGCATCAAGGCGCGCTTCGGCTTCGAAGGCGGACCGACCGTCTGACCGGGCCCATAGATACGCACTGCGCGCGTCACCACGCCCTTGCCAGTTCGGAAAGCAAGGCTTCCCTCATGGCTTCTCCGCCTTCTTCTGCTGCTTGGTGGCGATGATCAGGTTCGACTCGTTCGGCCGCCAGCGATAGCCCACTCCGAAGTCGATGGGCGTGGCATTCTTCCGGAACAGTTCGGCCATCTGCGACTGGTAGCGGCCATAGAACAGCGGGATGGGCCCCAGATAACGGCCGAAGGGCCGTACTTCCCAGTCCTCGCGCTTGAAGAAGCGCACCGGCACGCCGGTATCGTCCTGCACGATGGCGGAGGCGCGTTCCAGCAGGAACTCGCGCACGCTGGAGAAGCTGTCGGAGTGCATGAGGTAGGAAGCGCTCTTCACGAACGCGTCGCCTGGCCCCAGCCCTTCGCAGAATTTCAGGAAGCCGGAGGATTTCACGCCGCCGTTCGAGACGTCGGTGGAGAAATAATAGAGCGTCTGATCGGGCGCATCGGCGGCCGTCGCATCCTTGAAGATGATCTTGACGCCATTGGGCACCCCGGCCTTCGGCGCGCCGTCGGAGGGCTTTGCGCTTCCATCCGGGTCAACCGTGAGGAAGCTGACGTCGGTGATGGTCTTGTCCGCTCGCGCAATGAAGGCATAGAGGATCGGCAGCGTGCCGTTGAACTGCGTCGATGACAGCTGGTAGCGCATCTCCTTGGTCAGGAAGAAGCTCACGTTCGTGATCGAGCGGATCGACGACTGCAGATGCCCGACCACGCCCGGCACCGTGCGCCGCGACAGGAATTTGCTTTCGGGCAGCCGGCCCACGGGCTCGAGCCCGCTCATCACGTAGGTCTTCGAGCCCGGGAAGAAGGCGTTGGCGTAGAGGAAATCGGGCCCTGAGAACATGTAGAACGTGGTCGGCTGGCGCACCGGCAGGTTCGTCTTCGACCAGGCCTGGATGCGCGAGATCTGCCGCTGGTTCAGCGACCGCCAGGTTGCGTCCATGGCGCGGGCGTGGCGCGACCAGTACGGGTCGTTGTTGTAGGCCGCGAGAGGCGTGCCATCCTTGGCGGGAAGTCCGGCGAGGAACCGCGCCATGTCGTTGGCCGAGGCAGCCGGCTCTTCTGCGGCAAAGGCCGCGCTGGCCGCGAACGCCGCAGCCGTAACGATTGCAAATGCGCTGGCGCGCAGGAATTTCATCGGACGGGACATGCGGACGTCTCCTTTATGCGGCGCGTGTCGTGCGGCCTTGCGACATGCCGTACCAGTAGACCAGCAACCCGGCCAGCATCATGGCGAGACCGGAAAGTGACTCGAACGGCTTGTCCATGACCTGGAACGACAGCATCCAGAGCATGATGCAGAGGAAAATGAAGGGTGTCACCGGATAGCCCCAAGTCCGATAGGGTCTGGGAAGTTCCGGCCGCGTGAAGCGCAGCACGATCACGCCGAGCACCGCCAGGAAGGAGCACAGCGTCAGGCTAAACTGGATGAATTGGACGACGGTCTCGAAGCTCTGCGTCACGAGCATGAGCGTCGCCACGACCGTCTGCAGCACCAGCGCGCGCGTGGGAACGCCCGAGGCCGACTTTTGCGCGAAGAAGCGCAGGGCCGGTATGTCCTCCCCCATCACCATCGTCACGCGCGGGCCGATCCACATCATCGCGCTGACGGAAGACACGAGGCCGAGGCAGATGAGGCCGCCCACGATCTTGCCCCCCGATGGCCCGAAGATCTCGGTGCCGGCAATCAGCCCCACCTTCACTTGGCCCGCGAGCTTGTCGACGGGCGTCGTGTAGAGAAAGGCCGCGTTCAGCAGCACATACAGTGCCATCACGATGAGCGTGGCGAGAATGAGCGAGCGCGGCACGTTGCGCTGAGGGTCCTTGATCTCGCCGGAGATGTAGGTGGCCGCGTTCCAGCCGGAATAGGCATACATCACGTACACCAGGCTGATCGCGAACGGCGCGCTCGTGATGTAGCCGATGTCCTTAGCCGACGGCGCGAAGCTGATGGACGTTCCGCCACCGACCGCGAAACCGGCGACGATGAGCACCACGATCAGCAGGATTTTGAGCGCCGTCATGACGTTCTGGAACATGCTCGACTGTTGCACGCCGCGGCTCAGCACCGCAGAGCAGAGCCACACCAGGACCAGCCCCATCAGCAGCGGCGGTGCGCCAGGCAGGATGCCCTGCAGGTATTCGCCGAACGCCATCGCGGCAATCGCCACAGGCGCCGCGAACCCGACCGTGGCGGAGACCCATCCGGCCAGGAACCCCACCGCCTGCGAGTAGGCGCGCGACAGGAAATTGTATTCCCCGCCCGACCGCGGGAATGCCGCAGAAAGTTCGGCATAGGAGAGCGCGCCACACATGGCCACGATGCCGCCCACGACCCACAGCATGATCAGCGAGAAACCGGAAGGAATGCCCGGAACTTGGAAGCCGAGGCTCGTGAACACGCCCGTGCCCACCATGTCGGCAACCGCGATCGCGGTCGCGGTCACCGCCGTCACGGTCGGCGCAGAAGAGGATGCGGAATTCGAACTCGGAGCGGACATCGCGGACACCTGGCTGAAACGGGATCGTGGACTGCGGGGGCTACGGGGCTATGTCTGGACACGAATTGCGGGTTGCGCCGTTGACCCTGGCAATTGCAAACAGCCAGGTCTTCGACGATGGCAGATCTTTGCAGTGCCACACTTTCGCGGCCACACTAGCCCATCGGAAACGAGTCGCTTGCGGGTTCCAAGTCATTTCGTTGTTTTTGCAACGTAGCCGTTGCAGTTGCGCACCGAATTGCGCTTCACTCGGAGTTCGCTGTGAGTCTCCGCCGCATTTTTGCGCCATCCGCACTGCATCCGAGCGGCAGCGTCGCGTCTGGCCACGGCATCTGAGCAGAGGGGGACATGGAGTTGGGGAAGCGCATCTGCGCAGCGATGGCAACGGTCGTGGCGTCAGCCATGCTGCTCGCCCTGCTTGCCGCCAGCGCTGTCGCCCAGACAAACCCCCATGTGCCCGCAAAGCGCAAACCCGCGGAGACGAAGGCTGTTGCGAGGAAGCCGCTGGCTCTGGCCCGCGACCGCACGCACTTGGCGTCCTTCGTCACTGCACCGTTTCCGTTCAATGGCGTGGTGCCAGCTACGGGCAAGCTTTTCCTAGACGTGGAGGAGGGTGAGCGGCGCGGACATCGCGGCATGCGCGGTCAGGTCTATTGGGCCGATGAAACCTACGACGACAGCCGCGTCCTGCTGCACCTCCCAAAGGGGTTTGACGTGCGCAAGCCGGGCATGATCGTCGTCTTCTTCCATGGCCACGGCGCCACGCTGGAGCGCGATGTCTTGCGGCGCCAGCAGGTCGCGGCGCAGATTTCCCGCGCTGGCGTCAATGCGGCGCTCGTGGCACCGCAATTCGCCCGCGATGCCGCCGATTCCAGCGCCGGCAAGTTCTGGGAGCCCGGCACCTTCCTGTGGTTCATGGAAGAGGCCGCTCAGCAGCTTGCTGCACTCTATGGCGATACGCACGCCGTGCGCCACTTCGCCAGAATGCCGATCGTCTTTATCGCCTACAGCGGCGGATATCTCCCGGCCGCCTTCGCAATCCAGAACGGCGGCATCGGCAAGCGCGTGCGCGCGGTCCTTCTCCTCGACGCGCTCTATGGTGATCTCGACAAGTACACGAACTGGATCCTCCATCACCGCTCGGGCGTGTTCGTCAGCGCCTACACGCACCACACGCTGGAGCGTAACACCGATCTGCAGAAGCTGCTGACCCAGCGCAACATCCTGTTCGAGACTGAGCTCAAGAAGCCGCTCGTGCCCGGCACGCTCGCCTTTCTGCACACCGGCCCCGAGATCACGCACCGTGACTACGTAACGGAAGCCTGGGCCTCGCATCCTATCCGCGATTTTTTGAAGTCCTTGACCGTGAAAAAATAGCGGGCGTCCCCAACTCCCAGGACGCCCGCTTCGTGTGCTGCTTGCAATGTTTCCATTGCCGGGCCCGGCCTGCCGCTACTCCGCCGCCTGCCGGTGCGCCGCCAGTACATTCTCGGCGAGACGCCCCGTCAGCTCAGAGAGATGATGGAAGCGCGCCGTGAACGTGCCGACACCTGCAGTGGCCGACCGCAGGTCGACGATCAGGTCGTCGATCTCCGTCTCCGGTATCTGTGCTTTGATCACGTCCCAGCCGGGCCATCCTTCCCGGGCGTCGAAGCCCTGGATGTGCCCGCGCCGCTGCGGGATCATGCCATTGATGCGCGCCGTGGCATCCGACGGCACGGCGATCTCCACTTCCATGATCGGCTCGAGCAGTACCGGATCGCACTTCGGCAAACCCTCGCTCATCGCCAGACGCCCCGCCTGCCGGAACGCCATGTCCGAGCTGTCGACCGTGTGGTAGCTGCCATCGGTCAGCGTCACACCCACGTCGACAACCGGGAAGCCCCCGAGCGGGCCGTGCTGCAGGTAGTCCGCCACGCCGATCTCGACCGAAGGTATGAACTGCTTCGGCACCACGCCGCCGGCGATGGTGTCGTCGAACTTGAAGCCCGTGCCACGCGGCAGCGGCCGGATCTGCACCACCACGTCGCCGAACTGCCCGTGCCCGCCCGACTGCTTCTTGTGCCGCCCCCGGATCTCCGTGCTCTTGCGGATCGTCTCCTTGTAAGGCACTTGGCGCGGCCCCGACGTCACCTGGATCGCATACTTGCGCGCAAGCCGCTCCAGCGCCACGCGCAGGTGCATCTCGCCTTGGCCCCACAGCACCAGCTGGTGCGTATCCTTGGAGTGTTCGAGCTTCAGCGAGGGATCTTCCTCCATCAGCTTCGCCAGCGCAGAGGTCAGCTTCACTTCGTCCTTGCGATCCTTCACCCCGATTGCCAGCGCATAGACGGGCTGTGGCGGCTCCGGCGCCTTTGGCTGTATGCTCCCACCCTTGTCGGCCGAGATGCATTCGCCCGTGGCGATCTTTTCCAGCTTGCCCAGCGCCAGCGTATCTCCGGCCTTGCCGGGTGGCCGCTTACGGGCGTCCTGGCCCAGCATCGAAAAGGCTGATGCTGCGCGCTCTTCCGCCTTTGCCCCCTGCACCAGCGTGCCCTCGCCGAACTCGCCAGCGAGCACCCGCACCAGGGAAAGCTTGCCTCCGTGCGCCGTGTGCACGGTCTTGAGCACCTGCGCTGCCGACTTCGCGTTCTCGAGTTTCAAGCGCTTGGCCGTGTGCTCGACGAAAGGCGCTTCGTGCCGCAATGCCTTGAGCAGGCGCATGATGCCGTTGCCGTTCTCGGCCGAGCCCAGCAGCACCGGCACGATCAGGTTGTCCTGCATCTCCTTCACGAGATCATCGAATACCTTCTCGCGCGCCGGCTGGGCATCCGACAGCAGCTGCTCCATCAACTCGTCGTCGTAGTCGGCCAGCATTTCAAGCATCTTGAAGCGGGCATCGCTCTCGCGCTCGCGCACGCCGGCCGGCATCTCCACCACCTCGGCATTGGCCTGCTTGCGGTAGACGAAGGCACGCTCGAGCGCGAGGTCCACGAACCCGGTCGCGACGCCGTTCTCCCAGATCGGTATCTGGCGCAGCACCAGCGGCTTGCCGCTCGCAGGCTGCAGGATGGGCAGGATTTCGCGCACCTGCGTTTCAAAACTGTCGATCTTGTTGAGGAATAGGAAGCGCGGGATGCCGCGGTCCTCGAGCTGCTTGAGAATGAGCTGCAGGGCTGGCACGCGCTTGGGGTCCGGCTCGCACACGACCACGGCCGCATCACATGCCGTCAGCGCAAGCGCCCCCTCGTGCTGGAATTCGATCGAGCCCGGGCAATCGATGAAAGTGAATTTGTCACCGAGGAACGTCACATCGGCTACGTTGACCTCTGTGCTCATGCCGTGCGCACGCGCCTCCGGAGAGGCGTCGCCCACCGTGTTCTTGTCGGCGATACGGCCCTGACGGTTTATGCCGCCCGTGCGTGCGAGGATGGCTTCGAGGAGTGTCGTCTTGCCCGAGAGAAAGGGCCCGACCAGCGCGATGCAGCGGGAGCTGCGGGCGGTTGTTCCACCATTCTGCCCCATGGTTTCCTCCTTTGCGCTCAGGCAAGGGGGATCGAGAAGCTCGCGCGCCCGCGCCTGAGCTTCCCGGGGCGCGTGTTTGGATCGTGCACCCGCGCCGTGTGCCGGGCAAGCACAAACGGACGCGATCTGCTCCGCCGCAGGATTAAGCCAGGGATGCTCGAGGCGTTTGCGCTCCCCCTTGGCGCACTCGGTTGTTCCTGTTATGTTCCCACCATGAAGCTGGTGAGCAGAACGAGTTGCGGCTTACGCCCGCCGCAGAAATCGCGCGGCAAGACGCTGGGGCAGTTGATCGATCAGAAGGTGGCCCTGGTCGCCGTATGCCGCAGGTGCAAGCATCGGCGCCTGTTGAGCCCGGCGCGCCTCGCAGCCAGCCTAGGCCGGCAATTCCTCGCCATCGACCTCAGGCCGCGCCTGCGCTGCACCGCCTGCCAGCTTCGGGCACCGAACCTTCACGAGGCGACGCGCTGACAGCGTCAATGGCTTGCTATTCACCCCACCGGCGCCGCGCAGCCTCGTCGCTCTCGCGCGCATCCACCCACTGTGCCTCGCCACCCGCCGTCTGTTCTTTCTTCCAGAAGGGGGCCCGGGTTTTCAGGTAGTCCATCAGGAATTCGGCCGCCTGGAACGCCGCCTGCCGATGCCGTGACGCGGCCATTACCAGCACGATGTTGTCGCCGGGCTTGAGCAGCCCCACGCGATGCACGATCAGGCTCGCCTGCAGCGGAAAGCGCGCCAGTGCCTCCGCCTCAACGCGCTCTAACTCGGCTTCCGTCATGCCCGGATAGTGCTCGAGTGTCATCGTCTCGATGCCAGCTGCGTCCGGTCCGCCGCGCACGAGGCCGGTGAACGTTGCCACCGCCCCGATGTCGGTACGTCCCTGTGTCAGGCGCCGCATCTCCAGGCCGATGTCGAAGTCCTCTTCCTGCACGCGCACCGCCATCGCTAGCCTCCCGTTACGGGCGGGAAGAACGCAATCTCACGCGCCCCCGCGATCAGTGCGTCGGGCTTCACGTGCGTGCGGTCGAGCGCGGCGCGGATCACCTGCGCCTGCGCAAAAGCTTCCTCGTACTCGGGCCCGCGTGTCTTGAGATATGCAA
This sequence comes from Hyphomicrobiaceae bacterium, assembly GCA_039808585.1. Taxonomy (GTDB): domain Bacteria; phylum Pseudomonadota; class Alphaproteobacteria; order Rhizobiales; family Hyphomicrobiaceae; genus AWTP1-13. The sequence continues at coordinate 5,719 of JBDHTJ010000060.1, read as the reverse complement.
TGAGGTCCGCCACGGTTTTCACCTCCGGAGGAACCTCCATGCGATCTTCCGCGCGGCCCACCTTCTCGCGCACCCACGCGAAATACAGGATCTTCACGGGCGGCCCTTCTCAGCGCTCGATGGCCGTGCGCACGGCCGATTTCAGATAATCGTATCCGGTCCAGATCGTCAGCAGCGCGGCAATCCATAGCATGGCGAGGCCGATAGCGGTCACGCCCGGCACCACCTGGTCGCCTGCAGGTCCGGCGACGAGAATGCCCAACGCCACCATCTGCAGGGTTGTTTTCCACTTCGCGAGTTGTGTCACGTGCACCCGCACGTTCAATTCGGCCAGGAACTCCCGCAGGCCCGAAACCAGGATCTCTCGGCACAGGATGATCGCCGAAGCGCCCAGGTGCACACCGGAGATGGTGCCATCGGCGGTAAGCGTGAGCAGCGCGGTGCCCACCAGCAACTTGTCAGCAATCGGATCGAGCATCCGGCCGAGCGCCGACTGTTGCTGCCACATGCGCGCCAGATAGCCGTCGAGGTAGTCCGTCACGCACGCGATGATGTAAATCGCCAGTGCCCACCACCGCCCCGCAGGCGCCGGAATGAGCATGAGGCAAAGCAGCACGGCCGGCACGGCTGCTATGCGGCCGTAGGTCAGCACGTTGGGCAGGCTCGCGATTGCGGCTGCAGAAGATGTGGTGGCGCGTTGCTCCATGGCGCGACAAGAGCACCGGAGACAACCCTTCGTCAATGGTCACACAGCCACGCTAAAGGCGCTCCCAGCGCTACAGTGCTTACTCCGGCCGCTCGTTGAAGAAATCGTAAATGGCGCGTGCCATCTGCGCGCTGATGCCTTCCACCGCGCGCAAGTCGTCGGGGCTGGCCCGCGACACCGCCTTGGCCGACCCGAAATGCTTGAGCAGCGCCCGTTTCCGCGTGGGGCCGATGCCGGGTATCTCGTCGAGCGGGTTTATGCCCACGGCCTTGCTGCGCTTGGCCCGGTGCGTGCCGATCACGAAACGGTGTGCCTCGTCCCGCAACCGCTGGACGAAATACAACACGGGATCGCGCGGCTCCAGCATCAGGGGTTTTTCGCGGCCCGGAAAATGGAAGTGTTCGCGGCCCGCGTCGCGATCCGGCCCCTTGGCCACCCCCACCACCGGAATGTCGGAAAGGCCCTGCTCCTCCAGCACGGCCTTCGCCACGCTCAACTGGCCAAGACCACCGTCGATCAGCACGAGGTCGGGACGATTGGGGAAATCATCGGGCTCCGGTGCGTCGTCCGCGTCCTCTGCATCGCTCCCGTTGTCGCTCTCGGTGTTGCCGCCCTCGCCATCGAAGAGAACAGGATCCTCCTGCGTCGGCGCTTCGTCCACGCTCTCTTCGTCCGCACGCAGCACACCGAAGGCGAGGGCGCTCCCACCCCGGCGATCGATCGGCGGCGGCGCCGGCGCCTCGATGCGTGAGGACAGGCCAGTCGCATCGCTATCGCCTTGTGCCTCGGGTGCGGCTGCTTCAACTGTGCTGGCTGCTTCGCCCCCTTTGCCTTCTTCCATTTCCTTGCGCAGGCGTTTGAAGCGGCGGCTCAGCACTTCGCGCATCATGGCGTAGTCGTCGCCCGGGCTCAGCTCCGTCGAGCGGATGTTGAACTTGCGATACTGGCTCTTCACGAAGCCATCCGGCCCGGCCACGATCATGGCGCCGACCGCGTGCGCGCCCTGGATGTGGCTGTTGTCGTAAACTTCGATGCGGCGTGGCGTACGCGGCAGGTCGAACCGCTCCTTCAAGCCCTCGAGCAGCATCCGCTGCGACGACCCTTCCGCCAGCCGCCGCCCAAGCGCCTCTCGCGCATTCTGCAATGCATGTTCCACGATGCCGAGCTTGGCGCCGCGCTGGGGGGTGCGGATTTCGATTTTCCGCTCGGCCTTTGTCGACAGCGCTTCCGCCAGCAGGTCGCGGCTCGGCAACTCGTGGCTCACGAGGATCAGTCGCGGCACGGGCTTGTCGTCGTAGAACTGCGCGATGAAGCTGTCGAGCACGTCCTCTGCAGGCAATGAACGGTCGGCGCGGGGATAGTAGGCGCGGTTGCCCCAGTTCTGCCCCGTGCGGAAGAAGAACACCTGGATGCAGGTTTGCCCTGCTTCCTGGAATGCCGCGAACACGTCCGCCTCCTCGATCCCCTCCGGGTTGATGGATTGGTCCGCGGTCACGTGCGCAAGGGCCCACAGGCGATTGCGGTACTTCGCGGCCTGTTCGTAGTCGAGGCGTTCTGCAGCTTCCTGCATCAGCGATTGGTACATCTGCCGCACGTTCTGGCTCTCGCCGCGCAGGAAGCTCACCGCTTCGTCGACCAACCCGCCGTAGCTTGCGGCATCGATCTCGCCCGTGCATGGCCCCGAGCAGCGCTTGATCTGGAACAGCAGGCACGGCCGCGTGCGGCTCTCGAACATGCTGTCCGAGCACGAGCGCAAAAGAAAGGCTCGCTCCAGCATGTTAATCGTGCGGTTGACGGCGCCCGCCGAGGCGAATGGACCGAAGTAGTCGCCTTTCCGGTTCCGCGCGCCGCGGTGCTTGAGGATCTGCGGCACGGCGTGATCGCGCGCGATGAGAATGTAGGGGAACGACTTGTCGTCCCGCAGCAGCACGTTGTAGCGCGGCCGGAAGCGCTTGATCAGGTTTGCTTCGAGCAGCAGCGCCTCGGCCTCCGTGCGCACCGTCACGAATTCCATCGAGGCGGTGTTGGCGACCATGCGCGCGATGCGGTTGGTGTGGCCGGTGCCGCGCGCGTAGTTCGTCACGCGTGCCTTCAGGCTGCGCGCCTTGCCGACGTAGATCACCGTGCCGGTGGCATCGAGCATGCGATAGACGCCGGGCGACGACGGCAGCGTCTTCAGGTAGCGCTGGATCACGGCAGGCCCGCGCAACGGCTCGCTGCTTGCCGCCCCTGCGCTGGCCTCTGCTGCCTCCGCCAGGCTGCCGTCCTCGGGATCATCGGGTTTCATGCGGCCACCATTTAGGCCTGTGGTCGGTTCAGGTCCAGGCCCATGCCTCCGCCGCGCCCGCGGAGTTGCAGGCACCTTTTTGGCACTCAGGTTGAAGCGGCAATTATCCAATTTTACCCGCAGGTTAACGTCTCGTGCACCAAATCACTGTTACCTCCGAGTTTCCTTCCGGGAGACATCGATGGACTTCGCCTTCAACAGCCTGTTCGCCGACGATCTGCAAGTCATGGCCGCTGCGGCCACCTTGTGCGCTGCCGTCGCTGCCGTCGGACTGCGGCTCTATCGTCGCGATTTCCATGGCAAGGGCGCGGCCGATCCCGACTTTGCCGTCCTTGCGGCAGTTTGTGTTGCTGCTGCCTGCACAGGCCTGCTGTTGTCGGGTTCCACCGCCATCGCGGGGACCGTCGGCCTTGCCCAATCCGCTGTCGTGGCCATCTTCATCATGCGCGATCTGCGCCGCCGCACTGCCGAGTTCAAGCGCGACCTGCGCCGCACCCAGCGCGAGAAAGACGATCTCGCGACCGAGCTCGACGCCTACAAGGCGGCCTATCACCACCAGAGCAGAAAGCTTGCCGAGGTGGAGCCTGAGGCGATGAAGTTGGCGCGCGCTACCGCTGCCCTCGACAGCATGAACACGGGCGTTGCTCTCTTCGATCGGCAGCAGCGCCTGCTTTACTGCAACGCGCGTTTTGGCGAAGTGCACAAGCTGCCCGGCGATATCCTGCGCGAAGGCACCCCCTATCAGGAAATTCTCGCCGCCCGCGTGCGCAACGGCGAGTTCCCTGGCCAAAGCCTCGACGCCATCGAGAGCTGGCGCCGCGGCGAGCTGGAGGCGCGAGGGCACATGACGGTGCTCGATTGGCGCGAGGATGGCCGCACCATCGAGACCTCGGTCAAACTGCTTGCCGACGGCTCGAGGCTTGCCACCTATACGGACGTCACAGACTTGCGCGCCAGCATGGCGAAAGCGGCACATCTGGCCACCAGCGACATGCTGACAGGGCTGCCCAATCGCAAGCAATTCATGCGGCACATGGACGAAGCGCTTGTCCGCATGAAGCGCTCCGGAGCACCTGTTGCGACCTTCCTCCTGGATCTCGATCACTTCAAGGCGGTCAACGAGGCACTTGGTCTGGCCGTCGGCGACAAGCTTCTCCAGCTGGTGGCCGAGCGCCTGCGCGACTTGATGCGCGAAACAGACGTCATCGCCCGCATCGGTAATGACCGTTTCGCTATCATGGCCGACGGTCTCAACCAGGAACTCGATGCGGCCCGCCTCGGCCAGCGCGTGGTGGATGTCTTGTCGGTGCCCTACCTTGTCGAAGGTCACCACATCGACATCAGCGCCAGCGTCGGCATTTCTCTCGCCCCCGGCGACGGCAGCGAAAGTGACACGCTCTTGCGCAATGCGGATATCGCGCTGAAGCGCGCCAAGACGGAGGGCCGCCACGCCTACCGCTTCTTCGAAACTGCGCTCGACGCCCGCGTGCGCGTGCAGCGCGGCCTCGAGGCGGACCTGCGCTCGGCACTTTCGCGCGGCGAATTCGAGCTGTTCTTCCAGCCAATCCTCAATGTGGCGCGCAAGGAGGTTGCCGGCTTCGAAGCCTTGCTGCGCTGGCATCACCCCGAAAAAGGCCTGCTGCTGCCCGATGCCTTCCTCGGCTTCGCTGAGCAGGCGGGCCTCATGCCGGCCATCGGCCGCTGGGTCTTGCGCGAGGCCTGCGCCTGCGCCGCTGCCTGGCCACGCCATCTGAAGCTCGCCGTCAATCTCTCGCACCGCGAACTCGAGGATGCGGAACTGGCGCCAACCATACGCCGTGCGCTTGCGAGCGCCGGCATTGCACCCGATCGCCTCGAACTCGACATCCCCGAAAGCGCCATCGCCTCAGAAGACGCGCGCGTCCTCGAGACCCTGTCATCCCTGCGCGACATGAACGTTCGCATCGCGCTTGACGACTTCGGAAGCGGCTACGCATCGCTCACCTATCTGCAGGCTTTCCCCTTCGACAAGCTGAAGATCGGCCGCAATTTCCTGAACCGCGATATAGGCAGCGAGCCGCTGTTCATGCTCCGCGCCGCTGCAACGCTGGCGGAAGGCCTGCGCATAGAGACCACCGCCAAAGGCGTCGAAACCCTGGAGCAGCTCGACACCGTTCGCCAGCAGCGCTGCACGGAAGCTCAAGGCTTCCTCGTCAGCCCGCCGATGCCAGCTCAGGAGGTCGATAGCTTCCTGACAGCCTTCAACCCCAAGGTGCTGCAGGCCTGGTCGCAGGTTGCCTGAGGCGCAGATTCAGGGCGGCGTTCGCATCGTCTGGACAACGTCGTAGGCATCGACGCGCGGCGCCTCGGTGACGAGCGAAGCCATCACGCCCCACATGGCCTGGATGCGCTTCGTCGCGGCAATTGCCCGTTCCTGGCTTTCGTAGATGCCGACCACGGTGCCCTGGCCGTCCCCGCGCCAGGCGACGTGTGAGCTCACGAGCCCCGGGATCACCTGCGCCAGTCGCTGCATGTCCGCGACCTTGCGCGTCAGCTCCGGCAAGTTTTCAGGGGCGACTTTGAAAGTGGTCACACGCATATACATTGGTCTAGGCTTGCCTCGTGAAGCTGCTGCTTTGACGGCATGACGAACAAGACTTCGCAAAAGCGCTTAGCCACGGCAACCCCCGCATGCGCTTGACCCGGGCCGCTCCGCCCGCCTTTACTGGTCGGCAAGCCGGACCACG
>JBDHTJ010000059.1:0-26679 GCA_039808585.1 Hyphomicrobiaceae bacterium | reverse complement strand
TTCAGCTTCGGCTTGTGATGGGCGACGCAGTAGCTGCACTCGTTGAGTTTTGAGACGACGACGATGGCAAGCTCCACATAGCGCCACTTGATGCCGTTGCGCGCCTTCAGCTCCATCAGCAGATTGGAGAGATGGTCGAGTGCCGGCGGCACGTGCGCCAGCACCGCCGCCTGGTTGCGGAAGGGGCCGTAGCTCGCGACGAACTTCTCATAAGTCTCGGCATACTTCGGCTCGAGGCCAGTGGAGGGAAGAAGGGGAACACGGCTCATCTGGGCTTCCTGTCGTGTCTCGTCTGCGGGAGGCGGTTGCAATGCTTCCGGTGTCTTCAGCGTGCTTGGGCACGGGCGCCTCAAATACCCAATGTAAGCCCCGATAAACCGGGGCGCCCGCGTTACTGTGCTATGCCGCAGCACGCTTGTCACCTAGCCCCCTTCAAGCGGCCGCTGGCCGAAGGCTCGCCCTCCAGGCCGTGGAGGCGCCCTGGCAACCGGCCGCTAGTCGAGATCCTGCACCGTGATGGCATCGGCGCCGGTCATGCGATGGGCGAGGGACGTTTCCAGGAAATCGTCGAGATCGCCGTCGAGCACGCCCTTGGGGTCGGAGCTTTGCGTGCCGGTGCGCAAGTCCTTCACGAGCTGATACGGCTGCAGCACGTAGGAGCGGATCTGGTGACCCCAGCCGATATCCGTCTTGGTTGCAGCTTCCGCGTTGGCCTTTTCCTCGCGCTTTTTCAGCTCGAGTTCGTAGAGGCGCGCCTTCAGCATGGCCCAGGCGATGGCCCGGTTCTTGATCTGCGAGCGCTCCTGCTGGCTGGCCACCACGATGCCGGTCGGCGCGTGCGTGATGCGCACTGCCGAGTCGGTCGTGTTGACGTGCTGTCCGCCCGCGCCGGAGGCCCGGTAGGTATCGATGCGGCAGTCGCTTTCGCGGATCTCGATCTCGATGTTGTCGTCGACGACAGGGAACACCCAGACGCTCGAGAACGACGTGTGCCGCCGCGCATTGCTGTCGAAGGGCGAGATGCGAACGAGGCGATGCACGCCCGATTCCGTCTTCAGCCATCCATAGGCGTTCTCGCCCTTGATGAGCAGCGTGGCGGACTTGAGCCCGGCCTCTTCGCCCGCGCTCGCCTCGACCATCGTGACCTTGTAGCCGCGCTTCTCCGCCCAGCGGATGTACATGCGGGTGAGCATCTCGGCCCAGTCCTGGCTCTCAGTGCCGCCGGCTCCGGCATGCACTTCGAGATAGGTGTCATTGCCGTCCGCCTCGCCCGACAGAAGGGCCTCGACTTCGCGGCGGCGGGCGTCCTCCGACAACCGGCGCAGGATCGCTTCGCCCTCGGAGATCGAGGCTTCGTCCTTCTCGGCCTCGCCAAGCTCGATGAGCGTGACGGCATCTTCCAGGTCGCGCTCCAGCTGCTTGTAGCCGGTGATGGCCTTGTCGAGCATCATCCGCTCGCGCATCACCTTCTGGGCAGCGCCCTGGTTCGACCAGAGGGTGGGATCCTCCGCCTTTTTATTCAGCTCTGCCAGTCGCTTGGCTGCCGTATCCCAGTCAAAGATGCCTCCGCAGCAGGGTCAGGGACTGGCGGACGTTCTCGGCAAGCTTTTCGGCTTCGGCGCGCATGGATGCGGCTCCTTGTTCAGGCTGGTTCGGTGATTTGGCGCACGTTCTAGCGGAAACGCCCGGCAAAGGGGAGAGGGTAGCCCGCCCGCATGTTTCACAGGCTGCGGCACGTCACATGCATGTCCCGGTGGCGCGATAGGCACTCTGCTACATCTGCAGTTGCTACGATTCGCATAGGCCATGGAGGGGTAACATGCTGAGGCTGATCATCGGGTTCGTTATCGGGCTCGCCGTGGGCGCCGCTGCCGGCGGCGGCTACTACTACACGATTGCGGACGACGCTGGCAAAGTGCTGACAGCGCTCAAGAATGAGGCTGTGGCGTTCAAGAAAAACCTGGACGACAAGGACAGCGAACTGGGGAAGGCCAAGACGGAACTGATGTCCGCCGCCTCGTCCCTGAAACAGGCCGTGACGGCCAAGGAGAGCGCCGAGGCCAACGCCAAGCAGCTCGATGCAGCGCTGAAGCAGGCCGTGGCGGCGAAAGAGGCGGCGGAAACGGCTGCGAAGCAGGCGCAGGAGGCCAAGGCCGCCGCCGAGAAGGCACTTGAAGAGGCAAAGAAGCCGCAATAGCCAATGCCGCAGCAGCAGGGCAGTGCGTGTTGCTGCCCTGCGAAACCGCATAAGCATACGCGCTCATCTTCTTTCAGGGCTACATCGTGTCCCGGCACTTGAAAAGACAGCGCGAGCGGCAGCTGCGCAAACTGGGCGAGAGTGTGCTGCGACAGGGCTTTCCTGAGGATGTTCCGAAGGAGATCATCCTGGGGCTAGCGCTGATCATCGCCCGGGAAATCGACGTAGCGGCCAACTCGGCGGATGCAGGCAGCCGTGCGGCGGCCGTGGCCCACGCCGCCATACAAGTTTCCATCCGCAAGACGACGTGTGAAGTACCGCTTGCCTGCGGCAAGGGCTGCAACTTCTGTTGCCACACTTATCTGTCGGCCCTGGGACCGGAGGTCCTGCGGATCGCGCGCGAGGTTCGGGGCCGCCCCGACACCGCACGTATCGTGGAGGCCCTGGGCGCGACTGCAGGGAAAACCCATGCGGAACGTCACGGTGCGCGCCTGCCATGCGGCCTGCTGGTGAGCGGCTTGTGCTCTGTCTATGAGGTGCGCCCCACAATCTGCCGCAAGACGGTGTCTGCGCGGCTGGACGATTGCCGCGCCGTGTTCGAAGGACGGGAAGCGGGTTGGACCACCGTCAAATACTTCGAGGACGCTGCCCGGGCCATCATGTACGCCCTGTGTGTGGCGCTGCATTCTCGCGGCCTGCCCTGGTTCAGCTACGAGATGAGCGGCGCGCTGCGCGCTGCTCTGCTCGATCCCGATTGTGAAAGGCGCTGGCTTGCCGGTGAGGATGTGTTTGCCGGTGTGCGCCGCGACACGCCGCCGCCAGGCTTCGTTGCGATGCTGGAGCGGGACGCCAGCGAGATCAGCCGCTGAACAGCGCTGATCTTCGCGCCGCTATTTGAGTGCCCACCGGATCAAGAGCGAAACGGTTCCGACCGCACATACGCCTGCGAGCCATAGCGCCACGAACCAGAGAAGCCGCGAGGCGAGAGATGGTTGCCGGGCTTGCTGATTGCCGTCGTGCTCCGCTGCGTTCCGTGCCACCTCTCCCCGCATCAGTGGTATCCCGCCTCGGGGTCCACCTTGCCGCGGAAGACCCAGTAGGAAAAGGCCGTATAGGCCAGGATCAGGGGCACCAGGACGACCGCGCCGACGAGTAGGAACTTCAGGCTCACGTCAGGCGCCGCCGCATCCCAGATGCTGAGGCTCGGGGGCACGATGTAGGGATAGAAGCTGATCCCCAGCCCGATGTAGGACAAGATGAAGAGAGCGTTCGCCGCCAGGAAGGGCAGCACCTCGCGCCCCTTCTTCAGGCCCCAGAAAAGAGCGATGGCCGTCGCCGCCACGAGGAGCGGAACGGGCGCAGTGTAGACGATTGCGGGCCACGCGAACCAGCGCGCCATGTAGACCTGCTCCAGGAAGGGCGTGGCGAGGCTTACGATCGCGATCAGCGCCAGCAGCGAAAGGCCTGCGCGCCAGGCCCAGCCATGCGCCTCGCGCTGCAACTCACCCGTGGTCTTCATGTTGAGCCAGGTGGCGCCGAGAAGCGCATAGCCAACGACGAGCGCGACGCCGGTGAGAACGCTGAAGGGGCTGAGCCAGTCCCACCAGCCGCCGGCATAGGCGCGATTGGCTATCGGAATGCCTTGCACCAAGGCCCCCAAGGCGACGCCCTGAGCCAATGCCGCGATGGTCGAGCCGGCCGCGAAACCGAAATCCCAGAACTTCTGGTTGTTGCGGCTGCGCCAGCGGAATTCGAACGCGACGCCTCGGAAAATGAGGCCGAGTAGCATCACGGTCAGAGGCGCATAGAGGGCAGGGAGCACCACCGCGTAGGCTAGTGGAAATGCGGCGAGAAGCCCCCCGCCGCCGAGTACGAGCCAGGTCTCGTTGCCGTCCCAGACCGGCGCCACGGAGTTCATCATCTGCCCCCGCTCGTGATGATCGGGAAAGAAAGGGAAGAGGATGCCGATGCCGAGGTCGAAACCGTCGAACAGCACGTAGGCGAGCACTGCGAATGCGATGAGCGCTGCCCATATGAAAGGAAGATCGAAAGCCATGTCCGCCTCCTTTACGGCCGCGCCGGCTGTGCGGGGTTGCCGAGTGTGGTCGCGGGCCCCGGTGTGATGCCGGCGGCGCGGTGCGGCACATGCGGCGTAAGATCCGGCTCGTCGATGGATGGCTCCTGCCCCATGAGGCGCAGGATGTAGAGGGTGCCTGCGCCGAACACGGCGAAGTAGACCACGATGAAGGCGATGAGCGAGGTCGCGACGGCAGGTGCGGCGACCGGCGAGACACTGTCGACCGTGCGCAGCGCGCCGTAAACGGTGAACGGCTGACGGCCGACCTCGGTGGTGATCCAGCCCGCGAGCACTGCGCCGAAGCCAGCGGGAGTCATCAGGACGGCCACCCGGTGCAGCCACGGACTGTCGTGGAGCGTACCGCGCAGACGTGCGATCAGGCTCCACACGCCAACGCCTGCCATCAACAGGCCAAGGCCAACCATGAGCCGGAACGACCAGAAGACAATTGGGGAATAAGGGCGGTCTTCCTTGGGGAATTCCTTGAGGCCCTTGATGGTGCCATTCCAGTCATGCGTGAGGATGAGGCTGCCGAGCTTCGGGATCTCGACGGCGTAGCGGGTGACTTCTGCCGCCATGTCCGGCCAGCCGAAAAGGATAAGTGGCGCGCCCTTCTGCGTCTCGAAGTGCCCTTCCATGGCGGCGATCTTTGCCGGCTGGTGCTTGAGCGTATTGAGGCCATGGTAGTCGCCGGCCACGATCTGGAGAGGCGCGACGATCGTCGCCATCCACATGGCCATCGAGAACATCAGCCGCGCGGCCTCGTTGCGCCGGTCACGCAGCAGGTGGAAGGCGGCCGTGCCGCCGACGACAAAGGCAGTGGTGAGATACGCCGCGAGTACCATGTGCACGAGCCGGTAGGGGAACGATGGGTTGAATATAACCGCCCACCAGTCGACGGGGATAAACTGCCCCTTGTCGTTCACCGCGAAGCCGTGCGGCGTCTGCATCCAGCTGTTGGCGGACAGGATCCAGAAGGCGGAGAGAAGCGTGCCACCGGCAACCATCAAGGTGGCGAAGAAGTGCAGCCCCTTGCCCACCCGCTGCATGCCGAACAGCATGATGCCGAGGAACCCTGCCTCGAGGAAGAAAGCGGTGAGCACCTCATAGCCCATGAGCGGGCCGAGTACGGGCCCGGCCTTGTCCGAGAAGACGCTCCAGTTGGTGCCAAACTGATAGCTCATCACGATGCCGGACACGACACCCATGCCGAACGTGATGGCGAAGATCTTCTTCCAGTAGTTGAACACCGAAAGAAAAACCGGCTTGCCGGTGGCGAGCCACAAGCCCTCGAGCACGGCGAGGTAGCTGGCCAGTCCGATCGTGAACGCCGGAAATATGATGTGGGCGGAGATTGTGAAGGCGAACTGGAGCCGCGCCAGATAGAGGGCGTCGATATCCATGGGGCCAAGCATGGGGCCAAGTCTCCACGCGAAAGGGTTGGCAGTGCCGCCCCCCTTTTCGGCGAGAAAGATGCAAGCGTTACGCTTTGGCTTGAAGTCCGCGGGTTATTGGCGTGTCTGCGCGGCCTGCTTCTGGCGCAACTGCTTCTGCATCATCTGTTCCAGGATCATCTGGCGCCCGGGGCGGTACGAAAATCTTGGGCTCCTGTAACTTGGTGACCTTTGCAGGTTCGCCAAGGGCGACAGGTGCCGCAGGGGAATTTGGCCGCACATCTGTTTGCGCTGCCACTGCAGGTGAACGCGCAGGTTGCGGCGGTTGTTCAGCAGTTGCTTCCGCGGGCGCGGGCTTTTCCGTGATCGGACCCGTACGCCCCGTGGTTGCGTCAGGCAGCTGCTCGATCACGCTTTCGGGAGTGGCGCCCAGGGAGACGAGGGCGTCGACCTTGGCTGCCAGCAACTCGCCTTCGGCCTCGTCGATCGCCTCGACGGGCACGCGCCACTTGAAGGCATCCAGCTGGCCGGTGACCGGAGACATCGGCGCCCATCGGTCGGAGACCACGCCATCGGCAGTCCAGGCCGGATCGCGCGGCGCGTGCACGGCCCGGGCAAGCCACTCGCGCACCTTGCCCGTGGCGCCGTTCTCCGCACTCTCGATGCGTGCCATCAACGTGCACACACGTTGCGTCAGGCGGCTCTCGAGAAGCGGCTCCAGCGCCTTGCGCGCCTCAGCCCATTCACGCGCCTCGATGGCGGTGACGGCGATGGCGATGTTGCTTTCCGCCGAATTGGGCGTGATGCGGCCGAGCTGGCGCACGCGGGCCAACCTGTCCTTCGGACTGTCACCTGGGCGGGCGTAAGCGTAGGCGGCGGCGAGATCGGGATGCGGCGACAGCCGCCACGTCTTGAGCAGTACGCGTGCGGTGCGGGGCGTAGAGCCCTGCGAGGCGAGAATGCGGCCGGCAATGGCTGCCGCCGGTACCAGATCGGGGGCGAGCCGGTGCGCCTCGAGCGCCACGTCCAGCGCACGCTGTGGCACCGCCTCCTCGCTGGCCTGCGCGATGGCCGCGAGCAGCACGGCGCGACGGCGATTGAAGAGCGGCTTCTCGATGAGCTGCTGCCGGCGCGCAATCTCGAGCGTGTCGAGGGCACCTTGCCAGTCCTGCTCGCGGCACTGGATGTCGAACAGCGCCTCCACTGGCCAGTCGAGCTTCGCGTTGAGCTTCAGCGCGCGCTCGGCATATTGCCGTGCCGCCTCCTTCTCGTTCTCGCGCTGGGCTTCGAGGAACAGGCCGCGCAAACCCAGCTGCTCGGTGTCGGGCGAGCCGAGCATGGCTTCGAAGATCCGCCGCGAGGTGGTTCGATCCCCCACGAGCTCTGCCGTCTGCGCCCGCAACAGGTGGGTGAGAGGTTCGTTGGGCAGGGCTTTCCGCGCCTGGTTGGCATAGCGGGAGGCGAGCAGCCTGTCTCCGGCCCCGACCGCGATGATGCCGCTGGATATGGCTTCGAGCCCACGCTTCTGCTTGCGGCGATGCAGATAGCGACCGAGTGCGGCCGGGCTCGTCCAGAGGCCACGCAAGATCGACCACAGCAGCACCGAAGCTGCCACCAGGAACAGCAGGCCGACGAAAGCACGGAAGACGCTGGTCTCCGCGACATAGTCCTGCCACTCGATGACGATGTTGCCCGGCCTGTCGGCAAGCCAATGCAGCCCCATGACCACGCCGAGGATGGCAATGAGGAACAGGATCAGACGGATCATCGTTGCGCCTCACCGAGCGAGGTCTTGAGCTGCTGCTCGATCTGGGCGACGGCGGCGTTCACGGCCTGCCTGGCTTCGACCTTCTTGAGGAAGTCCTCCGCGACAAGCGCGGATTTGGGGGGCAGCTTCTTGCCCTGCGCGAGGACGTCGCCAAGCTGGCCGTCCCGCAATGCCGTTTCCATGCGCCCGACGGTCGCCTCGACGCTTGTGTCGTCGGCAGCATGTCCGGCCTTGCGCACGCGTACGACGGATTTCGCGCCGTTCACGAGACGGTCGACGAGGGAGGCGTTGCCTGGCTCTGTCTCCGCGTCGATGACAGAGTTGGCGATGCGGCGGAACTGCTTTTGCAAGTCCGCAACCGGCGGTACGCCATCCATCACATAGCGCTCGATCGGCTTGAGATCGATGCGGCCTTGCGCAACCTTTTGCACTGCGGCGAGCTCTGCCGGATAGGGCTTGCCCGTGTCGAGCGCACGCTTAAGGTTGCCGAGTTCGAGCAGCAGCACGATGCGCGACGCGTTGGCGTTGCGGTCGGCTTCCGAGCGCGAGAAAGACTGCACGTCCTTCTCCATGTTCTGGACCTTTGCAGCGAGCGGCGCCACGTCCGAGGCCTTGGCAGCAGACGCGATACGCTCCTCGACTTCGCCTTTCAGCGTATCGATGCGCTGGCTGAGGCGCCCCGTCTCCGTGCGCAGCGCCGACAGCTCGTTGTCGACGCGCGTGACCAGCGCTTTCGCTGCCGGGCTCGGCTCGCGTCCGGCCGGAGTGGGAACGGTGGCGAGAATCTCGTCCATCTTGTTGAGCCGCTCGGCGAGGCCCGGCGGGATCTCCTGGCCGCCGATGCGCGCGTCGAGCTGGCGGGCCTCCGCTGCGGTCTTGTTGTAGGCCGCGGACAGGCTGGAGAGATTGCGCTGCACCTCGTCGAGACGCGCGCGCATGCCTTCGGCACCGGGACGTCCGCCGATCGCACCTTCCATGTCACCCACGCGCTTGGTGATCTCGCGCAGCGCGCTCGCTTGCCGTGCAACTTCTTCGCGTTCGGATGTAAGCAGTTCGCTGGCTACGAGCACGAGCGCGGCGCCGAGCGCGCCGGCCGCAAGGTGCGTGACCAGGCCCATGCTTGAGGTTTTGCGAGGTGCGGGTGCAGCTGGGGGCTCCGCCGCTCCAGGCCTTTCCTCTGCGCTCGGCTCGGTCGCACGCGGCGCAGCCTCCGGACTTGCCGCTGCCGCGTCCGCCGGCTTTGCTTCTTTGCCAGGCTCGATCTCGGTCGCCTTGAGGTCGATCGTCGCGTAGGAGCGTTTGCCTTCCCCGCCACGGCCCTGGTGATCATCGCTGCTGTTGGACATGAGTGTCCGCCTGGCCTCCAACTTGATACATGCGAACGGCAGTCTGCCTCAGGTCTTGCGGGAACCATGTGGCGTGCAGCATGAGCGGCTGCATCGCGGGCAATCTTAGAGGTCTTGCTCTCCGTCGTCGTCGAAACTTTTGCCTGATCCTGTCCCGATCAGCGCAAGAACCTGCCTGAGCGACGGCTCTGCCGCGACCTCGACGCGCAGCTTCCCCAAAGGTTCCAGCCGCTTGGCTACCGCTTGCGAAAGGCAGAAGTGCGTCATGCCGTCCACGTAGCGCACGAGCCCGCTCTTCTTGACGAGGCTCGCATACACCGTGGCCGTGTGTGGCGACAAGAGGATCACGCCCTCGATCTCGCCCATCGCCAGCTGCTCGAGCGTGTCCGAGGAGAAGCCCCGGGCTGCGATCGTGCGGTAGACGACGACCTCAACCACGCGGAATCCTTGGGCTTCGAGGTCTCCCGCGAGATCGCCCGCGAGGCGATCACCCGCCAGATGCATGAGCAAGCCGGCTGCGGGGTCTACCACCGAGACGATGTGGTTCATAAGCGCCTGGGCATTGCCCGCGCCGGTGATGACGGTACTGAAGCCGAGCGCGCGGGCTTCCTCCGCCGTGGCCTTGCCCACGGCGAACAATGGCAGACCCACGGCTTCCCGCCGCACCGGCAGGTTTCGCAGCGCCCGCAGGGCATTGCGGCTGGTGGCAATCAACGCCTGCACGCCGTCGAGGTCGATGGCTGGATTCTCGACGTAGTCGACCGACAGCAGCGGTTCCACGGTCGCCTCGTGGCCCATGCTCTCGAGCTTCGCGCGCAGTTTGATGGCGTCGGGCTCGGCCCGTGTGACGAGCAGCCGCATAGGTGTCACGTTGTGAGGAAATCGGGGCCGGCGCGGCCCAGCAGTTCTTCCGCCGCATCCACAGCGAGCTTCATGCCTTCTTGCGTGGCGCCGGCGCGCTCTGTTGCGTGCGCGATGCTGCCATCGGGCTTGAGGATCATACCCCGGAAGCGGATCTGGCCGGCCTCGAGCGTCGCAAGTCCGGCGATAGGGGTGCGACACGAGCCATCGAGCCTTCCGAGAAAGGCGCGCTCGGTTTCGATCGCCAGCGCCGACGGCTGGTGATTTATCAGCGCTATAACCCCCGCGATGTCCTCGTCCGCCTCCCGCACTTCGATGCCGATCGCCCCTTGCGCGCAGGCGGGCAGCATCTCTTCGGTCGAGACGACGGAGGTGATGCGTGCATCGAGCCCGAGCCGGCGCAGACCAGCACACGCCAGAAGCGTCGCATCCGCCACGCCTTCCTCGAGCTTGCGCAAGCGTGTTTCCACGTTGCCACGCAGAGGCACCACCGTGATGTCGGGGCGCATGTGGCGCACCTGCGCCTGCCGCCTGAGCGAGGCGGTGGCCACGACGGCGCCGCGCTTCAGGTCGGAGAAGCCTTGCGCCTTGTGGCTGATGAACGCGTCGCGCACGTCCTCGCGCGGCAGGATGCATCGGATTGCGAGGCCCGGCGGCAGGACGGTCGGCATGTCCTTCATGGAATGGACGGCGATGTCGATGTCGCTTGCCAACAGCGCCTCTTCCAGCTCTTTCGTGAACAGCCCCTTGCCACCGGCCTCCGAGAGCAGCCGATCCTGGATGCGGTCGCCGGTCGTCTTATAGACCTTCACCTCGAACGACAGCGTGCCCTTGCCGTGCGCGGCTTCCAGCCTTTGCTGCACCTCGCGTGCTTGCGCGAGCGCAAGCGGCGATCCGCGCGTGCCGATGCGTAGGTGAGAGGCTTGCAAACGTCGTTCTCCGGATGCTAGGCGGGGCCGGTCCTTGTCGTGGCGGGAGCGAAGGGTTGCGCCCTTTGCCCGCGATTGACAAGGCCTTCAAATGCCAGGGCGCCTTTAATCCCATGTCGGGGCGGCGCGCAATCGGACCCATGCACGCTTCGCCCGATACGTCCAACGTCCAGCCGTCCCTGCGCGTGCTCGGCATCGAGACGAGCTGCGACGAGACTTCGGCTGCCGTCATCCTGCGGGAAGGCGCGGGCACTGGCCGGATCCTGTCCAATGTCGTGCGCTCGCAGTGGGAGGAGCATCGTGCCTTCGGCGGCGTCGTGCCGGAGATCGCCGCCCGCGCGCACGTCGAGTGCCTGGACGAGATCATCGTCACGGCCATGGGGCAGGCGCAGCTCGGCTTTGCCGATCTGGACGGCATTGCCGTTACCGCTGGTCCAGGCCTCATCGGCGGATTGCTCGTGGGTGTGACGACGGCGCAGACGCTGGCGCTCGTGCACCGTCTGCCGCTGGTGGCGGTCAATCACCTCGAGGCACACGCGCTCACCGTGGGGCTGACGGAGGGCCTGCGCCCGCCCTACGTTCTGCTGCTCGTCTCAGGCGGACATACGCAGATCCTCTTGGTGGAGGCAGCGGGGCGATATCGTCGTCTCGGCACCACCATCGACGATGCCTTGGGCGAAGCCTTCGACAAAACCGCGAAGCTGCTGGGGCTCGGCTTTCCGGGCGGCCCCGCGGTGGAGAAAGCGGCGGAGGCGGGCAAGGCCGGTCGTTTTGCCCTGCCAAGGCCCATGCACGGCAGGCCCGAGCCGCATTTCTCATTCGCAGGCCTGAAGACCGCCGTGCGCCATCAGGCCCAGGCACTGGTGCCGCTTGCGCAGCAGGACGTCGCGGATCTGTGCGCGGATTTCCAGTTGGCCATCGCCGATAGCGTTGCTGACCGTGTCGCGACCGCGCTTGCCCTTGCCGACGCGGCACTCGGCGGCCAGGCACGACATCTCGTTGTTGCGGGTGGCGTTGCGGCCAACAAGGTCCTGCGGCAGCGCCTTGCCGAGGTGGCGCACGACAAGGGTTACGCCTTGAACGTTCCACCGATTGCCCTGTGCACCGACAATGCTGCCATGGTGGCCTGGGCGGGCGCGGAGCGGCTGGCGCGCGGGCTCATCGACGATACCATGTCGATCACGGCGCGGGCGCGGTGGCCGCTCGACCCCGACGCGACACCGGCCCTGGGCTCCGGCCGCCACGGTGCCAAGGCCTGAACCGTTCGCCTGAGCCTCAGGCCACGTGGAGCAAAACGGCGGGACGGGGCTCACAGGTTACGCGTATCGCGTGCGATGGACTTGGGAAGGGGGTGGTGCCCAGGGGGTGAATTGAACACCCGACACCGTGATTTTCAGTCACGTGCTCTACCAACTGAGCTACCTGGGCACACAAAAAATCGGCCGCAAGGCGCGAACCCGTGGGGCCGCGACTGCGACGCCCCCGGCAATACCGACGCCGGCAGGCCAAATCAAGCACAATCTTCCGGCCACACGCCGATGCGGGCAGTGCCTCAGGCCGCAAGGGCGGCCAAGCCTGGCCGCTTCGAACGCGTCCCGGCTGCGGTTTCAACCGCATGGCTTGCCTGAAGCACCGTCGCGTCCTCGAACGGGCGCCCCACGAGTTGCACGCCGATGGGAAGTCCACCCTCGCCGAAGCCCACGCACACTGTCATCGCCGGCTGGCCAGTGAGATTGAACGGGATGGTGAAGTTCGGACCCTCGAAGCTCGCCCACTTCGTCATCTGCTCGATGGGGCGGGCCTCCGACGGCTGGGCCGCGGTGAGGAGAAGGTCGCATGAGCGCATCTGGGCTGCCACGACCGCGCAGAATTCGCGTCTGCGGCGCTGGGCGAGCAGGTAGTCTGCCGCCGGGATGGTGGCGCCGACGACCAGCCGCTCGCGCAGGAATTCGCCATAATCCCGATAACGGGTGCGCAAGCTGGGTTCGTGCACGGCATAGGCTTCCGAGGCCAAAATCAGCCAGCCGGCTGCGTTGAAATCCTGCAACGATGGCAGCTGCACGTCGTGCACCTCGGCGCCGAGTTCGCGCAGCATACGCTCCGTATCTGCCAGCGCCTTGGAGACGGCCGGTGAGACGGGGCAATCCGCCTCGAAGAAGTGCCGCACCACGCCGACGCGCATCCCTTTCACGCCGCGGTCCAGCCCCGACACCACGTCCATGCCCGGGTGCTTGGCCGAGGAAGGATCCGTTGCGTCATGGCCGATCATGAGCTGCAGCAGCAGCGCGCAGTCGCGCGTCGTCCAGCCCATGGGGCCGACCGTGTCGAGGCTGTGGGCGAGCGGCACGACGCCCTTGCGGCTGCACAACCCGAACGTTGGCTTGATGCCGGCGATCCCGCAGAGCCCCGACGGCATCCGGATCGAGCCACCGGTGTCGGAGCCGGTGCCCGCACACACGATGCCTGCGGCCACGGCCGCCCCTGTCCCGGACGAAGAGCCACCGGTGAAGCGCGTGAGATCCCATGGATTGCGGGCAGGGGGCGAGAACAGGTCGAAGCTGGGGCCGCCCCACGCGAACTCGTGCGTCGCGAGCTTCCCGATCGTGACGGCGCCGGCGTCTGCCCACTGCCGCACGGTGGCTGCATCCTCCGAGGGAACATTGTCGGCAAGCACGCGCGAATGGGCCGTGGTTGCGATGCCAGCGGTATTGTAGATGTCCTTGTGGGCGACAGGCACGCCGTCGAGAGGCCCGAGCGCCTTCCCGGCCATGTGGCGCGCCTGGGAGGCCCGCGCCTCCGCCATGGCCCGTTCCGGCGTCAGCTTTATGAACGCGTTGAGTTTCGGGTTGAGCGCCTCCGCGCGGGCAAGTGAGGCCTCTGCCACTTCCACCGGCGACACCTTCTTGCGCGCGAGAAGCTCGGCAAGCTCCGAGATCGTCGGCAACGGTTGCGACGCGAGGCTCATCACTTCGCCTCCACTGGAGCGAACACCACGGCTGGTTCTGCTTGGGGTACGGGCGGCGAGGGCTGCCGCAGCCGGTCCGCCATGGCCACCGTGAACCGCGTGGCCTGCCGTATGCCCTCCCGCTCCTCCCGGCTGAGGCCTCCAAGCCCCGCCCGCAGCAGGGCCGCTTCGAAAGCGGCTTCCGTCATTGGTTCAGGCATCGGGTGAGGCTCCTGCGCTATAGAGGTGGGACGGCCAAACATGAGCACGGCCGGCGGGGCGACCCAAGCGAAGAATTGGAAACCCAGCCTCACCCGCGACGCATTGAATGAGCAACGGGAAACCTGCCGCAACGTTTTAAGGCTGTTAGCCGAACCTCAAGGTGGCCGTTCCTCCCAGCCTCGCCTACGATTAGGTTGACGGCTCGTGCAACCGTCACTTCCGCCTGACCAATTGCAAAAAGACCCCTGATGCAAACCCACACGTCCAAGACCGTCATCCTCGTGACGGGCAGTTCCTCCGGCCTTGGCCTCGCCACGGCGGACAGGCTCGCTCGCAACCCTGCCTATCGGGTCTACGGCGCCAGCCGCACCGAGCCGAAGGGGCATGTCTGGCGCCAGGTGCCCATGGACGTCACGGACGATGCGTCCGTGACGCACGGCGTTGAAATGATCCTGGAGGCCGAGGGCAGGATCGACGCGCTGGTGCATTGCGCCGGCAACAGCATCGCCGGACCCGTCGAGACGACCAGCGTGGAAGATGCCAAAGCGCAATTCGAAACCAACTATTTCGGCGCCCTGCGCGTAGTGCAGGCCGTGCTGCCCCGCATGCGGGAGAGGCGGTCCGGGAAGATCCTCCTGGTAGGCTCCATTGCCGGCATCATCAGCTTGCCCTTCCAGGCCCACTACAGCGCGACAAAGTTCGCCCTCGATGGCCTGACCGAAGCATTGCGCATGGAGATTGCGCCGTTCGGCATCGAGGCCATGGTGGTTCACCCCGGGGACTACGACACCGCCTTCGGCTACCACAGGCGCATGGGCGCGCGCTTCGACGGCGCCTCCCCCTACGCGGCCGCTTTCACCAAGGCGATGCAGTTCTACGACGAGGCGGAGAAGAAGGGCGGAGCGCCTGATGCCTTCGCCCGCAAGATCGAGCAACTGCTTGCCCGGCGCCGGCTGCCCGGAAAGTCGATCGTGGGCCTGCCGCTGGAGCTTGCGGGCGTCTGGGCAAAAAGCGTCCTTCCGGCCCGCGTCTTCGAGCAGCTTTTTCGCCTGGCCTATTACACACCGTGACCGCCGGCCGACCCGAATTGCCCCTCAATGACCCAATTTCCTGTCCGCTTTCACCCAGTTGCTGCCACACTCTGTAGCCAAACCAAGCCCTCGACGCCGTGATTTAGCGGGCTGATTTCACGGCATAATTCGGGGGATGCAATGCTCAAACCGGTGATTAGGGCGGCCTGCGCCTGCGTTTGCGTAGCCGCGATCGAGACGCCATCCGCTCTTGCCCAGGGCAACAGGCTTTCGGGCGGCGAGATCAAGGCCCTCGTCGCGGGGGCCACCGTCGAACTCGACGCACCGCTCGGCAACAAGCTGCCGGTCCGCTATACAGCCGATGGCCACATGTCGGGCCAGGCCGGTGGACTAGCCTCCTACCTCGGATCCGCGACCGATACCGGCAAATGGTGGGTGAAGGGCGACGAGCTTTGCCACAAATGGAAGGTCTGGTTCAGCGGCGACGTGCAATGCCTTCGCCTCTCGCGGCAGGGCCGCACGGTGCATTGGGCAAGCCCGGACGGCAATTCCGGTACCGCCACCATCGTGGCCGAAGCGCAGCGCGAGGTGCCGAAAGTCGAGACGGCGCTCGTAGCGCGAAATGCACCGGCCGCGAGCCCGGACCATCGCCCGCTGACCGGCTTCGAGGCGCCCTCCGCCCTCGGCAATGCGCCCTTGTCTCCCCCTGACACGGATAACGACACGGACACGCGCGCGCTGCCTCCCTTGCCGACACCCGCCCCCAAGCCCGCGCGCGCAGCCTCTCAACCGCCTGCCGCCGAGCCGCCGATGCGCACGGCACAGGCCCCGCAGCAGCCACCGGCCATCAGGCCCGCCACCAAGCCCCAGCCGATCCGCCAGCCGCAGCCCGAGGTGCAGCCCAAGGTCCAGGAGCCGGGTTACATCGTCGCCAACGTGCGGCAGGACGACGTCCTCAATGTCCGCAGCGGGCCCTCGACGGAGTACGACGTGGTGGCGGCGCTTCGGCCAGGCAGCCGCGGCGTGGTGATCACCGGCGATTGTCAATCTGATTGGTGCCCCGTGCAGCATCAGGTTGCCAGCGGCTGGGTGAACCGGTCATTCCTCATCAGCGAAGCCGTGTTCGTCAGCGCTTCCCCACCGCAGCGCGATGGTACGCCTCTGGAATCTCGGACCCTGGTGGCAACCCGTAATCGCTTGAGCTCCAATGACTCACCGGAGGCCCCCCGTTCCTGCCTGACACCCGCTGCGAAGCAGTTGCTGCAGCGCGTGGAGGAAAAATTCGGAACGGTGAAGGTCGTTTCTACGTGTCGCCCCGGAGCCACCATTGCAGGTACTGGACGGCCCTCTCGCCACGCCAGCGGCAACGCCGTGGACTTCAACGCCGGTACTCGCAAGGGTGAGATCCTCAATTGGCTCATAGCCAACCACCGCGAAGGCGGCGTCATGACCTACTCGGGCATGGACCACATCCACATCGACATCGGCCCGCACTTCGTCTCCATCGCCGGCGGGCAGAATTGGGCGAGCTGGCGAAACAACGTCCCCGCGCGTGGCCGCAGCAGCACCGCCAGCACCGACGACGACGACAACTAGTTCTTACTGCGTCGTCGATTTCGGGTTCGATCCTTCCTCCCACACGAAATAGCCCGAGCTGCGTAGTCCGCGCAGCACGGGCTCCGGCGCGATGGCGACAGGCAACGGTTCCTGCACGCTGACCCGCACCTCGCCATCGAAGACCCAACCGGTCAGGCAGCTGCCGGCAGGAATGTTGGCGGCGGTCAGGTCGAGCGAGATCGCCTTCCGCCTTGCGTCCGCCATGCAGTGAAAAAGGAACGCGCGCAGCGGCGGATCGCTGGAGATCATGGTCATGGCATCGGCCCTTCGGCTTCACACTTGAACGGTAAAGCCAGCCTCGATCGCATTTGGATCGGACTTTACGACGCTCGAGCCTGTCACCGGTTCCATCACGCTTCTGCGCTTCAGGCAGCACAGCCGCGGCCTATGGCCCTCGCTCACGTGAGGAACACCCACCCGCAACCCCACGTTTTACTCGGGAGAACCTGAAACGGAGTGAACCCATGGCCTCATCGACGGCTCATCCCAACCACAGGCTCATTTCGAGCGAGGACGTGAACGGCACCGCGGTTTACGGGCTGCGCGGCGAAACCAAGATCGGCGACATCGACCACCTTATGATCGACAAGCTTTCCGGTCGCGTCACCTACGCGGTTATGTCGTTCGGCGGCTTCCTCGGGCTGGGGCACAGTCACTATCCGATCCCTTGGGCCGCCCTGAAATACGATCCGGCCATCGGCGCCTATCGCACCGGCATCACCGAGGACCAACTGAAGGACGCGCCGGAGTTCAGCGACGATTCCTGGGAGGATCGCGGCTGGGAGACACGCACGCATCAACACTACGGCGCCGCTGCCTACTGGCAGTAACCACATCCTACAGGAGGCGAAATGAAAGCTCTGTTGAGCACGCTTGCACTCGGTCTCGCACTCGGTCTGCCCGCAGCGGCCGAGGCAGCACCACTCGTGAAAGCAGATCAGGCGACCACGTCTGCGGCCCAGCCTGTGGCCTGTTGGTGGCGCCACGGCGTCCGCCATTGCGACGGCGTGGTGCTGCGCCGCGCTTATCCGTATCGCGCCAATAGACGGCACTACGGGCCGTACTACGGTTACGGACCGACCATCTATCCTCCGAGCCATTACCGTACCGGCTCCACCAAGTGGTGGCGCTCGATGGATGCCTACGGGCTAGGCGGCTATCGCCGCTGATCTCTCGAACAACAACCGCACAACAACATTGGCGGCGAGGTCTAGGAGGCCTCGCCGTCGCTGCGTTTGGGATGTGCATTTTCTCAAATCTCTGCCTTTGATCATCCTCCGAGTGCGGAACTGATCTCCCCGCGACTTGTTTTCACTTGACAAGGAATTGGAGAGATCGACATGCGCAAAATTCTGCTTCCAGCTCTCGCCGCGGCGGCGCTTGCAGCGAGTGCCGGCATGGCAAGTGCACAGTCCGTTGGCGTTGGAGTTTATCTAGGTGCACCTGGCCCCTATTGGTATGACGATGACGTCGCCTACGGCTACGTGGCTGCACCCGAGGCGCGTGTCGTTCATCGCCGTCACGAACGTCGCTACGTCGACGAGCCACGCGCGCGTGACCACAACGGCACCTGCGGCACCTACTTCTACTGGAACGGTAACCGCTGCGTGGACGCCCGCAATCGCTAGCGGCCGACCGCTTCGAAAACCTTCGTCGAAATTTTGAAATGCTGGGGCGGGATCTTGCCACCGTGCCACCTCGGCTGCGGTGACCGCTCCAGCAGTCAGCCATCGGAGCAATTGCTATGAACCGCCACGACCATCAGGACATTGCGCCCGACGACGCCTTCTTCAACATGCTGGGCATCGTGTTTGCGGTGATGATCACCGTCGCGGCCGCGATGGTCATGGTCCTGCCGGGTGAGCACGCGCCCGATCGCGCAGACGTGTCGCAACTTACCCCGATCGCCGCGGCCACCAACACACCGAGGTGAACATGAGCACCGAGCCCGTCGATCATGTGGGAAAAGCGGCCGAGAGGGCGCGGCAGGGCACCGGCCCCAGCCAGGCTTTCTCGGTCCTGTTCATTTCGCTTTTGATGGCGGCAGCCGCAGGCGTCGCCATTCTGATTTACTTCCTGATGCGTTGAAAAATCTGCCCGCCGAGGCTCACGGCCAAAGCTCCCCTGCCGGTACGCTCACCCGATATTGCAGGCCCTCCGGAAGGAACTGCAGGGTTGGCTGGCCTAGAAGACCGATGATCTTGCGCCCGAAGCCCGCTGTGCGGGGAATGCTTACGGCCGGTCCCCCCCGCTCTGCCCAAGACAGCCTGAATTCCTGGTGACCGCCCTCGCCCTTTTCCACCGACCAGCGAATATCCACGCTTCCATCCGGTGAAGACAGCGCGCCGTACTTCGCGGCGTTCGTCACGAGTTCGTGCACCACCAGGGTGAATGTCTGTGCAAAAGCGTTGCTTACGATCAGGTCCGGTCCCTCGATCGTGGTGCGGCCAGGAAAAGCTGCCACCTCGCCTTCCACCAGCGCTCTTAGCGGAGCTCCGCCACCTCCCGACGCCACGAACTCCTGCGCGGTTGCCACCGCATGCAGGCGGCCAACCAGCGCATCGTGCGCCTGTGCCAAGGTGGTGGAGTTGCGCAACGTGTTGGTGACCAGCGATTGCACCACCGCAAGAATGTTCTTGGTCCGGTGCTGCAGCTCGCGCACGAGCAAGGTTTGTCGCGCTTCCGTCTGTTTTCTGTCGGTCACGTCACGGGCGATCACATGCAGTCCGATGCGCTGCCCGCTGGCGTCGGCAAGCTCGGTGGCGCGCACTTCGAGCGCCACTTCCGTCCGAGGATCCCTGCCTCTGGCCGCAAGCTCGAAGGTTCCCGAGCGGAGCACCGGCGCGTTGCTGTCGGCCAGGATGCTGGCAAGCGGCTTCCCGATCAGCGTGTCCGGCTCGTATCCGAGGATGCGCTCCACCGCCGCGTTGATGGAAAGGATCTGCTGGTCAGGATCGAGAACCGCAACAATGTCGCTCGCGTTCTCGAACAGAGATCTGTAGCGCTGCTCGCTTTCCGCGAGCGCCTCGGCGTGCTGCTTCTCCCGCGTCACGTCCACCACGCTGCCGACGATGCGCTGGGGCTTGCCGGCGCCATCGTAGATGGCGAAGAAGCGGTCCATAACGTTGACCCAGTGGCCGTCGCGATGTTGAATGCGGTACTCGGCGATGCCGCGCTCGGCCATTTGCGAAAGTTGCGCGTCGCGGCTCGACACCAGAGCCTCGATGTCTTCCTGATGCACGCGGCCAAGCCACCACTGCCTATGCGCCGGCGCCTCTTGCGCTTTAAATCCGATGATCTTCTCGATTGCATCCGAGCGCATGACGCGCCCGGATGCTATGTTCCAGTCGTAGATCATCGCCTCGATGGCGAGCGTCGCCAGGTAATAGCGCTCTTCGCTTGCCTTGAGCGCCTCCATCGCCCTGCGCTGCTCGGTGACGTCGCGCATGCGGATAACGGCCATGTGCACGTCGCCATTCTCGTCGAAGATCGGCAGCGCACTGTTGAGAACGTCATAGGTGCGCGATTGCGCTGGCTGGTGCATCCGCAGCGCTGCGTCGATCACTGCTTCGCCACGCAGCGCGCGCGACAAGGGCCGCTCGTGAAGCTCGAGCTTCCGCCCCGTCTCGTCGAAGGCTTCGACGCGCGACAGCGCCTGGATCATGCCCATGTCGGGAAGGGCCGTGGTGTTGGCAAAGCCCAATAACCGCGCCATCGCGTCATTGATGAAGAGCACCTTTCCCGTCGTGTCGACGGCGGCGACGCCGTCGAAAAGGGATTCGAGCACTACCCGTAGAAGAGAGTCGTCGCGCTTTGTCAGCCTGTGCATGACTGGACTATATCCGTCCAGGCCGCGCCTTCAATGACGAGCGTGCATCAAATTGATAGAAGATCAGAAGGCACGGTGATGCCCAAGCTTGGAACCATTGCGCAACGCGATCCGTTTGGGAGGCTGCTTCCCTCCAGTGCGGACGCCCGATGAGCTACATGGAAATCCTTCGGCTCTGCGCGGCCATCACTACGATCACCGCCGCGCTGCTGGTTGCGGTGAATTGGTCTCCGCGGCTCATGGTGTGGGGCTTTTCGATCTTCATCGTGGCCTCCCTCGCGTGGATGCTCGACGGTTGGCTGGAAGGCAAGGCCTCGCTCGTCATCCAGAATGCAATTCTGCTCGCGATCAATATTGCAGGTGTGTGGCGCTGGCTGCCAAAGACGACCGACGCCTAGCCGGCAGTGGCAGCCTCCATGAGCAGCTGCGCAGCATGGCCTACTGCATCTGCACCTTCGCATGCTGGCTGGCATCGGTCTCGGGCGTGCGCCCTTCGAACAGCGCCTTCATGCCTTCGATCATATAGCGCACGCCTTTGGTGCCGCTGTTGTCCCAATACTCGCCGCCCGACGGCTCGATCTCGAGGAGACAGAGCTGGGGATCGTCCTTGCCGCCTGGAAACCAGACTTGCCAGGTGTCGGACCACAGCTTGTCGATGAGCTGTCGGTCACGATTCACCCGCGCACGCCCTTCGAGGCTCACGAACTGCTGGTGGGCCTGGAACGTAAGCATCACCTTGGGATCGGTTTCGATCTCGTGAACCTTGGGCGATCCGATCGCTGTCGCGAGATAAATGGTGGGAGCCGTGGATAGTCCGGCCACCGCCATGGGCCTGGCGTGAATGGTATTGCCGCTGCGGGTAACAAGCATGCCCGTCTTGAATTCGTTCAATAGGTCGCTCAGGTGCTTCTCGGTGTCCATGCGGGGCCGCCTTCGAGTTTTGGGAATGTCGAATGCCAACGGCGGCTCGTGCGCGCGGTTCCGCGGCCCTGGCATGCGCCACGGCAATGCTCACGGGAACAGCCCTTTCGGGCCCCGCGTTGCTCAACCATGGACAAGCACGATCACAGGAAACTCGAGGACGACGAAAAGGCGTGGGTGATCATCGCCATCATCGATGTCGCGGCCACGCTCGGCGTATGTGCCCTTTACCTCTGGTTCCTCTCACACGTCTCGGCATGACGACCGCTCAGAGGCTGCCGACGGCGTCGCGGAGCTCCCGTTTCAGGACCTTGCCGATTCCGCTCCGCGGCAGATGCTCGACGACGCGCAAGGCGGCCAGTCGCTGTGTCTTTCCTACTCGCCCGTTCACCCACGCTTTAAGGTCGTCAGCGGTAGTTTGCGCTTTCGCCGTCAGCACCACGAACGCCACCGGCGTCTCGCCCCATTCCTGCGAAGGTACGCCAACGACAGCGGCTTCCGAAACGTCGGGGTGCTGCGCCAGCACGGTCTCGAGATCGCTGGGGTAGATGTTGAAGCCGCCCGAGATGATCATGTCCTTCTTGCGGTCCAGGAGCGTGAGGAAGCCATCTGCATCGAAGCGGGCCACGTCGCCCGTGCGGATGAACCGGCGCCCGTCCCGATCGAACCATTCCGCAGCGGAGGTCTTGTCCGGCCGCTTATAGTAGCCGTTCATGATTGCCCCGGAGGTGCCCACCACCTCACCGATCTCGCCCTGCGGCACCTCGCGCCCGTCCTCGTCGATGAGCCTGATCTCGTGCCCCGGAAGCGGCTTGCCCACCGTGTGCAGTTTGTCGGGATGAAGATGCGCTTCCAGGCAGCATGTGCCGCCACCTTCAGTCATGCCGTAGTATTCGGTGAGGCCGCCGGGCCAGCGCTTGAGCACGTCCGCCTTGAGGCCGGCGGCGAACGGAGCGCTCGTGGAAAGTTTCATGCGGAAGCTGGAAAGATCGTAGCGGTCGAAATCCGGCAGCGCCATGATGCGATGATACTGCACCGGCACCAGCATCGCATGCGTCACGCGGTGCCTCTCTGCGAGCGCCAGGAACTGCGACGCATCGAACTTCTCCATCAGCACGACCGTGCCGCCGAAACCGATGGTCGGGAAGAAACTGACGAGCGTCGTGTTGGAGTAGAGCGGTGTCGACACCAGCGTGACGACATCGCGCCCGTATCCGAGGTTGATGGCGCGGAACAGCTGCAGCCACCGCATCTGGAAGGATTGGACGATGCCCTTGGGTTCACCGGTGGTGCCGGATGAATAGATGATGTTGAAAGGCTGTTCGGGCTTGATCTGAGCCTCGCCGGGGCGTGCGCCTTCCGGCGCAAGCCAGTCCTGGAAGTGCTTTCCAGCCCCGCCGTCGTCGAGCGCGATCTGCGGCACCGCGATGGGCCGCGAAAGATGCTGCAGGTCGTCGGCCGTCGCCTGGTCGAGGAAGAACAGCTTCGCGTCGCAATCGGCCACCATGCCGGCAATCGCCTCTGCCGTAGAGGACGGGGCCAGCGGCGAGACTGCCACGCCCGCCCTCAGCGCGCCGAGGAAGAGCACCGCATATGCAATCGAATTCCGCGCGCACACGGCGATGATTTCGCCCGAGACGAGGCCGTCCCGCTGCAGCGCGGCTGCCACCCGATCCATCAGGCGGTCGAGTTCGGCGAAGCTCACGCGCTGCTCACCCAGGATCAGCGCTGTCGCCTGCGGTGTCTCTACCGCATGCGTGCTGATCAGCTCCGCAATCGTACCGAACTCGCGCGTGATCAAGGCGTCGAATTTCATACCGGGCGTCCCTCGCGTTTTGTTTGCGAGGGAATGTACCGGTGCTTCTCAGCCAGCGTCCAGGGGCGCTCGGTTTGCGCGCGTGCACTCCAATTATGCCGCTTTGCCGAGGAATCCTCCCCGCGGCTTCGTGCGCACGATCAAGGCAGCCTCTCAGGCAGGGCTTGATTTCGTGTGAAGGCCGCCTGACGCAGCCATGGCCGGGTGCCAGCCGCCGGTTCGGCAAGGACCGCAGGCTGGTAGTAGAGCGTCAAGGCCGCGAGTCGCCCCGTTTCCAGGGCCTTGCGCGTGGGCCCATGCGTCACCTCAAGGCTCGTGAAGCCCACGCGCCACATCAGCGCGATCTGGTCGTTGAGCACGTGGCCGACGGCCCGCAGCTCACCCTGGAACCTGTGCTTCTCGCGCAGAAGGCGCGCCATGGAAAAGGCGCGGCCGTCAGAGAATTTCGGAAACGCGAGTGCCACCAGCGCCAACCGGTGGATGTCGTCTGCGACGTCGGCCAGCGCCTCCCCCGGCGCGAGAAGGAGACCGAGCGGACCGCCGCGGCCCAGCAACGCCTCCCGCTGCGCCAGCCAGCGCGCCTTCGTCAGCAGAACCGGCGCGTCGGGTAGTGGCGCATCCGCGACAGGGCGCACCCAAGCATCGCGATGAAACGAGCCATCGTGCCAGATGCTGCCGCCTGCGTCGCGCGCACCCTTCACCTCAAGCGGCTTCGGCAACATAGAGCGCCTCCTTGAATGGCTGCGGCCCGAGCCGTCCATAGGCTTCGAGGAACGTCTCAGCCGGTCCCTTGCGCAGGAGCAAGTATGTGTCGACTACCGTCTCCACCGCGTCGACGATGCCCTCCGGTCCGAACCCCGGCCCGGTGAGCGTTGCAAGCGCCGCATTCTCCGCACCCGAGCCGCCGAGCAGCAGCTGATAATGCTCCTCGCCGCGCTTCTCGACGCCAAGGATGCCGATATGGCCTACGTGGTGGTGGCCACAGGCGTTGATGCACCCCGAGATCTTGATCTTGAGATCGCCGATCACGTCCTGCTTGGCGGCAAGCCGCCTGGAGATGGCCTGCGAGATGGGGATCGAGCGCGCGTTGGCCAGCGCACAGTAGTCGAGGCCAGGACAAGCGATGATGTCCGTGGCCAGGCCTGCGTTCGCCTCTGCAAGCCCCATCGCCTTCAGCGCCTGATAGACCGCCGGCAGGTCCACCTTCGCCACGTGCGGCAGGATCAGGTTCTGCTCGTGCGTCACGCGTACTTCGTCGTGACTGTAGGTCTGGGCGAGATCCGCGATCCGGTCCATCTGTTCCGCCGAGGCATCGCCCGGAACGCCGCCGATGGGCTTGAGCGAGATCGTCACGATGGCGTAGTCGGGATGCTTGTGGGTGTGCGTGTTGCGCGAGGCCCAGCGCTCAAAACCCCGGTCCGCCCCACGCAGGCGCGCCTTTGGCAGATCCTTGCGGAAGTCGGGCGGCGCGAAATAGACGCGGATGCGGGCTATCTCTTCCTCCGGCAGCTTCAACGCCCCCTCACGGATGCGCAGCCATTCTGCCTCCACCTCGCGCGCGAACGCCTCCGCGCCCATCTCGTGCACCAGGATCTTGATGCGCGCCTTGTACTTGTTGTCGCGACGCCCTTCGAGATTGTAGATGCGCAGGGCAGCCTCGAGATAGCTCAGCAGATCCTGCTCCGGCAGGTCCCGCTTGATGAGCTTCGCAAGGAGAGGCGTGCGCCCCTGCCCGCCGCCCACATAGACGTCGAACACCAGCTTGCCATCAGCAGTGCGCCGCAGCTGCAGGCCGATGTCATGCACCATGATCGCCGCGCGATCCTTCTCTGCCGCATTCACGGCCACCTTGAATTTGCGCGGAAGGAAACTGAACTCCGGATGCAGCGAAGACCACTGCCGGATGATCTCGGCGTAGGGCCGCGGGTCTGCCACCTCTTCGGCAGTGGCGCCGGCGAAGTGGTCTGCCGTCACATTGCGGATGCAGTTGCCCGAGGTCTGGATGGCATGCATCTCGACGTCCGCCAGCTCTTCGAGGATGGCAGGAACGTCCTTCAGGCTCGGCCAGTTGAACTGCAGGTTCTGGCGCGTGGTGAAATGGCCATAGCCGCGGTCGTAAGTGCGTGCGATGTGGGCGAGCTTGCGCATCTGTCGCGACGATAGCGTGCCGTAGGGAATGGCGATGCGCAGCATGTAGGCGTGCAGCTGCAGGTAGACCCCGTTCATCAGCCGCAGCGGCTTGAACTCCTCCTCCGTGATTTCGCCCGAAAGCCGCCGTGCCACCTGCCCGCGGAACTGCGCCACGCGCTGACGCACGAACTCCCTGTCGAATTCATCGTAGCGGTACATCAGGCAGCCTCCTGCACCGTGTCGCCGGGCGTTTCCTGCGCAGGCGGCGTGTAGCCCGGCACCTCGCCAAGGATGCTGGGGCCGGCAACGCGTACGCGTTCGCGCTGGCGTATCGGGATGAGCGTGCCGTTCACCTCGCGCACGTCCACGAGATAGGGCTCCACGATCAGGTTGCGCGCAGCGTCATAGGCACCGCGATCTTCGAGTGCGCGCACCTCATCCGGCGACGAGGCCACATTCGCCTCTGCGAACACCGTGCTCCAGGCACCTTCGAAATCGAGGAACACGGCAGCTCCGTCGCCGAGCCGGTTGGCGGTGAGGACGGAGAGTGTGGGAAGCTTCTTGCTCATAGTTCAACCTCGACTTCGGCGCGTGTGCGGGATGAAAGAAGCGTGCGCAGGCGCGGACGCTCGTAGATCTCGACGGTTTCGGGGCGCGACAGGCCCGCGTCTTGCCAATCGAGACCGAGAAAGATCACGGCGGGGCCCTTTATGTTGCGCTCGGCGATGCAATCGGTGATGTCGGCGAGATTGGTCGCGAAGGCGCGTTCCGAAGGCAGCGTCCCGTTCTCGACGACGACGACGGAAGTCGCGGGATCAGCACCGGCAGCGAGCAGGCGCTGGCGCAGGATGGGCGCATTGTTGAGGCCCATGTAGATCGCGCATGCAGCACCAGGCCGCGCCAGTGCCGCCCAGTCGAGATCGGGCTCGCCATCGGCGGTGGTGCCGGTTGCGACCGAGAACTGGCGCACCCGCTCGCGCATCGTCACAGGCAGGCTGATGCGAGCCGCGCACGCGTGCGCCGCCGTCACGCCTGGCACGATCTCGCTGGCGATGCCTGCCGCTTCGAGTGCGGCCAGTTCCTCGCTCGCGCGGCCGAAGATGAAGGGGTCGCCGCCCTTGAGGCGCGCAACCACCTTTCCTGCCTGCGCCTCGCGCACGATGATGCGGTTGATCTCCGCCTGCGAGGTCGCCTCGCCCCTCGGCGCCTTGCCCACATAGATGCGCTGGGCGTCCCGGCGCGCATAGTCGAGGATCTTCGGGTTCACCAGGCGGTCGATGACGAGTACGTCGGCTTCCTGCAGCCGCTGTAGGGCCTTCAGGGTCAGGAGGTCTGGATCTCCGGGCCCGCAGCCGATCAGCGCCACGCGCCCCTTGCGCAGCCCGGCTTCGCCTGCACCTGCGAGTTCTCCAGCCAGGGCTTCCTCGGCCTCGCGCTCGCGGCCGGCCAGAAATGCGCGGCGAAACGGACCACTGAGAAGCCGTTCCCACAACCGCCGCCGTGTGCGCTGGTCCGGCACGCGGCGCGCCATCTCCTCGCGCAGGCCCTGGGCCCGAACGGCGAGGCGGCCGAAGTTGGACGGCAACCAGCTCTCCAC
>JBDHTJ010000058.1:0-27031 GCA_039808585.1 Hyphomicrobiaceae bacterium | reverse complement strand
TTGCGGGGGCAGAAGTCCTTGCCGTAGGGCGAGGAGCTTTCGCCGATCCATTCGTCGACGTCGCGCACGTCGAGCTTGGCGATGGCGCTGTTGGAGATGGCAGCCTGCATGGCCTCCTTGTCGGCCACGAGCACGGCGGCAGAGGCATCGACCGGGAACGTCTTGGCGACAGGCGTGGCCGGCACAGTGGTCACGGGCTTGCCCGCTCCGACCCAGGCCGCGAGACCGCCGTGCAGCACCTTGGCTTTCTTGTAGCCCAGGGCTTGCAGGAGGAAGTAGCCTCGGCACGACTGGCCAAACCCGCTGTTCATGGACTGCTCGTAGATCACGGCGGTCTCGGCGCCCGAAAGCCCGGCATCACCGAAAGCCTTCGCGAACTTGGAGAACAGTTCGCTCATGCCCTCCGGGGTGGAGGTGGCGAGGTACGTAAAGATCTCGTGCAGGTTGACGGCGCCTGGAATGTGACCCGCCGCAAAGGATTTTGGATCGCGCGTATCAATGACGACGACTTTTCCGGAAGCTGCAAGGCTCGACAGCTCATCGGGACTGATCAGCACTGTGTCCGACATGAATGACCTCTCCACAAGTTTGCCCAAGACGAAAACCGACATTGGCGTGGCAGTTTCCCGCCGCGCAGCGCGCTCCCCCGGTGCTTCCTCTTGCGACGTTTCTTGCGATTGGCGCTGATGCGCGTTCTGCAGGCTATGCCTTGTCCAGATCGTCGAGCATCTTTCGAAGCTGCTTGGTTGCGGGCGTGACGATGGCGACGAAATAGGCCTCGCGCAGGCGGCGTTGCGCAGCACCAGCCTCGACATAGCCGCGGGCGCCGGAGAACAGCATGGCGGCCTGTGCGGCGCGCAAGGTGAGATCCGCGCCTGCAAGCCTCGCCTGAAGGGTGCGCTTCCAGCGGCCGCCGCTTTCATCGAGTGGCGCGGCGGCAAGATCCCAGGTCTCGGCTTCGTATGCCTCGAGTTCGCGCTCGAGGGCATCAGGCTGATCGTCGAGGTACTTGTTTACGTGTCCGAGGGAAGGCTCCATCTGGCGTTGGATGTCGATGCAGCCACGGATGAGGCCGAAGGCCATGCCCATCTGCAACAGAATGAAGCCTTGGCGCACCTTTTTCACATACGGCTCGGCCGGATCGGCGAGCACGAGATCATCGGGAATGAAGGCGTCACGAACCTGCACGGTGTAGGTGCCCGTGCCATCGAGGGCCAGATGGCGCGACGTTGGAACGAGCGTGATGCCGGGATGGTCGCAAGGGATCATCACCATCACCCGGCGCGGCTTTGCCTCATCCGTCTCGAAGATGGTGCCGAAGGCATGATCGGGCCCGATGTTGGAGACCCAGGGCAGCATGCCACGCACAGTGTAGCCGCCCTGGATGCGGGTGCCCTTGAGGCGGAAGTTCTCGATGTCGAAGAACGCCTTCATGGGGTTCGAAAGGCCTGTGCCGCCAAGCTTGCGGGCGTTGGCTGCATCCGGCGCAAACCTGGTGCGCAGGCTGGCATTATCAGTGTTGTCGACATACCAGGCGAAAGTGGACTGGCACCAGACGCAGAAGGCGGTGGACAGGCATTCGCGCCCCACCACCGACATGGCCTTGATGCTGCCTGCCAGGTCGACCTTGCCGCCGTTGACCGCGCTGACATGGGAGGCATAGGCGCCCGCCTTGCCGAGAGAACGCAGCACGTCGGCGGGGTAGAGGTGGTCCTTGTCGATGGCCTTGACGAGCGGCGACAGCTCGCTGCGCACGACCGCCTCGACACGGGCCAGCAACTCCCCCTCGGCACCGCGAGTGGCGGGTGAGAGAGGCTCTGCCGGCATTGTCGGCATCTGTGCAGTTGCTGGCATTGGCCTTCTCCCTTTTTCCGGCGTGTGGTGGTTCTTCGACTGCGGGACGCGCTATTTCAAAGCCACTTCAAGGTTGACCGGCCGCGTCATGGTGTTGGCGACGGGCGACCACTTCTTGGCGTGGGCAATCAATTCATCGAGTTCCTCGCGCGGGCGATCGGCCTCGAAGGTCACCTTCGCGCGGATGTCGGTGAAGCCGACGGGCTTCTCGGAAAGGTCACCGGTGCCCCAGACGGCGGTGATGTTGAGATCGCCCTCGAGCTCGATCTCGAGCTTGTAGACGGTGATGCCGCGGGCAACTGCATTGGCGTGGATGCCGACTGCGAGGCAGGAGCCGAGCGCCGAGAGAACGGCTTCCGACGGATTGGGAGCGGTGTCGTCGCCCAGGAGGCCCGGCGGCTCGTCCACGATGTAGGGGGGCAGGCTACGGATGAAGTTCAGATGGCGAAAGCGGCCCTCTGCAACGGTGTGGCACTTGAGGGTCTTGATGACGTTGGGGTTGGCCTTGCCCGCCTCGATCAGCTTCTGCAGCCCGTCCTTGTCGATCGGTGCAAGGCACCCCGTGAGGGCGGTTTTGGCTTGTGCGCTCATGTGCGTTCTCCGTTTCAGTGTTCTTCCAGGCGCCTGGAAAAGGGCGCTTCGCAGACAGACAGGTCTGTCTACGCAAGCGATATGCCAAGTGGGGAGGGAGGCAGGAATATCGTGCCGAAACCGCTCGTTAAGATATCGAGCGGAGACCGCGCGCTCACGTGCAAAGGCGTGCCGGTGAAGCAATTTCGCGCAGTGTGCCTAGAGAACAACCATGCCCTGACGGGTGCTTAGAAAGACAGGTCTGTCTCTTGCCAACACGCAGGCAGGCGTCATACTGGCGAGACTGTCTCCGCCTGCCGATCGCCGCGATGAGTGCAAGAAAAGCCAAGCCCCGCACGACTGACAACCCCCGCGACCGGCTTCTCCAAGCCGCGACGGAGCTTTTCTGCCGCAAGGGCATTAATGCGATCGGCGTCGATACGATCGTGGCCAAGGCCGGCGTGGCGAAGAGCACGCTCTACAAGCTTTTCGGCTCGAAGGAGGGGCTGGTGGAGGCGGTTCTGCGCGCCGAGGGCGAGGCCTGGCGCACGTGGTTCACCGCCGCACTCGCAGACGCTAGTCCGGATGCGCGCGGACGTCTCGATGCGATCTTCCCGGTGCTGGCGCAGTGGTTCCGGCAGAAGCGTTTCTACGGTTGCCCGTTCATCAATGCGGTTGCGGAGCACGACAAGGCCAGCGACCGCGTGCGCAAGCTTGCCATCGAGCACAAGCTGCAGGTGCTGGGCTACATTCGCACATTGGGCCAGGAGGCCGGTGCGCGCGATCCGGAGCGGCTTACACACGAGATTGCGCTGCTGATGGATGGTGCCATCGTCACCGCCATGATTACCCGGGGGACAGGGGCAGCAGAGTTCGCGCAGGCAGCCTATGCCAAGCTCATCGACGCGCAAATGGCCGCGTGAGCCTGCACGCAAACTCACTCTTTCAGGGCTGCCCGTGGACTGGCCCCTCCGAGCCCGCTACGCTCAAAGCTCAGATCAAGGGAGGAAATGATGTTCTCGCACGTGATGATCGGCACCAACGATCTCGAGAAGGCGCGCAAATTCTACGATGCGCTGCTGGGGGCAATCGGCATACCGCCGGCACGTATGGATGGCCATCGCTTCTTCTATCGCACCCCAGGCGGTGTCTTCGGCGTGACGAAGCCCATCGACGGCAAGCCTGCAACACATGCGAACGGCGGCACGATCGGCTTTGCCTGCACCTCCGGCGAGCAAGTGGAAGCCTGGCACAAGGCCGGCCTCGCGAACGGTGGCACGACGTGCGAAAACCCGCCCGGCGTTCGCGAAGGCGCCTCAGGCAAGATGTATCTCGCCTACTTGCGCGATCCCGATGGCAACAAGCTGTGCGCCCTCCACCGCATGCCGAAGGCGTGAAAAACAGTTCGACTGTAGATGATGGCTCCGGCGGTTCAATATCGTCGGAGCTCAAACGCGGGGCCGCAGGCGCCCCGCGTCGATGATGGCCAGGATCTGCTCTGGCGGGGCGGTTTTATCGAGGGCGAGGAAATCGCCACGGCCTTCGAGTGCCTTCTCGAGCAGGATGTGAAAATCCGCCCGTTCGATTTCGATGGTGCCGAACTGGCGCAGATGCTCTGTCACGAACTGCGTGTCGAGCAGCGAAAACTGCCCGTAAATGAGACGTGCGCACAGGTACATGAGCGCCACTTTGCTGGCGTCGCGCTCGGTTGAGAACATGCTCTCGCCGAAGTAGGCGCCCGCGAGTGCGACGCCGTAGAGCCCGCCCACGAGTTTGCCGTCTTTCCAGGTTTCGACGGTGTGGCAGTATCCCATTTCGAAAAGGTCGCGGTAGAGCGAGCGGATTTTCGGGTTGATCCAGGTGCTCCTGCGTCCAGGGCGTGAGGCGGCGCAGCCGGAAATTACGCCCTCGAAATCGGTGTCGATGCGTACCTCGAATTCGCCCTGGCGGATGGTGCGCGCAAGCCGCTTCGGGACATGCACGCTCTCGAGTTCGAGAATGCCGCGTTGCTGCGGCTCGATCCAGTAGAGGGCGGGGTCGTCCGCGCTCTCGGCCATCGGGAAAATGCCACAGGTGTAGGCTTTCAGCAGGACCTGCGGCGTAATCTCGATGACGATGTCGTCGGGTGACGCCATGGATGGACCGTGGCCCGTGACCTTTCTGCTGCCTTACGTAGTCTGATGCTTCACGTGGTCTGCTGCCGCATGCAACGCGAACCAGAGCCTATTCTTTCTTGAGGTACTTTTCCAGCCAGTGGATGTCATACAGCCCGTTGGCGATATCGGGTTGTTGGACCAAATCCGCAAATAGAGGAATGGTCGTTTCGATCCCGTCGATGACAAATTCAGACAGGCAGCGCTTGAGCCGCATCAGGCACTCGTTGCGGTTCTTGCCATGGACGATGAGCTTGCCGATGAGGCTGTCGTAGTAGGGCGGGATGCGGTAGCCCTGGTAGACACCGCTGTCGACGCGGACACCCAGTCCGCCGGGTGGATGCCAGTACGTTATCGTGCCGGGAGAAGGCGCGAAGGTGCGGGCATTCTCGGCATTGATGCGGCACTCGATGGCGTGGCCCGAGAAGGTGACATCCTCCTGCGTGAGGGTCATGGGTGCGCCCGAGGCGATCCGGATCTGCTCGATGACGAGGTCGAGCCCAGTGATCATCTCCGTCACCGGATGTTCCACCTGCAGACGGGTGTTCATCTCGATGAAGTAGAACTGCCCATCCTCGTAAAGGAACTCCACCGTGCCGGCGCCCCGGTACTTGAGCTTCTGCATCGCCTTGGCGACGGTGGTGCCGATTTGCTTGCGCTGCTCGGCGTTGAGGGCGGGGGAGGGCGCCTCCTCCAGCACTTTCTGGTGGCGTCGCTGCAAGGAGCAGTCGCGCTCACCCAGATGGATGGCGTTGCCGCGGCCGTCGCCAAACACCTGCACCTCGATGTGGCGGGGCTTGGAGAGATACTTTTCCAGATAAACGCTGTCGTCGCCGAAGGCGGCCTTGGCCTCGGAGCGCGCCGTCTTCAGCGCGATGTCGAGGTCCTCGGCCGAGTGGGCGACTTTCATGCCGCGTCCACCACCGCCGGCAGCGGCTTTTACGAGGACGGGAAAGCCCATCGCTTTCGCCACCTTCTGCGCCTGGGCCTCGGTCGTGATGGCGCCATCGGAGCCCGGAACGACGGGGATGCCGAGGCGCTTGGCGGTGGCCTTGGCCTCGATCTTGTCGCCCATGATGCGAATGTGCTCGCTCGTGGGGCCGATGAAGGTGATGTCGTGTTCCTCGAGAATCTCGGCGAAGCGCGCGTTCTCGGAGAGGAAGCCGTAACCGGGATGGATGGCGTCTGCGCCCGTGATCTCGCAGGCGGCAAGCAGGCGCGGAATGTTGAGATAGCTCTCGGCCGCTGGCGGGGGGCCGATGCACACGCTTTCATCCGCTAGCCTGACGTGCATGGCGTCGGCATCGGCCGTGGAATGCACGGCGACCGTGGCGATGCCGATCTCCTTGCAGGCGCGCAGGATTCTGAGCGCGATCTCGCCGCGGTTGGCGATCAGGACCTTGTCGAACATCGTGACGGGCCGGCTCCTCGATCTTTCCGTTATTCGATGATGACGAGCGGCTCGCCGAACTCGACGGGCTGACCGTTGCCGATGAGAATGGCGCTGACCACACCGGCGCGCGGAGCCGGGATGTGGTTCATGGTCTTCATGGCTTCGATGATGAGAAGCGTCTGGCCCTGCGTGACGCGCGTGCCGATATCGATGAAGTGCGCAGCGCCGGGCTCCGGCGCGAGGTAGGCGGTGCCGACCATGGGCGATTTCACGGCGCCCGGATGCTTGCCTGGATCACCCGAAGGCGCAGCGGCCACAGGTGCGGCGGCAGGCGCTGCAGCGGCTGCGGGTGCAGCGGGTGCAGCGGCGAAGCCAGCTGGGGCACCGGCGAAGGCCAGCGTCTGCACCTGCTTGGCGACGCGCACGCGCACACCATCCTTCTCGATCTCGATCTCGGTGAGGCCGGTCTCGGCGATCAGATCCGCAAGCTCGCGGACCAGAGCATGCTCGCTGGATCCCTTTTTCATATCCTTCGCCATTCGTTTCGTGTCCGCCCAATCTTGATCGACTATGCCTTGCGGCCCTTTGCGTCCGCAGCTGCGAGCAGGCCCGCCATAGCGTCTACCGCCAACTCGTAACCTTTTGCACCGAAACCACAAATAATGCCAGTTGCTGCAGCCGCCACGAAGCTCTTATGGCGGAAAGGTTCGCGCCGATGGATGTTCGATAGATGCAGCTCGATCACAGGTTTCTCGGCCGCGTTGAGGGCATCGAGTATTGCAACCGAAGTGTGTGTGTAGGCACCAGCATTGAGGATGATGCCGCACGCCTTCGTTCGCGCCTCCTGGATCCAGGTGACCAGCTCGCCCTCGATGTTCGTCTGGCGGAAATCTACTGTCAGATTAGAGGCTTGTGCGCGTTTCTCGGTGTTCCGCGCGATATCTGCCAGTGTCTCGGCGCCGTAGATCGACGGCTCCCGTACCCCCAGGAGGTTCAGGTTGGGACCGTTGAGCACAAAAATCGGCTTCGACATCCCTGGCTGTCCCATGGCCGCCGGCCTCGTTTGCGCGACGCGGCGGAAAGTAAGGTGACCGTCCTGCGCCGGAAATCAGGGTGCGGCGCGGTATGACGGGGGCCTTTAACAGCTTTCAGCCGACCGTGAAAGGCCTGTAGGCCGGTTGTGCAACGGGTTTGGTTAGGGGTCCGGAAAACCGAAACGGGGACCAGGGCCCCCGCTCCAATTGCCTGCGGCCGCAAGAAAGCGGGCTGCTATCAGCACACCTTGCAGCCGTCCTTGCGAACTTCTGCTGCGTGTTTGTTGAGCAACTCAACGAGGTTCTCGGGAGCGCCGGGGATGATCTTATCGCCCACGATAAAGTGCGGCGTACCCTGTATGCCCATCTTGGCGGCGAGGGCGCGTGTGTCGTCGATTTCTTTCTTCACCTCGGCGCTGTTCATATCCCGCTTCAGACGGGCCATGTCGAGGCCGAGCTTTTCGGCCGTGCGCAAGGCGCTCGCCTCGTTGGCCTGACCTTGGCTCTCGAGCATGGCGCGGTGAAACTCCCAATACTTGTTCTGCATCTTGGCCGCGAGAGCGACACGCGCAGCTTCCTCCGAGCCCTTCGACAGGATCGGGAACTCCTTCAGGATGAGACGGGTCTTCTTGTCCTTGTCGAGGAAGTTGGCGACGTCGGTGAAGGCCTTCTTGCAGTAGCCGCAGTTGTAGTCGAAGAACTCGATCAGAGGCAGGTCACCCTTGACGTTGCCGACCACCGGGGAAGCGGACGGGCGGAACAGCTCGTTGGCATGCTCCTTGAGGGCGACGGCCATGCGTTCCGCCTGGATCTTGTCCATGCGCGCCTCGAGGGCGTTCTGCACCTCGAGCATGATCTCGGGGTTGGCGAGAAGGATGTCCTTGACGATCTGCGTCAGCTCTTCGCGCTGTTGCGGCGTGAAACCACTGCCCTTGGCGGTCGCAGGCTTCTCGACCATCGGTGCAGGTGCGGGGGCAGGGGCGGCAGCGGGCGCGGGCGCCTCAACCTGGACAGGCTTTTCCGCCGGCGCCGCAGGCTGCGGACCGGCCTGGCCAACGGCCAGCGTCGTGCCTACCAAAAGGATCGCAGGTGCGAGTAGGGCAGCGCCTTTGGCGGACGTGACTATGTCGAAGAGCCTCGAGAGAGGGGAAGCGGACATTCGTGTCTCCGGTTATCAATCCATGGACGCGCGGGGCGCGGCAGCGTTTCCTGTTCGGGCCCGCGTGGTGCAGGGCCATCGGCCTAGCCGGGAGTGGGGACCTTGTAGTTGGCGATGTCTTCGGCCTTGATCCACTCCGGCGAGCCACGTGGCAGCTTGGCCATGGCACGCTTGGCGAAGATCTTGGCCTGCGGCACGTTTCCTTCCGCGAAGTGACCAAGCGCGGCTGCGAGGTCTGCCTGCGGAAAGCGTTCCTTCTTGTAGAAGGCCTTGGCAAGAAGATGATGGCTTAGCGCATAACTCTCATCGGCGAGTACACTTTTTCGTAAGAGCTCGATCGCCTCCTCGGTTCCCGCGTCGCTATCCAGAAGCGACTGCGCCAGCTCGGTCATGATGAGGGGCTCGCTGCCGCCGGCAAGCTGCAGGGCCTTGCGCAAGGGGGCCACAGCCTGGGCATGCTTGCCCGCTGCCTGCAGGAAGTTGCCTTTGAGCTCGTGA
Organism: Hyphomicrobiaceae bacterium; assembly: GCA_039808585.1. Classification (GTDB taxonomy): domain Bacteria; phylum Pseudomonadota; class Alphaproteobacteria; order Rhizobiales; family Hyphomicrobiaceae; genus AWTP1-13. The sequence goes on along the minus strand of JBDHTJ010000058.1, from coordinate 18,370 downwards.
AAGTATGGATTGTCAGGCTTTTCCCGGATCAGGGCATCGACATCGGCGATGTTGTCGGCGCACCGTCCGGAGCAATTGCGGGCAATGGCGCGGGCATAGCGCGCGGGCAGGCTCGTATCCTTGGCAGGGTAGCGGTTCAGCACCGTCCCGGCGCGCTCCACGTAGCCCGAGATCTTGGCGCGCATCATGTCGTGGCGCAGCTGAAGGGCGGGTGGGTCCTTGATGTTGGCGTAGGGGCTCGCCATCACTTTCTCGCGTAGACGGGCGAGGCGATCGGCAGCCACGGGATGGCTGCGCATGAATGGGTCCTGATAGGCGTCGGAGACGTACTCCTGCTGGGCAAAGCGCTCGAAGGTTTCGAGCATGCCCATGCCCGATTGCTTGGAACGCTCCAGATAGGAGAGGCCCGCCTGATCGGCCGACGATTCCTGCTCGCGCCGCCGCGACAGGAACGAGCGCATGACCATGTCGTTGCCGCCCATCAGCACGCCGGTGCCGGCGCCGGTCATTTCGCGGCCGGTTTCACCCCCAGATGCAGCGCCGGCCGCCATGACGCCAATGCCGAGAAGCATGAGCAAAATGCTCTTCGTCTGGTCGCGCGCGATGCGGCTGCGCAGGTCGGCCATGTGGCCGCCCTTGATGTGGCCCGTCTCGTGGGCAAGCACACCAATGACCTCGTTCGGCGTTTTGGCGAGCATCAACGTGCCCGTGTTCATGTAGACGTGACGGCCGTCGACGACGAAGGCGTTAAAGCTGTCGTGCTTGACGATGCGCACGGAGATGTTCTGGGCCGAAAGCTCCGCAGCGCGGAAGATCGGCTTCGAGTAGTCGCGCAGCAGGTTCTCGATCTCGGTATCGCGGACCAGCGGCAGGCCCTGGGCGGCGGCCGGGAGCGACGCGGTGATGAGGCTTGCGCCATAGGCGAACGCCGCCAGCCACGCAGTGCGCGCGGCGCGGCGAGGCCTGTGCTGCCTCTGCCCCGTCGGCAGTCCGGTTTGCGTCGTGATCAGGCTTGCCTCGCTCCGCATCATCGCATTCGGGGCGTCCACGGGCGGATCTCCGCTTTCGTTTACGCTTCACGCACCTGCTCGGGACTTGCACTCTCAGGGCGAGGCCAATAGCCAACGGCAGCGGGCGGAACTATAAGCGTCCCCGTACCGGCGTGCCAATGGCGAGTTCGGCATTTCCTCGGCTCTCGGCGCCAAATCCCAAGCAATTCGCGCGACTTGTCGGATAGGCCGTAACCGTGGCGGATTTATGGGCCCAGAACGAGGATATCCCCCGCGCTGGCCTGATGGGAGCGGAGCAGATGGCAATGGATGCGGCGAATGCGACGGCCACAGAGGCGGATATGCTTCCCAGGCCGCCCTCCCAGCGCAGCGGCGTGCCGGCCTTCCTGGTGATGGATGTGATGGAGGCCGCCGCCCGCCAGGAGAGGGCCGGCGGCAATGTGATCCACATGGAAGTGGGCCAGCCCGGAACGCCCGCACCGCAAACCGCGCGCGAGGCTGTCGCAACCGCCCTTCCCGTCGACAAGATGGGTTACACGACGGCCCTGGGGCTTCCAGCCCTGCGCGAGCGCATCGCCAGGCACTACCAAGAGTGGTACAGCCAGACAGTGGAGCCGGAGCAGGTCGTGGTCACCACGGGCTCCTCGGCCGGCTTCGTGCTGACCTTCCTTGCGCTTTTTGACACAGGCGCCAAGGTTGCCCTGCCGTCGCCCGGCTACCCCTGCTACCGGCACATCCTCACCGCCTTGGGGCAGGTGCCGTCCATCATCCGCACCGATGCTGCCTCCCGCTGGATGCCGACGCCGGCCCAGATCGACGCTGCGGCCGCGGAAGGGGCGCAGGGATTACTGATCGCAAGCCCTGCCAACCCAACGGGGACCATGCTGGAGCCGGCAAGGTTGGCCGAGCTGGCACAAGCCTGCCGCCGCAACCGCATGTGGCTGATCTCGGACGAAATCTATCACGGGCTGACCTACGGGGTATTGGAGCAGACCGCGCTCGCGGTGGCACCCGACGCCATCGTCATCAACAGCTTCTCGAAATACTTTTCGATGACGGGCTGGCGTGTCGGCTGGCTTGTCGTGCCGAAAGCTTTGGTGCGTCCAATCGAGCGGCTTGCCCAGAACCTCTACATCTCCGCTCCGGGCATCTCCCAGGTTGCAGCCCTCGCGGCCTTCGATGCGAAGGACGAACTGGAGGCCAACAAGCGCCTCTACCAGCGCAATCGCGATCTTCTGCTGGAAGAGCTGCCACGTGCCGGTCTCTGCAAGATCGTGCCGGCGGACGGGGCCTTCTATCTCTATGTCGACGTCTCGGACTTCACCGAGGATAGCGTCGCGTTTGCCAGAACGCTGCTCGAGGAGACGGGGATCGCGGCGACCTCCGGTGTCGACTTCGACGAGGAACGCGGCCATCACTACATGCGCTTCTCCTATGCAGGCACCTACGCGGAGATGGTCGAGGCGGCCCGTCGTCTTCGCCAATGGCAGCGTCTCAAGCGCTGAAGCAGGACCGTCAAGCAAGGCGCTACAACTCGCCCGCCTTGGCGCCGCCACGTCCGGCCCACGCTTCCGCCACCGCGATGCATTAACCGGATTTGCATGCGCTTCTGGCAAATTGAGGCGTTGCGGCACGCCTGCCGCACCGTTTCGAGTGTCACGCGTACGAGACGAGGCCCATGCACATCCTCCCGCTGCTGCGGATCTGGCCGTATCTTGCCATCGGCGTCTCGGCGCTGCTCATGGCCGGCTGCTCGTCCGAAGGCCGCTACGGAAAGGCGAGCCCGCGCGTGGTGGCGCTCGGCGAGCCCGTTCCCAAGGGCGGCGGGCGCTACAAGCTCGGCAACCCCTACACGATCGACGGGCAGACGTTCGTACCCCGCGAGCAGCCCAACTACGACGAAGTGGGCCATGGCTCCTTCTACTCGGAAGACTTCCACGGCCGCAAAACCGCGAACGGTGAGATCTTCGACATGATGGCGTTGACGGCCGCGCATCCAACGCTGCCGTTGCCCTCCTACGCCTATGTCACGAACCTCGAGAACGGGCGCACGATTTTGGTCCGAATCAATGACCGTGGCCCCTACGTGAAGAACCGCCTTATCGATCTTTCGAAGGCATCCGCGCGCGCACTCGGCTACGAGCGCAAGGGCCTTGCGCAGTTGCGGGTGCGTTATGCGGGACCGGCGCCGCTCAACGGCGATGACCGGCACGAGATGCGCTTCCTCGCCAGCCAGCCCTGGTACCGCCCTGCGAACGGCCCCATGATGTCCCTCGGCGCCCGCTGAGGCGCCACCGGGGCCGGCTTGCGCAGCACGTTGCCGAGAGATTATGGTTCCACGGTTGGAAGGAAGGGGTTGACCACCTTGTCAATCGCTGCGCGTACGCATGACTTCATTCCTTTGGGAATTGGTTATTACACCATTCCCGAGGCCGCTCGCTTGCTTAGAGCGCGCCCAGCAACCCTGCGACGCTGGATGAAGGGCTATAGCTTCAGCAAAGGTGACCGCCCCTCGAAGATGGCGCCCTTGTGGTCCGGCGAGATCCCGACCATCGATGGGCAAAAGGAATTGAGTTTTCGAGACCTCATCGAACTGAGGTTCGTGCTGGCGTTCCTTGCTGAGGGTTTGAGCCTTCAAACCGTTCGCGCGTGTCTAAAGACAGCCCGAGAGTTGTTGGGCGATGCCCATCCGTTTTCGCTTCGCAGGCTCAAGACCGATGGCCGCTCAATCTTCGCGGAAGCCCTTCGAAATGTTTCTTCGGAAGGGCCAGAAGCCTTGCAGCGTGAGTTGCTGGATTTGAAGCAGCGACAGTACGTGTTTGGAGGAGTGATCGAGAAATCTTTCAAGGACTTGGATTTCGAAGACGACCTGGTGGCCCGATGGAGACCCTATTTGGGCAAGAAATCGATCGTAATTGATCCCGCCCGCGCGTTCGGTCAGCCGATTGTGAATGATGCCGCCATTCCCACTGCAACACTGGTAGATGCCCTATACGCGGAGGGAAGCGAACGACGGGTTGCTCATTTGTACTCTGTCCCTGTCTCCGTTGTGCGGGATGCCGTCGCATTCGAGGAGGGTCTCAACGCTGCGTGAAGTTTATTTTTGATCACAACATTTCATTTGTTATTCCCAAAGCGCTCGATGCCGTCCTTGGCGATGAGCACGATTTCATTGCACTCCGGGACAAGTTTCATCCTGCGACGGCTGATATAGAGTGGATAGGGCGGCTGAGTGCAGAGGGGCATTGGGTTGTTGTGTCCGGTGATCGTCGAATCACAAAAAATAAGTCCGAGGCAGCGGCTTTCCGTGCATCCCGTTTGACCGGGTTCTTTATGGCACCGGCCCTCTACAAGGCGCCAGTACTGAAACAGCTTGAGCGGCTGGCCGCACTTTGGATCAACATTGCGGCATTGGCTGCTGCCGCGCAGCCAGGTGGCATGTATGAACTTCCGATCAAGGGCGACAAGCCTCGTCCGCTTCGTTGACAGGGAAGGGGCGCGCGCGAATAGTGGCGCGCACTGTGCTTGCGCGTCCGCGATTGGAATTCATCAAGGGAGCCTGCGATGACCGTGGCCGGCATGGCATCTCGCTGCGTGCGCGGCCTTGGCTTGGCCGTACTGCTGCTGACGGGGCTTCTCGTACCGCTTACGCGTGCGGTCGCCCAGGCGGAGTTCGCAACCAAGGCGCATCAGGCGGTGCTGATGGATGCGGAAAGCGGGGCAGTCCTCTTCCATCGCAACGGCAACGACATGATGTACCCCGCGAGCATGAGCAAGCTCATGTTGCTGGCGGTGGTGTTCGGCGCGCTCAAGAAAGGTGAAGTGCGCGAGGACCAGCCTTTCCTCATGACGGAAAGCGCGACGCGGCGCGGCGGCATTTCGGCGGGCGCGGCGAACATGGGCGTGCCTCCAGGGACGAAGGTGCCGCTGGAGGAGCTGATCAAGGGCATCGTGGTTCAGTCGGGCAACGACGCGGCGATCTGCGTTGCCGAGAACATGTCGGGGACGGAAGCCAACTTCGCCAAGCGCATGACAGAAGAGGCGCGCGCCATAGGCCTGAAGAAGTCGGTGTTTCGCAATGCCACCGGGCTTTTCCATCCCGAACACCAGACGACCGCCCGCGAGCTTGCCTTGCTCGCCCGCCACATCATACGAACCTATCCCGAGCGCTATGAGCTGTTCGGCCTGCGCGAATACACGTGGCGCAAGACCAAGTTCGTCAACCGCAATCCTCTGCTCGGCCTCGTCACGGGCGCCGACGGGCTCAAGACCGGATACATCAAGGAGGCCGGCTACGGGCTTGTAGGGTCGGCGCTGCAAGATGGCCGGCGCCTCATCGTAGTGGTGAACGGCCTCGCCACCATGGACGACCGGCGGGACGAGGCCCGCAAGCTGCTCGAGTGGGGCTTCAAAAATTTTTCCGAAGCCCGCCTCTTCGACGCCAACGAGGAGGTGGGCCGGGTCCGGGTGTGGGGCGCTGACCGCTTCAGCGTGCGCGTGGCGAGCCCCGAACCGGTGAACCTCCTGGTGCAGAAGACACCGGCCAATCCGAAGCTCACCGGGCGCATCTACTACACAGGCCCGCTGAAGGCGCCGCTGAAGAAGGGCGAGCAAATCGGCATCCTGCGCGTGACCACGCCGCAGGACGCCTCGCTCGAGGTGCCGCTTTACGCGGCGGAGGACGTCAAGCCTGGCCCGCTGTGGTGGCGGGGACTTGACTCGCTCCTGCATTTGGCCACCCGGTGGGTTCCTTGAGGGCCATTCGGCCCGCCATCGGGAGACGAGCGGCCAGCCATGGCCAATGGGCGCTTCATTACATTCGAAGGCGGCGAGGGGTCGGGAAAATCGACCCAGGCGCGCCGGCTTGCAGAGCGCCTTCGGCAGGCGGGGCTCGACGTCCTGCTGACGCGTGAACCGGGCGGGTCGCCATTTGCCGAGCAGATCCGCGGCCTGCTGCTGGGCGGCACGCTGGCACCGCATCCCCCGCTCGCCGAAGCCCTGCTCTTTTCTGCCGCGCGCAGTGACCATCTCGACAGCGCCATCAGGCCGGCACTTGGCGCGGGGCGCTGGGTGATCTGCGATCGCTTCGCCGATTCCACCCGCGTCTACCAGGGCGCGGCCGGAGGCGTACCGGCGCAGACGCTCGATATGCTGGAGCGGCTGGTGGTGGGACCGACGGCGCCCGACCTCACCTTGATCCTCGATATCGAGGCGCGCGCTGGCCTTGCCCGGGCGACACGCCGCCGCGAAGCCGTGGAGGGCAGCGAGATCGACCCGTTCGAAGGCCGGGAACTCGCATTCCACGAGCGGCTGCGCCAGGGCTACCTCGACATTGCCCGGCGCGAACCCGGGCGCTGCGTCGTGGTCGATGCCAGCGAGCCCGTGGAAGCCATTGCCGAGCGCATCTGGCAGACGGTCGCCGCGCGCTTGGGCACGGGGGCTGCGTGATGGCACGCGCGGCCGTTCTCCAGGAGGCGGAGGTACAGCCCGAGTCCGACCGGCTCGAGGGCTTTCCGCATCCGCGCGAGACGCGCGATCTGTTCGGGCACGCCGAAGCCGAGCGCAGTCTGGCGCAAGCCTTTGCCAGTGGGCGCATGCATCACGGCTGGCTGCTGTCGGGGCCCGAGGGCATCGGCAAGGCGACGCTCGCCTATCGGCTTGCCCGGCACGTGTTGGCAGTGCCCGAGGAGCGCGACATCTTCGGTGAAAGCCTGGCGGTGGCTGACGACAGCGCGGCATCGCGGCAGATCCTGGCGCAGGCGCATCCAGGGCTTCTGGTGCTGAGGCGCCCCTGGGACGCGAAGGCCAAGCGTTTTGCCACCACGCTTCCCGTCGACGAGGTACGCCGGCTCAAATCGTTTCTTGGCCTCACCGGTGGCGATGGGCAATGGCGCGTGGTGATCGTCGATAGCGCCGACGACCTCAACATCAATGCGGCGAACGCCTTGCTGAAATCGCTGGAGGAACCACCGGCGCGGGCGCTTTTCATCCTGATCTCGTCGGAGCCCGGGCGGCTGCTGCCGACGATACGCTCCCGCTGCCGGAGGCTAGACCTGAAGCCGCTGATGGAGGCGGACCTGAAAAAGGCGGTCGAGGCCGCCCTGCTCGCGGCAGAGGCAGAACCGCCGAGGCCCGAGGCCTGGCAGCAGCTTGCGTCGCTCTCGGGCGGCAGTGTCCGGCGGGCGCTGCAACTCCACGCCGGCGGCGGGCTCGAACTCTACGCCGAGGTGGACAAGATCATCGGCCTGCTCCCCAAGGTCGATTGGGCTGCGCTCCACACAATTGCCGATGGTATGGCGCAGTCGGCCCAGGAGCAGCGTTTCAACGCTTTCTATGAGCTGCTCATGGAGACCCTTGCCCGGCTCATCCGCGGGCGCGCCACGGGGCAGGGGGGAGCAGCCGACATGGCCAACGCGCAGCGTCTCATCAGGCCGGAAGATCTGCCCGCCTGGGCTGCCCTGTGGGAGAGCCTGATCAAGGAGCGGGGCGACGCCGACAGCCTCAATCTCGACCGCAAGGCGCTGATCCTGAATACGGTCGCGCGCCTGGAAGCTTCAGCCAGAAGCGGCAGATAAGGCGTCTTTCGCAGCGAAAAGGCTTGCAAGACAAGCCCGCGTCAGGCTTATTGAAGCTGTTCCACTTCATGCGCGCGTATCCTTACCTCGAGTAAGACCTGTGAGCCTTGTGAGCTCCAATACTGCAGAGACCACGACGGACGGGATGATTTCCGGCCGCGATCTGCCGCGCCTTGCCCTCCTTCTCCTTATTAGCCCCTGAGCCAGTGCGGCCCCTTGTGGGGAGCGGTTCAGGGGTTACGAGTTCCAGCGAAGGAAAGAGGCACCATGCCGGTGAGCGCTGCGAGCGCCCGGCCCGACAAGGACGAACGAGATGACCCAGCAACCCACCCAGCCCGCCGCCAACGACGTCGGTGCGCAGCCCAAGACCACGAACACCGACCGCGTCTTCATCTTCGACACCACGCTGCGCGACGGGGAGCAGTGCCCAGGCGCAACCATGACGTTCGAGGAGAAGCTCGAGGTCGCCCACTTCCTCGACGACATGGGCGTCGACATCATCGAGGCCGGCTTCCCGATCGCCTCCGAGGGCGACTTCCAGGCCGTCTCGGAGATCTCACGGCAGGTGAAGCGCGCGGTGGTGGCGGGCCTGTCGCGCGCTGGCGCCGCTGATATCGATCGTGCCGGCGAGGCTGTGCGCCATGCCCAACGCCCCCGCATCCACACCTTCGTCTCGACCAGCCCCGTGCACCGCAAGCACAAGCTGCAGAAGAGCGAGGAGCAGGTGCTGGAGATGATCCACTTCCAGGTGGCGCGCGCCCGCAACTGGGTATCGGACGTTGAATGGAGCGCCGAGGACGCCACCCGCACCGAACTCGACTACCTCTGCCGCTGCGTCGAGACGGCCATCAAGGCCGGGGCCACCACGATCAACCTGCCCGACACGGTGGGCTATGCGACGCCGGAGGAATACTTCGAGATGTTCCGCTTCGTGCGCGAGAACGTGCCGAACTCCGACAAGGCGATCTTCTCGGTGCACTGCCACAACGATCTCGGCATGGCCGTGGCGAACTCGCTGGCCGGCATCCGCGCCGGCGCCCGGCAGGTGGAGTGCACCATCAACGGCATCGGCGAGCGCGCGGGCAATGCCGCACTCGAAGAAGTCGTGATGGCGATCAAGACCCGTGGCGACGTGCTGCCCTACGAGACCAACATCGACACGCGCATGCTGAACCGCGCCTCCAAGCTCGTGGCGGCGGCGACCTCGTTCCCGGTGCAGTACAACAAGGCGATCGTCGGCCGGAACGCCTTCGCGCACGAGAGCGGCATCCACCAGGACGGCATGCTCAAGCACACCCAGACCTATGAGATCATGACGCCGGAGAGCGTGGGGGTTTCCAAGACCTCGCTCGTCATGGGCAAGCACTCGGGCCGCAACGCCTTCCGCACCAAGCTGAAGGAGATGGGCTACGAGCTCGGCGAGAACGCGCTGGAAGATGCCTTCAACCGCTTCAAGGCGCTGGCCGATCGCAAGAAGCACGTCTACGACGAGGATCTCGAGGCGCTGGTCGACGAGGAAATCGCAACCCAGCAGGACCGTATCAAGGTTCTGGCCCTGACGGTCATCGCCGGCACGGTGGGCCCGCAGTCGGCCACGCTCACCCTCGACATCGAGGGCAGCCAGCAGACGGTGCAGGCGACGGGGAATGGCCCGGTCGATGCCACCTTCAACGCCATCACGAAGCTGATCCCGCACAAGGCGAAGCTCGCCCTCTACCAGGTGCACGCCGTGACGGAAGGCACCGATGCCCAGGCCGAGGTGTCCGTGCGCCTCGAGGACGAGACCGAAGGCAAGCTGGTGACGGCACGCGCGGCCGATCCGGACACGATGGTGGCCTCGGCCAAGGCCTACGTCGGAGCGCTCAACAAGCTGATGGCCAAGCGCGGCCGCCTGCACGCGCAGCAGAGTGCGTGAGGCTGCTGGGCGAAGGCCCGCGACTTGAAATCCGTGTGAAGGCCGGGGCGAGCGTCCCGGCCTTTTTCACATCAGCCACAGCGTGGCGAGGCCAAGGAAGGCGAGGAAGCCGACGACGTCGGTGACGGTGGTCACGAACACCGTGGAAGAGACAGCCGGATCGAAGCCCATCCGCTCCAGCGCCAGCGGAATGAAGATACCGGCAAGCGCTGCGGCGAGCAGGTTGATGATCATGGCGACGCCGATCACGGCGCCCAGGCGGTTGGACCCGAACCAGAGGAACACGATCAGCGCCATGATGAGGGCGAAGGCGAGGCCATTGACGAGGCCGACCGCCGTCTCGCGCAGCACCACGCGCATGGTGTTGAAGGCGCCGAGTTCACCCGTGGCGAGGGCGCGGACGGCGACCGTCATGGTCTGCGTGCCGGCGTTGCCGCCCATGGAGGCGACGATCGGCATGAGCACGGCCAGCGCCACCATGTGCTCGATGGTGGCGTCGAATTGCTTGATGACGGCTGATGCGAGGATGGCCGTGCCAAGGTTCACGAACAGCCACCAGAAGCGGCCGGGCACGATCTGGCGCACGCTGTCGGAGATGCGCTCGTCACCGACGCCGGACAGGCGCCGCAAGTCCTCGTCCGCCTCTTCCTCGATGACCTCCACGACGTCGTCCACGGTGACCACGCCGACGAGGCGCTGGTTGGCGTCGACGACCGGGGCGGAGCGTAACTCGTAGCGCTCGAATTGCCGGGCGACCTCCTCCTGGTCCTCGGTGGCGAGCATCACATGGCGGTCCTTGTCCATGATGCTCTCGATCACGATGGTGCGCTTGGAGCGCAGCATTCGCGACAGGTCCACGCTGCCGACGACGCGGTAGGTGGGGTCCACCACGAAGATGTCCGAAAAGCTTTCCGGCAGGTCCGCCGCCTCGCGCATGTGATCGATGGTCTGGCCCACAGTCCAGAACGGCGGCACGGCCACGAAGTCCGTCTGCATCAGACGGCCGGCGGTTTCCTCGGGGTATCCGAGGTTGCGCTCGAGGGCGGCCCGATCCGTCTTCGGGATTGCCGAGAGGATTTCCTCCCGCACCTGCTCGTCTAGGCTTTCGAGCAGATAGGCGGCGTCGTCGGTTTCTAGTGTGCGCGCGGCCTCGACGAGGACGGGTCGTGGCAGAAGCGGCAGCAGCTGGTCACGGACGTTGCGGTCGAGTTCGGAGAGCACTTCCGGGTTGAAGCGTGCACCCAGCGCCGAGACCAGCTTCACACGGTCATCGCCCTCCAAGAGCTGGAGGAGGGAGGCGAGGTCAGGCGGGGAGAGGCCCTGTGCGATGTCGGCGGCGCGGGATACGTCACCGGCCTCGATCGCCTCTGCCACCGGGCGCACGATCGCCTGTGCCGGGTCCGTTTGCGGGCCAGCGCCAGACGTCTCGGTTGTGCTCTCGTCTTGCATTGGGGTGCCTGCCTGGGAGCGAAGCCCGTCGAGACACTGAACGCGAAGAGCCGCTGATTCGCACGGACTTAATTCGAAGGCCTTCTGGAGGTAGGAATTCCCTCTGACTGCGGCTGATTAAGTCTACGGAGGAGGTGCAAATCCGGCTTGAGCCAGAGCATTGTTGCGCCCTCACCATGCCTGCCATGCAATAGATTATTCGGCCGCTCCGGCGGCTTGTTATCGCCACCAACGCGTGCCATTAGGCGGCATACGCCAGGGGGCGTGGGGAACGCGCGAAGGGACGTCAATGCTGAGATGGATTGTTGGCGGTCTTGCCGCAGCGGGCCTGCTGTTGCCCGCCGCTGGCGCGCGCGCTCAGCAGAACGCGGGCTGCATCGCCGGGCCGGGAACGCTTGGCGTCTCGCGTACGATCGAGATCGATACCGCCACGGGCCCCCGCTTCGGCGGCAAGAAGAAAGAGTTCGAGATCCTCGAGGACGGCGAGGTGATCCTCACGTTCGACGACGGCCCGGCCCGCGCCTACACCCGCCCCATCCTCGACACGCTGGACGCGCATTGCACCAAGGCAACCTTCTTCGTCGTCGGCCGCATGGCCATCGCCGATCCCGATACGGTGAAGGAATACGCAAGGCGGGGACACACCGTCGGGCTCCACACCTGGTCGCATGCCAACCTCACGCACCTGACACCGCTCAAGGCGCGGCACGAGATCGAGCTTGGCATCAGCGCAGTGACGCTCGCCATGGGCAAGCCGGTGGCGCCATTCTTCCGCTTTCCCTACCTCGCCGAGCCCCGCTCTATGACACTGCACCTGCAGGGGCGGCAAATGGCGAGTTTCAACATCGACGTCGACAGCAAGGACTACAGGTTGCACGACGGCGAGCAGGTGCGCCGGAAGGTGATGCATGACCTTGCCGCGGCAGGCAAAGGCATCATCCTGTTCCACGATATCCAGGCGTCGACGGCGCGCGGTCTGCCGGCCCTGCTCGATGACCTGAAGAAGAATGGCTACAAGATCGTCCACATGATCCCGAAGGCCCCGGCCACGACCGATCCGGCCTTCGACGAGATGGCCGCCCGCATCATGGGCCGCAAGCACGTCGCGAGCGCCAATGGCCCGCTGGCGCGGCGCGCAATCACGTGGCCCTCGACCGCCGCCCCGGCAGAAGTCAATCCGGCCGGGCCGCCCGCATCGCGCAGCAGGCCTGCTGCGCCCAAGCCGGCTGCGCCGGAGGCCCAACCTTTCGGCTGGATAACAAAGATCTTCCAGTGAAAGTCGGGCGCGCCCTTAGCCGAGGCCCACGCGTCGCATTCTGGTAATCCGGCATCTATACGTTCACCTCGTTTTGCTGCACGTGCGTTGGACGATCGTAGCAAAACGAAACAAACCGCTGTCGGCGTTGCGCGACGTGCGGGAGTGTGGCCTAATCGACCGACAACAAGAATAAAGCCATCGCCCGGTAAGGCGGCGGGCGCAGTTGCTCAATGGCCCCTCGAGGGCGTCAAGGAGGACGAATGTTTTCGATATTCAAGAAGGGTCAGGCAGCCGATGCGGCAGCGCCGGCGACGCAGCAGTCGGGTGCGCCCATCACGCAGGTTACCGTGACCGTCAACGGCCGTACCGTCACCGCCGAGATCGATCCGCGCATGCTGCTCACCCAGTTCCTGCGCGAGAGCCTGCAGCTGACGGGCACGCACGTGGGTTGCGACACCAGCCAGTGCGGCGCCTGCGTGGTGCATCTGGACGGCCGTGCGGTGAAATCCTGCACGACGCTGGCCATCGCCTGTGACGGCGCCAGCATCACCACGATCGAGGGCCTTGCGCAGGACGGCCAGCTGCATCCGATGCAGGAAGCTTTCCGCAACAATCATGGCCTGCAGTGCGGCTTCTGCACACCGGGCATGATCATGTCGGCGATCGACATCGTGAACCGCAAGGGCAACAAGCTCGACGAGGATACGGTGCGTGCCGAACTCGAGGGCAACATCTGCCGCTGCACGGGCTACCACAACATCGTCGCGGCCGTGCGCGAGGGCGCAGCCAACATGACAGGCGCGAAGCAGGCCGCCGAATAATCCTGCACCGCCAGCAAAGGCGCAGCTCTTTTCGCGCGCCTTGATCCAACCCAATCGTTTCTCCAGGAGGAAATCCCGTGACCGCAACCGGCATCGGCGCCCCCGTCAAGCGCAGGGAAGACCAGCGTTTCATCACCGGCAATGGCCGCTACACCGACGACATCAATCGCCCCGGCCAGACCTACGCCGTGTTCGTGCGCTCGCCCCATGCGCACGCCAAGATCAAGCGGATCGACACCACCGCCGCGAAAGCCTCACCGGGCTGCGTGGCCGTGCTGACCGGCAAGGAGCTTGCGGCCGACAAGGTCGGCGGGCTCATCTGCGGCTGGATGATCCTCAACAAGGACGGCACGCCGATGAAGGCCGGCGCGCATCCTGCGCTCGCGCTCGACACCGTGCGCTATGTGGGCGACCACGTCGCCGTTGTCATTGGCGAGACGCTGGCCGAAGCCAAGGACGCCGCCGAGAAGGTGGTCGTTGATTACGACGTGCTGCCGGCCGTGACAGATCTCGCCACCGCGCAAAGCGCGGGCCAGGCGCAAATCCATCCGGAGGCGCCCAACAACACCGTCTACAACTGGCACCTCGGCGACAAGGCGGCCGTGGATGCGGCCTTCTCGGGCGCCGCGCACGTGACGAAGGTCAACCTCGTCAACAACCGCCTGGTGCCCAACGCCATCGAGCCGCGTGCTGCCATCGGCGACTACGACGTGGGCCAGGACCAGCTCACCCTCTACACCACCAGCCAGAATCCGCACGTGGCGCGCCTGGTGCTCTCGGCCTTCATCGGTCTTGCGCCCGAGCACAAGCTGCGCGTGATTGCGCCGGACGTCGGCGGCGGCTTCGGCTCCAAGATCTTTATCTACGCGGAAGAAACCGTTTGCCTGTGGGCCGCGCGCAAGGTGAAGCGTCCGGTGAAGTGGACCTGCGAACGCACCGAGGCCTTTCTGTGCGACGCGCATGGTCGTGACCATCTCACGACCGCGGAACTCGCCATGGACGCCTCCGGCAAGATCCTGGCGCTGCGGGCGAAGACCAAGGCGAACCTCGGCGCCTATCTCTCCACCTTCGCCTCCTCGGTGCCGACGTTCCTTTACGCGCCACTGCTCTCGGGCCAGTACAACATTCCCGCCATCTACTGCGAGGTCGACGGCGTCTACACGACCACGGCACCTGTCGATGCCTACCGCGGTGCGGGCCGGCCCGAAGCCACGTTCGTCGTGGAGCGGCTGGTGGAGGTGGCAGCGCGCGAGATGGGCAAGGACCCGGCGGAGTTCCGACGGCAGAACTTCATCACCACCTTCCCGCACGCCACGCCCGTGATCATGACCTACGACACCGGCGACTATGCGGCCTGCCTCGACAAGGCGCTGGAGCTCATCGACTACAAGGGGCTTCCCGCACGCAAGGCAGAAAGCGCGCGCCGCGGCATGAAGCGCGGCCTCGGGTTCTCGGCCTATATCGAGGCCTGCGGCATTGCACCGAGCCAGGCGGTCGGCTCCCTCGGGGCCGGCGTGGGCCTGTGGGAATCGGCCGAGGTGCGTGTGAACCCCACCGGCTCCATCGAGGTGCTGACGGGTTCGCACAGCCATGGCCAGGGCCACGAGACGACCTTCGCCCAGCTGGTGTCGCAGCGGCTCGGCGTGCCGATCGAGACGGTCTCGATCGTGCATGGCGACACCGACAAGGTGCAATTCGGCATGGGTACCTACGGCTCGCGTTCGGGCGCCGTGGGCATGTCGGCCATCTTCAACGCCATCGACAAGGTGATCGTGAAGGGCAAGAAGGTGGCGGGCTTCGTGCTCGAGGTGCCGGAGAACACCGTGGACTTCAAGGATGGCATCTTCTCCTCCACCGCCACCAACAAGACGCTCACCTTCCCCGAAGTGGCGCTGCAGGCCTACATCGCCCACAAGTTCACGGGCGCGCAGCTGGAGCCCGGCCTCAAGGAGGGCGCCTTCTTCGATCCCACCAACTTCACGTTCCCCTCGGGCGTGCACGTCTGCGAGATCGAGATCGATCCCGCGACGGGCACGACGCGCATCGAGCGCTGGGTGGCGGTCGACGACTTCGGCAACCTCATCAACCCGATGATCGTGGAAGGCCAGGTGCATGGCGGTATCGCCCAGGGCGTCGGCCAGGCGCTTCTGGAAGGTGCCGTCTACGACAAGAGTGGACAGCTGCTCACGGCGAGCTTCATGGACTACTGCATGCCGCGCGCATCCGACCTGCCCTCCTACAAGGTGGAGATGACGAACACGCCGTGTCCGTCGAACCCGCTGGGCGTAAAGGGCTGCGGCGAGGCCGGTGCCATCGCAGCACCTGCGGCAGTGATGAACGCCATCACCGACGCGCTGGGCCACGAGGAGATCGACATGCCGGCGACACCGCAGGCTGTCTGGCGTGCAGCGCAGAAAGCGCCCAAGCGCATGGCGGCGGAATAAGGGACAAGGGGAGAAATCATCATGTACGCATTCAACTATCACCGTCCCTCGTCCCTTGCCGAGGCGGCATCCGTGCTCGCAGCCAACCCCGAGGCGAAGATCCTGGCGGGCGGGCACACGCTGCTGCCCACCATGAAGCTGCGGCTCGCTTCGCCGAAGGCGCTCGTCGACTTGTCGCGCGTCTCGGAGCTGCGTGGCATCAGCAAGAACGGCAACGCGCTCGTCATCGGCGCCATGACCCCGCATGCGGAGGTGGCAACCTCCGCCGTGGTGAAGGGCGCCATCGCGGGGCTTTGTGAAGTGGCGGGGCATATCGGTGACCCCCACGTGCGCAACCGCGGCACCATCGGCGGGTCCGTCGCCAACAACGACCCGGCTGCGGACTATCCCGCTTCCGTGCTCGCGCTCAACGCCACCGTGGTCACCAACAAGCGCGAGATCAAGGCGGATGCCTTCTTCACGGGCCTGTTCTCGACGGCGCTGGGCGAGGGCGAGATCATCACGAAGTTCTCGTTCCCGGTGCCGGCGAAGTTCGCCTACGTGAAATTCGCCAATCCCGCCTCGCGCTATGCCCTCGTGGGCGTCGCCGTGGCGCAGACTGGCAGCGAGGTGCGCGTCGCGGTCACGGGCGCCGGCAACAACGGCGTCTTCCGCCACAAGGCCATGGAAGCCGCGCTCGCCAAGAGCTGGTCGCCGGACGCATTGAAGGGCATCACCACCGATGCCTCGATGATGAATGCCGACATCCATGCAGCGGCCGATTATCGCGCCCATCTCGTGGGTGTGATTGCCGCGCGGGCTGTGGCCAAGGCGGGCTGAGAGCGGTGGCATCGACGGTTTGTGCAAGGGCGGCTTCGGCCGCCCTTCGTGCTTTTCGAGCGCTTCGCCCGTCAATCGTAGCCCCACACTTTGAGGGCGACGCGTGTCGAGGGTTGGTTGGCGGCGCGCTCGGCTGCCATCTCGACATCGATGTACATCTCGATTTCGCAGACGAGGACAGCGCGAGCCGCGGCAGCTTCCGGCAGCGTCATCTGCGTGACCTTGAAACCCAGTTGCTCGCAGCGCTCGGCGTAGCGGCGGGCGATTGTGGTGGGCTCGGCCGTGCTGTCGAAGATTGCGATCCGCCAACCTGGGAAGGTGCCCTCGGGCAAGCGGACGCTGTAACGCACGGGCTCTCGTGTCGGCTCGACGGTGCCCAGCCTCGCAAGATGGCTACCCCGGACGAAGAGGAAGTGTCGAACGCCGGGACCCTCGAAGTCCCAGCTTCCATCCGCACTCCAGAAGGCGAGGGCGAGCAGAAGCCAAGGGGCTGCGAGCACGACCACAACGATGAGGGCAAGCAGGGCCCAGCCGATCCGTATGCGCGTACGGACCGCCCGGGCCTTGGCATCGGCGATTTGGGTTCGTTCGCTCACGAGATGTGCCCTCACCAGCGGTGGAGCTTATGAAATAAAGCTGCCCGGATGATGGCTCGCGCAATCAGAGACCGGCGCGGGCGCCGCACGTCAGAGTGCCTTGCGATAGACGATGAAGCCGGCATGCTCTGCCACACGATCGTAGAGCGCCCGGGCTTGCCTATTGCCCGCGTGCGTCTGCCAATAGACCCGGCCCGCACCGGCCGATCGCGCCTTGTCGCAGACGGCTTCGATCAGGGCCTGGCCCACGCCCATCCCGCGCGCTTCCGGCACGGTGAAGAGATCCTGCAGATAACAGGTGGGCCCAACGAGAATGGTGCTGCGATGGAAGAGGTAGTGGGCGAGCCCGACAAGGCGTCCACCGGCATCGGCGACAAGGGCCTCGACAGGCTCCGACTGATCGAGAAAGCGTGACCAAGTCGTGCGGGTGATCTCGTCGGCAAGCGCGGTGTCGCCACTGCGGCCATAGAAGGCGTTGTAGCCCTCCCATAGCAACTGCCACTGGGCATAGTCTGTCGTCTCCACGGCGCGAACCTGCACGGGAACGCGCATGTGAGACCCCAGGCTCGACATTTCACTGGGACTGGTGCGGTCGAAAGGACTCGAACCTTCACGCCTTGCGGCGCTACCACCTCAAGGTAGTGCGTCTACCAATTCCGCCACGACCGCATCAATGAGGAACCGCCTCATAGCAAATGGCGGCCTTCGCCACAAGCGCTCGCGTGAGGCAGCCCAGCTTTTTCGCAGCGAGGCCGAAAGGCGTCGCCAATTCAGTTGGTTGACTGCAGCGGCGGGAGCATGTGGGCAGGCACCGAGACGGCGCCTCATGGCAGCATGTGGCGACAGACGTCGGCAATCGCTATATCGAATGGGCGCCACCCTGGAACCCGCGATGTCCTCAAGCTCCGCCATCGAATGGATGCGATCGCAAGAGCTCGTGCCTTACGAGGCGGCGCTGGCGTTCATGCGCGAGCGCGGAGAGGCGATAGCGGATGGCATGGCGGCGGAGGCGGTGTGGCTGCTCGAGCATCCCGCTCTCTATACGGCCGGCACAAGCGCCAAGGCGCAGGACCTCTTGGAACCGGCGCGCTTTCCCGTGCATGTGGCCGGGCGCGGCGGGCAGTACACCTATCACGGGCCGGGGCAGCGCGTGGTCTACGTCATGCTCGACGTGAAGCGGCGCTTCGGCGACGTGCGCAGGTTCGTGACGGCGCTCGAGAACTGGACGTTGGCAAGTCTCGCTGAGTTCGGCGTCGCGGGCTATACGCGTCCCGATCGTGTCGGCGTGTGGGTCGATCACATGCGCAACGGCATGCCCGCGACGGACAAGATCGCGGCGATCGGCGTGCGCCTGCGCCGTTGGGTGAGCACGCATGGGCTGAGCATCAATGTGGCGCCGGATCTCGGCCACTTCGCCGGCATCGTCCCGTGCGGGATCTCGGATGCCGGCGTGACGAGCCTCGCCGACCTCGGCACCGGTGCG
>JBDHTJ010000057.1:0-27108 GCA_039808585.1 Hyphomicrobiaceae bacterium | reverse complement strand
CCGATGCGGGCCGTCTCGTCCTTGTCGAAGGCGCGCCAGACCTCCACGAGTTCCTCGTGGGCTGCGAAGTCGAGCGAGTTCATTTTCGCGGACCGGTCGATCACCACCAGCCAGACCGCCTCGTGCTTCTCAACGCGGATATCGGCCACGATGCGGTCCTTTCTCAGCGGGCATCCGGGCGCCGCAGGATGTTGACAGTGCAGGCGACGCCGACGCCGCCCAGGTTGTGCGTGAGCCCGATGGCAGCGTCGCGCACCTGGTTGGAATGCTGCCCGCGCAGCTGCAGGACGGATTCGTGGATCTGCGCCACGCCCGTTGCGCCCACGGGATGTCCCTTGGCGAGAAGCCCACCCGAGGGATTGATGGGCATATCGCCGCCAATCGCCGTGCGGCCCTCCGCCGCCCATTTGCCGCCCTGGCCGCGAGGCACGACGCCCAGATCCTCGGCATCGATGATCTCGGCGATCGAGAAGCAGTCGTGCAGCTCGACGAAGTCGAGATCCTCGGGCTTCAGGCCTGCCGCTGCAAAAGCCCGCTGGGCGGCGCTGACAGTCGCCTCGAAGGTGCTGAGATCCGGATGGCCGGCAAGGTGCGGCGCACCCCGGGTCTGCACGGAGGCGAGCACGTCGATGGGCAAATCGGGTGCGTTACGCGCGCGATCCCGCGTGGTGACGATGACAGCGGCCGCGCCGTCGCTGACCGGGCAGCAATCGTAGAGCTGCACGGGATCGGCGATCATGGGAGACTGCTTGATGATGTCGAGCGTCAGGTTGGCGCCCATCTGCGCAAGCGGGTTCTTCAGGCCATTGGCCTTGTTCTTGATGCTGACGGCTGCAACCTCCTCGCGCGTGATGCCATAGCGTGCCTCGTAGGCCTTCCAGGCGCGCCCGAAAAGGCCCGGAAAGGTGAGGCCGCTCTGCGCATCCTCGCGATTGTCGCGGGCGCACAGCAAGGCGTTGGTGACGTCGGTGCGCGACGCTTGCGTCATCTTCTCGACGCCGACCGCAATCGCCGCGTCGCACAGGCCGGATTGCACGGCAAGCACCGCATGACGGAAGGCGATGCCGCCAGAAGCGCATGCCCCCTCGACCTTGGTGCAAGGCACGTTGGAGAGGCCGACCCGATCGGCAACGATGCCGGCCAGCACCTCCTGGCCCGTCAGCGGGCCGGCGATGAAATTGCCAAGATAGAGCGCGCCGATATCACGCCGGTCGAGCCCCGCGCGGTCGAGCGCTGCCTGGGCTGCCTCGACAGCGAGCGCCTGGATGTCCTTGTCCGGGTGGCGTCCGAAGCTCGTCGATCCGATGCCAGTGATGGAGACGTCACGCATTGTCACTCTCCTTTTCGAGCCGCGCACGCAGCTCCGTCTTGAGAATTTTTCCGTAGCTGTTCTTCGGCAACGCCGGGAGCCTGTAGTAGGCGCGTGGGCGCTTGTAGCGGGCGATGTTGTTGAGGCAGGTCTCGTCGAGCGCCGCGTCGCTGACCTCGTGGCCGGGCCTGATCTGCACGAAGGCAATGACCTCCTCGCCCCAGTCCTTGTGCGGCCGGCTGACCACCGCGCACTCGATAACGCCCGGATGCGTCAGGAGCACTTCCTCGATCTCGCGCGGGTAGATGTTCGATCCGCCGGAGATGATGAGGTCTTTCGAGCGATCCTTCAGGATGAGGTAGCCATCGGCGCTCATGGCCCCGAGGTCGCCGGTCCACAGCCAGCCCTCGCGCAGGGCCTTGGCGTTCGCCTCCGGATTGTTCCAGTAGCCGCGCATGACGCAGTCGGACCGCGTGATGACCTCGCCGATCTCGCCCGGCGGCAGCGTGCGGCCCTGGTCGTCGACCACCTTCACCTCGACGCCGGTGCGGGCAAAGCCGGTGCTTGCCAACACCTCGTCCGATACGCCGTCCATTCCCAGGAGGTGCTTGGGGAGGCTGGTGATCGTCATTGGCGACTCGCCCTGCCCGTAGATCTGTGTGAGACGAGGGCCGAACAGCTCCAGCGCCTGCTTCAAGTCCTCCACGTACATCGGCGCACCGCCGAAGTAGAGCGTCCGCAGGTTGTCTACGGCAGCCGAGCCGGCTGCGGGATGATTGACAAGGCGCGTGACCATCGTGGGCGCACCGAACAGCGTGACGTTGCGGTGCTTGGCCAGCAGGGCGTAGATCTGGTCCGGATCAAAAGAGCCGCCGAGAACGATCTGGTGCGAGCCTCGGGCGATGTGAGGCAAGGCGTAGAGCCCGGAGCCATGCGAGAGCGGCGCGGCGTGGATCTTAACGTCGCGCTCGTCGACCTGGTCGATGTCGGCGTAGTAGCAATGGCTCATGAACAGCAGGTTGCGATGGGTGAGCACGGCGCCTTTGGGCCTGCCCGTCGTGCCGCTGGTGTAGAACAGCCAGGCTTCATCGTCCGGCGCGCTCGACACGCTCGTGATCGGGGTGTCGGCGACAAGGCGGCGTGGCAGCGCGCCCGACACCACTTCCACCGGCGGCAGATCCCCCCCGATCTCCGCCAGTCGATCGGCGATCTCGGGCGAGGCGAAGCACAGCCGGCATTGCGCGTTCGACAGGATGAACGACATCTCCTTGGCATGCAGCTTCGAATTCATGGGCACAGCCACGAGGCCCGCCCGCCAGATGGCATAGAGAATGACCAGATAGGTGCCGCAATTCTCCATGCCGATGCCGACACGGGAGCCCGGCGCGAGATCGAGCTTGGACTTGAGACCGTTCGCGAGGCGGCCAACCTGATCCTCGAAGGCGCCATAGGACAGCGCGACATCGTCGGAGGATACGGCCGGTGCACGCGGTAGCCGGAGCGCGCTCGTCCGCAGCAGCATCGACAAGTTCATGGGCCCTCCCGAGAACACGTCGCCATTGATATGCGCAGGATCCCACACATCGGTGTGCCTGCCGGGCGAGCTGCATATTAGCGATCACGCCCGGCATTCTTGTAACGTTTTTCAGAAATACTGCGTTGCGGCATTGCCGGTGGGAACGCACACAGGTGTTTTGCAGGTGCCGCGCCCCGCGCAGCCTTCCGCACGCAGGCGCTATGCCTGGCCCATCCCGGGGACCGCCGCAGCCGGTCCCAAGTCGGACTCCGGGCCAAGGCACGGCTCGGCATCCGATTATTGCGTTCAGACGTGGGCATTCGGCTGGGCGTTCATTGGCAATTAGTTGCTTTCGGGGGGCGGGGAGGACCGCCATGGTCATGCATCGCGACAGTCATGGGCGCCGAAAGGCTGCGGTGCATGCAGGACTTGGACATACAGATCAGCAACGACGGCCAGCGCCTGACGCTTGGGCTGGGCGAGGGAGAGCATCTGGAGATCGATGCCAGTACCCTCTGGACGCATTGCCCCTCAGCATTGCGGCGCAGCCGCCGGCTGGCGGGGCTAGACACTGCTGCACCCAGCGGCATCAGCATCGCGCGCGTGGCACCAATAGGCAACTACGCCATCAACATCGCCTTCAGCGATGGCCATGATCGCGGCATCTACCCCTGGGTGCTGCTGCGCAAGCTGGCGCGATTGCCGAAACTCTCCGATTTCCTGATCGCCGACACCAGCCGGCCGATCAGCGACCTCCCCCACACAACCAGCTGCTCCAGGACGTTCACATGACGCTCGATGCAATCGTCGACGGAATCTCCGAAGTCTCCTGTGATGTGCTCGTCATCGGTGGCGGCACGGCGGGACCAATGGCCGCCTTGAAGGCCAAGCAGAAGAATCCGAAAGCCACGGTGATCCTGCTCGAGAAGGCCAACGTGAAGCGGTCCGGCGCCATCTCGATGGGCATGGACGGCCTGAACAACGCGGTGATCCCCGGCTACGCGACGCCGGAGCAGTACACCAAGGAGATCACCATCGCCAACGACGGTATCGTCAACCAGAAGGCGGTGCTGAAGTACGCCCAGAGCTGCTACAAGATCATCGAGGAGCTCGACAGCTACGGCATTCGCTTCCTCAAGAACGAGAACGGCGACTTCGCGGTCAAGAAGGTGCATCACATCGGCACCTACGTGCTGCCGATGCCGAACGGTGAAACCGTGAAGAAGGCGCTTTACCGGCAGCTGCGGCGCGCCCGCTTGCTGATCTCCAACCGCTACATGGCAACGCGGCTGCTGACAGGATCGGATGGCCGCGTGGCGGGTGCCATCGCCGTGAACACGCGCACGTCGGAGTTCCTCGTCGTCAAGGCGAAGGCCGTGATCCTGTGCATGGGCGCGGCGGGCAGGCTCGGTCTGCCGACCTCCGGCTACATGTACGGCACCTACGAAAATGCCGCCAATGCCGGCGACGGATATGCCATGGCCTATCACGCGGGGGCGGCACTTGCGAACCTGGAGTGCTTCCAGATCAACCCGCTCATCAAGGACTACAACGGACCGGCCTGCGCGTATGTGGCGGGGCCCTTTGGTGCCTACACGGCCAACAACGAAGGCGCGCGCTTCATCGAGTGCGACTACTGGTCGGGCCAGATGATGCTCGAGTTCTTCAACGAGCTGCAATCGGGCAAGGGACCGGTGTTCCTCAAGCTCAACCACCTGCACGAGGATACGATCAAGGAGATCGAGACGATCCTGCACAAGGTCGAGAGGCCGACGCGGGGGCTGTTCCACGAAGGACGCGGCACGGACTACCGCAAGGAAATGGTGGAGATGCACATCTCCGAAATCGGCTTCTGCTCGGGCCACAGCGCCTCGGGCGTCTTCGTCGACGATTTCGCGCGCACCACCATTCCAGGTCTCTATGCCGCCGGCGACATGGCAAGCGTGCCGCACAACTACATGCTTGGCGCCTTCACCAACGGTGCCATCGCCGGTGAAGATGCCATGAGCTATGCAAGCGAAGTGGATTTCGCCGCCTATGACGCGGGCGCCGTGGCTTTGGAAAAGCAACGAGTGTTGGCGCCGACGACGCGGGAAGACGGCATTCCGCCGAACCAGATCGAGTACAAGACGCGCCGCCTCGTCAACGACTACCTGCAGCCGCCGAAGGTGACGCGCAAGTACGAACTGGCACAGACCCGGCTTGCCGAAGTGCGCGAGGATCTCGAGACGCGCATGATGGTGCGCAACTCACACGAGCTGATGCGGGCGCTGGAGGCGCATTCCATCCTGGATTGCGCCGACATGGCGGCGTTCGCCTCGCTCTATCGCACCGAGAGCCGCTGGGGGCTTTATCACCTGCGCTCGGACTACCCCGAGAAGAACGACGCCGACTGGTTCTGCCACACGCTGCTGTCGAAGAAGAACGGGCGGATGGCATGTGAGAAACGCGCCGTCGATCCTTACGTCGTGCCCATCGCCGAGGAAGAGCGCGGCCTTTACGACAAGCAGCGCATCCGCGCGTCCGCCTGAGCGAGAGTTGCAAGACCCGAGGTAATTCCATGCCGCTTGCCCCGACATTCACCACCGTTCCCGTCGTCGTGGACGACGACAAGTGCATCGCCGAGAAAGGCTGCACGGTCTGTGTCGACGTATGCCCGCTCGACGTGCTGCGCATTTCGGACACGACGGGCAAGGCCTACATGGCCTACGACGAGTGCTGGTACTGCATGCCCTGCGAGGCGGATTGCCCCACGGGCGCCGTCAAGGTTAACATCCCCTACCTCCTCAAGTGACCGCGGGGCGCCCCTTGTCCGATCCCTTCGAGAGCTACAGCGATCTCGCCGACCTGGAGGAACAGCTGGCCTCCGCCGACCCCGGCGAGCGCCGCGTGGCCGTGATGGAGCTTGCCGATCTTGGCGATCCCTCCGCCATCCCGCTTCTAGCCCGCGCCCTCGCCGACACGGATGTCGGTGTGCGCCTGCAAGTGGCGCGGGCGCTGGAATCCTACGATGGCCCGGAGGCTGCGGCCGTTCTGGCTCGCGCCCTGCAGGATAGCGACAAGAGCGTTGCGACGGCAGCAGCCGACAGTGCAGCCGAACTGAAGGACCCGGCTTCGGCCGACCCGCTGCTTCCACTGGTGGAAAACAAGGATGCCTTCGTGCGCATGTCGGCCCTGCGTGCCCTCAAGGAGCTTCGTCGCCGGGACGCGCTGAAGCCGGCACTGGCGGCGCTGAAAGACGTCGATCCGCTGGTTCGCGTGCAAGCCGTGGGCGTGGTCGGCTTCCTGAAGATGGAAGAGGCCGTTCCGGCGTTGAAGAGTGCTGCCTCCGATGGCGACGCCTTGGTGCGCCGGGCAGCCGTTAGTGCGCTGACGTTCTCGCATACGAACACGGCCAGCGAGACCATTACGAAGGCCTTGGCCGATGCCGACTGGATGGTGCGCGAAATCGCCGCCGAGACGCTGGGCACGGGGCATGGCACCGCGGCTGCGGCAGAACTGATGGCCGCGCTCGATGATGCGTTCTGGCAGGTGCGGCTCAAGGCCGTGCGCAGCCTCGGCAAGCTCAAGCACGTGCCGGCGGTTCCCGTGATTGCCGCTTCGCTTCGGCATGCCCAGGCGAACTTGCGCAAGGAAGCGGCTGCGGCGCTGGGCGAGATTGCCGATCCCGCAGGGGTGCCCTTCCTGGAGGCTGCTGGGGATGATCCGGACCCGGACGTGAGAAAGAACGTGCGCTGGGCCCTGCAACAGATCTCCACGCGCGCAGCGGCCCACGGCTAACGAGGATGGGCGAGGAGGTGGTCGATATGATTGCCGCCCCGCCGAAGACCACGCGCCGCCCTCCGAAATACGTACAGGTGCGAGACTGGCTCATCCAGCGCATTGCTGCCGGTGACTTCAGCGCGGGGCAACCGCTGCCGAGCGAGCACGACATCATGAAGCGGTTCTCGGTGAGCCGCGTCACGGCGCGCCAGGCCCTCGATCAGCTCAGGAAGAGCGGACAGATCGAAAGCCGCCACGGCAAGGGCTATTTCGTCGCCCGGCCGCAAGCGGTGGCACGCCTGGAGCGGTTGCAGAGCTTCGGCGAGATGATGGCGCCCCTAGCACTGGCGACGCGGTCGAATGTGGTCGAGCTCATGGAGGTTCCGGCTACGCGCGAGGTTTCCGACGCGCTGCGACTGGAACCGCGCACGCCTGTGACGCGCATCGTTCGGCAGCGGATCGCAGGCGAAACGATCCTGTCGCTCGACATCAGCTTTTTTCCAACCGACATCGGGCGAAAGCTGGTGCTTCTGGACCTGCAGCGGGACGACGTGTTTCTGCTGCTCGAACGCAAGCTCGAGGTGGAGCTTGGCTATGCGGATCTCACCATCGATGTGGTCGAGATCGATCCGCGGCACGCGCGGTTCCTCGGCGCGCAGCCCAAGGAGAACGTGCTGCGCATCCAGAGGCTGACCATAGACAACAACGGCCGCGCGATCGACTACGAGCGGCTCTATGCGCGCTTCGACGCCATGAAGTTCAAGGTCCGCGTGCCGCGCAACTGAAGCGCAGAACAAACGTATACATCCTGTGAGCCGGAACCCTGGCGGCTGGCACCCGCGACGCCAAGCCGGCTGCCTCGCGCTTTCCAAGTTCACGATCGGATCAACTCGCCAATCCCGCGCTAGCGGACGGGGCAACTTGCCTTGGATGCTCTAATACAAGTTGCCGGGACATGATGCAGGTCGGCCTGCACATTCTTGAGCCAAGTGCCTTGGGAACCTGCACAAGGTGCGACAGCCTGACCGGCCGCATCGAGAAGCAGCCCGGCCTTCGGCCCGAAATTCAACGCCCTCGCCGACAGCTTCTCGTGCCGGGACGCCCGTGGCACGGCAGTTGCGACATGGTCTGGGAACGCAATGCAAGTTCTGGAGCCGACCATGCGAATTGCCTTCACTCGTATCCTTCCGGTTGCTTTGGTGACAGCCCTGTTAGCGATCGCGCCAGGCCACGCCCAGACGATCAACATCGGTATCGGCACCCAGGATACCACCACGAACACGGTCAACGTGGGCGCCGTGATCCGGGAACTCAAGCTTCTCGACAAGCACCTGCCCAAGACCGGCAAGTACGAGAAGGCCGAGTACAAATTCGATTGGCAGAACTTCACCTCCGGCCCGCCCGTCACCAACGGCATGATGGCCAACAAGCTGCACTTCGGTGCGATGGGCGACTATCCGCTGGTGGTGAACGGCTTCACGTTCCAGTCCAACCCCGAGAGCAAGAGCCAACTGATCGCGGTTTCGGCCTACAACATCCTCGGGTCCGGCAACGGGCTGATGGTGCACAAGGACTCGGCCTACTTCTCCATCGACGACCTCAAGGGCAAGGTCGTCAGCGTGCCGTTCGGATCGGCGGCGCACGGGATGCTGCTCAAGGCCTTTCAGGACCGCAAGTGGGGGCCCGAGGTCATCAAGCTCGTGAGCCAGACGCCCGAGGTCGGATCGACGAACCTGCAGGAACAGAAGATCGACGGCCACGCCAACTTCGTGCCGTTTGCCGAGTTGCTGCCGCACCGAGGATTCGCACGCAAGATCTTCGATGGCGTGGAGACGAACGCGCCGACGTGGCATGGCGTGGTGGTACGCACCGATTTCGCCGAGAAGTATCCGGAAGTCGTCGTCGGATACCTGAAGGCCACGATCGAGGCCACCAACTGGATCAAGAAGGATCCCAAGCTCGCCTCCGAGAAGATCGCGGAGTGGACCGGCATCGACAAGACGGTGGTCTACATCTTCCTCGGCCCCTCCGGCATCATGACCATGGACGCAACCATCAAGCCGCAACTCGTGGCTGATGCCGCCGAGGACGCGAAGGTGCTGCAGAACCTCGGCCGCATGAAGGAGTTCGACGTCAAGGCGTGGGTGAACGACAGCTACATCCGCAAGGCGTACGCCGAGCTCGGCCTCGATTACGAGAAGGCCGTCAAGAGCCTGGAGAACTACGAGATCTCGGGCACCGACGCGTTCTGCGGCAAGCCCATCACGGAGCCGCGCAAGGCCGGCCAGCTCTGGATCGAGGGGGAGGGTGTGACACCGCACGCGAGCACTGCATGCACGCTGGGTGCGCTGAACGCTGCCACGAAGGCCGGCAAGAAGGTCGCCAAGGTGTACGTGTTCGACAGCGTGCGGGCGATCCAGCTTTTCGGTGACCAGGCCTACTTCGTGCTGTCGAAGGATGCTGCCGGGCTGCAGGTGACGCCGTTCATGCTGAAGAAGGAAGCCGAGGCCTTCGCCGCCAAGACCCAAGGAAAGGTGGGCGATCTCGCTGCAGCAACGCAGCACGTGGCATCGGGGTCTTAACGCCCATGAGCAGTGTCGCAGAACGTCAGGTCGACCGCGAGGCGCCGTCCCTGGTGCCTGCGGCCGACACTCCAGAACCGAGCATGGGAGCGGCGGCCGCACTCGCCGCGGCCGAGCCCCGGCGCAAACCTTGGCTGAAGCGCAAGCTGCCTGCGATCCGGGCCGCGGTGTTCGGCCTCGTCTCGCTCGTCGTCTTCGTGGCGCTTTGGCATGTGCTGACTGAAAACCGTATCAGTTTCCACGTGCACTTCATCAACGTGCCTTCGCCCACGCAGGTGATGGAGAAGGCACGAGCGGCCTTCCAGTCGTCCATGTTCTTCGAGCATGCGCGCATCAGCTGCCGGCGCATCGGGATCGGCTTCCTGATCGCGTCGCTGCTCGCCATACCGCTGGGGCTGGTGATGGGGCGTTATCGCGTGATCCGCGAATTCGTTTCGCCGATCGTCGAGGTGATCAGGCCGATTCCCGCCATCGCGTGGGTGCCGATGTCGATCATGCTGTGGCCATCGAACGAGGAAAGCATTGTCTTCATCACCTTTCTCGGCTCGTTCTTTCCCATCCTGCTGAACACGATCGCGGGCATGGGTGCGGTCGACCCCGTACTCGTGCGCGCGGCGCAGAGCCTTGGCGCCAGCGAGCGCCACATCTTCCGCAACGTCTACTTTCCCGCCTGCCTGCCTTCGATCTTCACAGGGCTGGCGGTGGGCATGGGCGTGGCGTGGGTGTCGCTGATCGCCGCCGAGATGATCTCCGGACAGTTCGGCATCGGCTACTTCACCTGGGAGGCCTACTCGCTGGTGCAATACGCCGACATCGCGCTCGGGATGATCACCATCGGCGTGCTGGGGCTTGTTTCCAGCCTGCTCATCCGCCTTGCCGGCGGCCTGCTGATGCCCTGGAAGCCTTGAGGAGGCGCGCCATGCTCAATGTCGTCGCACGTGGTGATACGGCTTCCGGCCGTCCTGCGCGGACCTATCGCAACGACCGCGGGCGGATAGAGATCGACAACGTCGGCATCGTGTTCGATGGGGATCGCGGCTTTCACACCGCGGTCGAGAGCACATCCATCACGATAGAACCGGGCCAGTTCGTGTGCATCCTGGGGCCGTCGGGTTGCGGCAAGTCTACGCTTCTCAACTCGGTGGCGGGTTACGTGGCACCCTCCACCGGCGAGATCCGGGTGGATGGCGAGCGCGTGAAGGGCCCCGGCCCCGATCGCGGCATGGTGTTCCAGCAATACTCGCTGTTTCCCTGGATGACGGTGCGCGAGAACGTGGCGTTCGGGCCGCGCCTCAGCGGGCGTGGCGAGCCGACACCCGAGGCGATCGCGGACACCTTCATTGAAATGGTCGGCCTCACGCGATTTGCAAAGCGCTACCCGCGGGAACTCTCAGGCGGCATGCAGCAGCGCGTCGGCATCGCCCGGGCGCTGGCCAATTACCCGCGCGTGCTGCTGATGGACGAGCCATTCGGCGCACTCGACAGCCAGACGCGCGCGATGATGTCCGAGAGCCTGCTCAAGATCTGGGCCGAGTTCGGGATCACCGTGCTGTTCGTCACCCACGATATCGACGAGGCGATCTTCCTGGGCGACCGCGTGCTGGTGATGAGCGCGAGCCCCGGCCGCATCATCGCCGATATCAAGATCGATCTGCCGCGGCCGCGCGATGGCGAGCTTACGGTCGACGAGCGGTTCATCCGCTACAAGCGGCTCTTCCATGGCCAGATCCGCCAGGAGAGCCTGAAGGCGTTCGAGCAACAGAACCGGTGAGGCTGCGATGCACGGTGTGATTGGCCAGACCGCACGCAAGGCCGCTGCCCTGCAGGCAGAGGCAGCGGACGCGCCCTCGGCGTTCTACCTGACCGAGATGATAACCGACCTCAAGCGCGGGGTGAGCCTGCTCGACCGTCTTTCACTCGAGGAGGTGAGGACGGTTCGCCGGTGTTCCCGCAGCATGCAGGTGGAAGCCGGCGAGCGGATCTTCCATCAGGGCGATCCGCACAACGGGATCCATCTCATCGAAGCCGGCCGGGTGCGCACCTTCTACGCCGGGCCTTCCGGCAAGGAGATTACGCTCGCCTACTGGACCCCGGGGCACTTCGTGGGCGGGCCGGAGGTGTTCGGTGGCGGTGTGCATATCTGGTCGGGCGTCGCAGTGGAGAAGACGCGCCTTTCCTATCTGCCGGGCTCGACGATACGCAATCTCGTCCGGACGATGCCGACGTTCGCGGAATGCATCATCGAAGGGCTGGTCGAGAAGGGGCGGTGCTACTCGGCGCTCGTTCAGATGCTGGGCACGCGCTCGGTCACCGAGCGGTTGGCGCACGTGCTGCTCATCCTTGCCGAAGTCGATCGCAAACCCGGGCAGCGCATGGTGGTCAGCCGGCGCATCACGCACGACCAGCTTGCCAGCATCGTGGGCTCGACGCGGCAATGGGTGACGATGACGCTGGCGCGGTTCCAGAAGGCCGGTCACATCGAGATGGACAGGAACGTGCTGACGGTGCTCGACGCGGAGGCGCTGCGGGCGCAGCTGTAGGATGCAAGGGTTTCAGTTGTCGTGGAGCCGCGCAACGGGTGTGGCCGGGCCGGCCGCCTGCTACTTGAAAAGCGCGGACAGCGAGAAGTTGGACACCTTCTTGATGGGCGCTGTTTCCGCAATCTGGGGATGCGGCTCGTCGATGTAGACATTCACGCCGGTGGCGCGGCCGTCCTTGATGAGCTGTGAAACATAGGACCAGCCGCGCTCGCCCAGGCCGAGGCAGGCCTCGGACATCTCGCCCTTGAGCCGCACGTGGATGGCAATGTTGCCGCGCGCGAGGATGGCCGCAGTCTGCGCCGGCGTGTACTTTTCCTTGTTGTAGAGCTTGGTGAGGTAGATGCCGGCCACCATGCGACGCGTCTTGGGGCCCCAGCTGACACGGTGCCCCGCACTCGAGGCGAAGGAATACTCGCCGGGCGGCAATGGGCCTACGGCGCGTGCGGCCAGGCAATCGGGGTCCGGGTTGTTGCGGCATACATCGCGCCCGGAGATGGCCCAGGCGATGGTGCGCCCGGAAATGGCAGGGTCATCCGAGATGACGAACAGCCGACCCGTGCGAATGGTGTAGCCGAGCTTGAAGCCCTTGGGCGTCTCGGGAAGGGCGCGCACGACATCCTCGAACGGGCTGCAGATCTCGCCGTCTGAAAGTTTGCGCTCGTATCCCTTGTGCTGGATCGTCACGAAGTCGACGCCGGGGGGGCAATCCCACTGTGGTAGCACTCGCTTATCGGCCAGCGCGGTGGACATGGAATAGGAGGGCGCGGCCTCGGATGAAGATTTCGGCGCGATGGCGACGGGCGTCGTCTTCACGCTCCAGGACTGGCCGGGGGAAGGCGCGGCGCCGGGCTCGGGCGCCGAGGGAGGTGCAGATGGGCCAGGCGTTGCGACCTCGCTGGGCGGCACGCCTTTCTGGTTCTTGATGCGTTTGCACTTGTCGGAAAGCCTGGGCGGGCGGATCTGCTTGACGGCAAGCTGCCGCGCCAGCACGTGCGGGGCGCCGTGCTTGATGTAGGCCTCGATGAGCGCGCGCTGCACCTCGAGCTGCTCTTCGGAAAGCTCGAAAATGCAGTCCTCGTAGATCTTGTCGCCCACCTGGCTGAAGAAATTGGCGATGTCGCCCGCGTTGGGGGCCTGCTTGGAGACGGGCGGCTGCTCTGCCCCGGCGGGCGCGAAGGGCAAGGCAAGAGCCATCAGCAGGCCGGCAGTTGCCAGCCCGGAGCGTAGCGCGAAGCGAACGCGTTTGCTCATCCCGATAGGGCTCATTCTCTTGCAGATCCCCCCAACTGGCTGCGAAACAGGCTCGAATCGGCGTGTGGAATCGAGGCTGGGAAGAGAGTATCACTGCGGCAGATGGATTAAATAGGGCAGCTTGGAGCAGCCTTGCCCCTGCCGGGGACAGGAGCTTACCAGCGGCTGGACAGCTTTTTTCAAGGCCGAAACAGGTTCAGCGGCCACTGCCTGTGGTGCCGCCGGACCTGCTGCCCATGGCGTCGAGTTCGCGGCGGGCCGTCGTCTTGGCCCATTGGCTGTCGGAATATTCGTTGTGTCCTGCCAGGGCGGCGCGGAAGTCGGCGGCAGCACTTTCGATCTCGTTGCGGCGGAGGTAGATCAATCCCCGGGCGGCATAAGCGGAGGCATGCCCGGCATCCAGCCGCACGGCCTCGGTGTAATCGGCGATCGCCTTGTCGTCGTCCTTGAGCATGAAATGGCAATTGCCGCGATTGCGGTAGGCGATCGTGAGGTACTGCGGCTTGAGGGCAATGGCGCCCGAAAGGTCGTCGATGGCGCGGGGGTAATCCTGCAGCATGTAATGGATCTGGCCACGATTGATGAGGGCGGTGCCCAGCACCAGGCGATCGGACCGGCGCGAATTCAGCACGCGGTCGCAGGCTTGCAATCCCACCGTCTTGTCGAGTGAGCCATCGGCGCCTCGACGGCAGTCTTCAGCGTCGTCAGCCAGGGCGACCCCGACCTGCGACAACAGAATCACGATCACGACCAGAAACGTCTTCATGCACTCCTCCCTTGAACGTGCGCTTTCAGGGAGCGCCGCCGGAATACATTCCGGCGGCGAAGAGAATGATAGTCAAGTGCCGAAGCCTATTTGAGCACCGCCCAGTTGCCGCCCTTCACGGTGAGAAGGACGCGGCCGCGGTTGTCGAGGCCGAAATGGTCGGTTGGCGTGAAGTTGTAGACACCGTGGCTTGCCGGGATCTCCTTCTCGCTTTCCAGGGCGGCAAGAAGTGCATCGCGGAATTCGGCGCTGCCTGGCTTGGCCTTCTTCAGTGCGATGGGCACCACGCGCTTCAGGATCTCGCCCACGTCGGTGGCATGACCGGAGAACTGCGTGATGGTGCCTGCGCCGAACTTCGCCTCGTAAGCCTTGAGATGGGCGAGCGCGACGGCTTGCTGCGGACTTGCCGGAAGTTGCTCCGCAACGACGAGGGGACCGGACGGCAGAACGACGTTCTCGGCGCTGGCCCCTGCGATGCGAATGAAGTCTTTCGTGACGGCGCCGTGCGTGTGGTAGATGGTGCCCTTGAAGCCACGCTCGCGGAGCGCGATCTGGGGGAGTGCAGCGCCGGTGCCGGAGGCTCCGACCAGGACCACATCAGGGCGGGCAGCGAGGATTTTCAAGGTCTGCCCCGCGACGGAGGTATCAGCGCGCGCGTAGCGCTCTTCCGCCACCATCGTGAACCCCATCGGGACGGCGAGGTTCTTGAACTCGTTCACCCACAAGTCGCCCCAGCTGTCGGAGAAGCCGATGTAACCCACCGTCTTCACGCCGTTGGCCTTCATGTGGTCGAAGACGGCTTGTGCCATGAGCGCGACCTTCTGCGGCATGACGAAGGTCCACTTCATGCGCTCGGGCGGCAGGCCAATCGGCGACTGGGTGAAATGCGGGACCTTGTTCTCGAGTGCGACGCCCGCAACTGCGACCGAACTCGGCGTGATCGACGAGCCGATGATCACGTCCACCTTGTCCTCGGTGATCAGGCGGCGCGCATTCGTGGTGGCCTGGCCGGGATCGGAGGCGTCATCGAGAACGATGAGGTTGATCTTTTCCCCCCCGATCTCCTTCGGGAACAGCTCAGAAAACGCGTTCTTCCCGGGCACGCCG
Source organism: Hyphomicrobiaceae bacterium (assembly GCA_039808585.1). Taxonomy (GTDB): domain Bacteria; phylum Pseudomonadota; class Alphaproteobacteria; order Rhizobiales; family Hyphomicrobiaceae; genus AWTP1-13. The sequence goes on along the minus strand of JBDHTJ010000057.1, from coordinate 12,275 downwards.
AGAGCGGCGGCAGAGCCCGTTGCAGGAATGGTGACGCCGACCTTGATGTCGGCAACTGCAGGCGTAAGAGCGGCCGCCGCAGCGGCCAGGACGGCGGCGAGCGCCGTCGAAGTGAAAAAGCGCATGCATTCCTCCCGAGGTTCCGGGTGCTCTTGCGAGGCCCGGTATTTGTCTTGATGCTCGTGTCGCGGTCTTGTGAGCGGGCAACGCGCCCGGCCTGGCCGCTTGGATAGCGCCGCGAGACTGACCTGTCGCGTGCCGCATCTGCTGTTAGTTATGCCTCATAACGACCGCCTCGATCAACGGTCAACCTTCGCGAAGGCGACAGCAAGGCGGGGCGTGGTTGGAGTGCAGGGTGCCCGTTACCATTGGGAGTTGGTGGTGCAGACCCAGCGCACGACGGCGCATCCGGGGCCATCCTCCGCGCGGCAGCGCAGCATGGCACGGCGCAAGGCCACTTCCTTGCTGGGGTTCCATACGGCGATGAAGCTCTCCTTGCTGGCAACCAGGGCGCCGCAGCCATCGGCGAACCACGTCACCACCTCGCAATCGTCCGCATAGCGGCTGCAATTGCGCAACGAGGCCTCGGCTGCCTCCCCGCGCGAGGGGAAGTCGAACCCCCAACCCGCAGCGCCCGACGAGGGCGAGAAGCTGATGGCGCCGAAGTAGGACTGGGATTGGGCATCCGCCAGCCGGATGGCTGCGAGCCATACGCCGGCTGCAACGGAGAGCACGGCGGTCAGGCGTGCGATGTGGCGTCGGCTCATGCTGGTGCGCTCTCCCATGGTGCTGGCGCGGATGCGCGACCATGGCGCGAAATCCGGCGCGTCGCAATTCGGGGCCTGGCTGCTCACGGTGCGCGATATGGCCGCCTGCGCTCGGCCAGGATCTGGGCCGTGATCGCGAAAACGACCTCACCATTCTGGTTGCGGCCCTGCACGTCATTCACGATCAACCCGCGCTCGGGGCGGGAACGCAGGTCGACCTTGTCGCTCAGGCGGGACCTGAACTCGATGCTGTCGCCCACCAGCACCGGCTTGTACCAGCGCAGATTGCGGAAGCCGGGCGATGGTCCGTAAGCGGGAAGCCGCTCGCCCCGGGCCCGTCCGGCCGCGTTGCCTTGCATCCGCGCGGAGACGATGCTGCGGATGAAGATGGCCGCCGTGTGCCAGCCGGACGCGCACAGGCCGCCGAACAGCGACGCCTTGGCCGCTGCTTCGTCCAGATGGAAGGGTTGCGGATCAAATTGCAGCGCGAAATCGATGATCGCATCGCGCGTGAACGTGTGCGGCGGATAGTAGACGGTGTCGCCGATGTTGCGATCCTCGAAGAAGCCGTCGGGGGAGGCACCGGCAGGTGATGCAGGACCCGACCAGATGTCGGCAAGCGTGGTGCGGACAGGCGCCTCTGTGCGGGGCGGGAGTTGTGCCAGCGGCGTGCGACGGCGGGTGAACTGCGTTGACACCCACGATGCCACCAACTCGTCCTTGGTATTGAAGAGTTCGACGGTGACCTTCGCGATGCCGACATCCTTGCGCGAGGCCATGTCGCGTTTCTCGAGCACACGATAGACGCCGCGGTATGGCTCGTTGGGCCGAACGGGCTTCTTCCAGAGCATTTCATCGACGCCTGGAGAGCCCAAAGACGCCGTGCGGATGAGGACGCCGTCGCAGAGCATGCGCATCATCACGGATGCGGTGTGGAAGCCCGAGGCGCACAAGCCGCCGACGAGGGTTGCCTTCGCCGCCTCTTCGTCGATGTGCATGGGCTGCGGATCATAGGCCTTTCCGAAGGCAATGATTTCGTCCTTGCTCAGGCTTCGGACGCCGAGGGGCACACTATCGCCGGCTTCGAAATCCTCATGGTAGATCAGGCTGGTCGTGTTCACGGATGCCTTCCCATCATTTCCGTCAGCAAACCCATAGAACAGGCTGCGGCGCGTGCCCAGATTGCATCTGGAGAAAGCTGCCGTGCCCTACGGTTCAAAAGCCACGTGTGACCGCGCCTTTGAGACCCAGCGGCAGGCGAAGATCGTGCACCTTGTGGTTCGGTATCTGGCGGCGGGCGCGCTCGGCGACGCTGTCGCCCGGAGTATGCAGGCGGGGGTTGCCCTGTTTGCGGATGCCGAAATCGGCGAGCGTGCGATTGATGCCGCGGCCGGTGGCTTTGGAGAAAGACTCGAGCCGCGTCCAGGCCTGCAGCAGATCAAGATCGCGCGCGGCTTCGAGCGGGCCATCGTTGCCGATCGTGGATGCGGCCTCAACTATGGAAGTTCGATGCTTCATCGACATGGGCACCGCGCGCCACTCCTCGAGGTCGACGCCGATGCGGCCGCGGCGTGCCAGCGCGATCAGAGCGTGCCGGCCGCTGTGTGAAAGATTGAAATTGATCGGCACGCCGGCCAAACGCGGCGCGCCTCCCAGTGGACGCAGCATCGCAGCCTTCGCATGGCGAGGCCCAAGCGCGCGTGCAACGAGCATGCGCAGGACGATATAGGCCGCCTGGCGCTGCATCCGGTCGGCGGTATCGCGGATACGCTTCAGGCGCCTTCGGTCTGACGGCGTGATCCAGGCACTTGCCAAGCCAGTGGCGCGGACGAAGCGGGCCGCCTTCTGCAGATCGATGAGGTAGATGGCGGCGCCGCTCCAGGGAACGCGCCGGCCGCAGCTGCGCAGAAGCTGGAACCGATCCGCCTCTCCCGCGCCTCTACCAGGATTGGAACCGGCATGCTGCGCTTTCACGTCGCCTCGCTTTCGGCCTGCGCCGACGAAGCGCCAAACGCGCGGCGGACCGGCCTGGTGCCCGCCTCGTCAGAGCGGGGCGGACTTGCGGCTGCCATCAGCGAGCAGCGCCTGGCAGGCCTTGAGTTCGCTCAAGACGCCCTGCAACGCCTTCACCTGATGCGCATCGAGCACGATGGCCGCGCCTGCAGGCTCCTTCGCAGGCCTTGCCACGTCCGCTTTGGCACCTTCCCGCGCGCGCTTCGCCGCTGCATGCGCGTCGACGGCAATCTTCACATGCTCGACGCCCTGCTCGCGCAGGATCTTCTGCACGCCCTTGATGGTGTAGCCGGCCTCCTGCAGGAGATCGCGGATGCCGCGCAGAAGCGCCACATCCGACGGACGGTAGAGACGCCGCCCGCCGCCGCGCTTCATCGGCTTGAGCTGCGGAAACTTCGCTTCCCAGAAACGCAGGACGTGCTTCTTCACGTCCAACTCTTCCGCGACCTCTCCGATGTTGCGGAAGGCCTCTGAGGATTTAGCCAAGGCGAGCCCCCTCTCCTTGCGAACCCAGTGATTTCATATTGTCATATCGTGCCGATGATGGAACAGCGGCACAGCACACATCCACGCACGCGAAACCCCAGACTCACGTGCATGCCCGCCTAGCAGCGCTACTCCGCCGCGCGCCTGCGCGATAGCCCTGCGTTGATCCGCTCCTTCATAATGTTGCTGGGACGGAAGACCAGCACACGACGTGGCGTTATCGGCACTTCCTGGCCCGTCTTGGGATTGCGGCCGATGCGCTGCCCCTTCTGCCGGATGCCGAACGACCCGAAGGATGACAGTTTCACGGCATCGCCGTTCGCAAGGCTTGTTGAAATTTCCTGCAGGACCAGTTCGACAAGGTCCTGGGACTCATTGCGCGGCAGACCGACTTTCTGGACGACGGCTTCCGCCAGATCGGCACGCGTGAGTGTTTTGCCACCCATGATTTCTACCCCTCCCCAATACAAAGCTGGCGCGATGCTACCCGGACCAACTTTAGGGGTCAACATCAACAGACTGAAATGCAACGCTTAATAGGGTAAGCGCTGGCCGCTACCAGCGCGCCAGTGCGGCGCCCCACGTCAAACCGCCGCCCATTGCCTCCATCAGCACCAGTTTACGCTCCGTCAGCCGCCGATCTTCGAACGCTGTATTGAGCGCGAGCGGGATGGATGCGGCGGACGTGTTGCCGTGCTTCGACAGGGTATAGACGATCTTGTCGGGCGAGATGTTCAGCCGCTTGGCAATGCCGTCCAGGATGCGCTTGTTGGCCTGGTGAGGGACGTAGAGGTCGATTTCATCGGGGGCATAGCCCGTCTCGACCAGGGTTTCCTCGATCACCCCCGAAATTTTCTGAACGGCGTGTCGGAATACCTCGCGGCCGTTCATGCGCAGGTGCCCGGTGGTCCTGGTGGAACCGGGGCCCCCGTCGACATAGAGGAGATCCTCGAAGCGGCCATCGGAGCGGATGGTGGTGGAGAGGATGCCGCGATCGTCGCGGCTACCCAGTTGCGTCTGGGCCTCGAGAACCAGGGCGCCGGCGCCATCGCCGAACAGCACACAGGTGCCGCGATCGTTCCAGTCGAGGATGCGGGAGAAGGTTTCGGCGCCGACCACGACCGCGCGCTTGAACTGGCCGGTGCGCAGGAAGTTGTCGGCGATGGTCAGGGCGTAGACGAAACCCGAACATACGGCCTGCACGTCGAAGGCAGCGCCCTTGCTGATGCCGAGGCCGGACTGGATGCGGACGCCCGTGGCGGGAAAGGTACGGTCCGGCGTGGAGGTGGCGCACACGACGAGGTCGATATCGAGCGGGTCGATGCCGGCGCGGACGAGTGCCTGCTTCGATGCGGCGATGCCGAGGTCGGACGTCAACTCCCCATCGGCTGCGATGTGGCGCTCCTTGATGCCGGTGCGCTCCTGGATCCACTCGTCACTGGTGTCGACCATCTTGGCCAAATCGTCGTTGGTCAGGACTTTCGCTGGCAGATACGCACCGACCCCGCGAATGACCGATCGAATGAATGCCACGTCTCACCTCGTTGCTGCAGCATCGCGCTTGGGCTGGCGCGCACCGTATCAGTTTGTACCGCTGCTGGCGGCCTTGTCGTCGAGCTTGCCGTGCAGGGCCGCGAGATCGGCGCCCAAGCGGCGCAGAATATCACTCTCGACCATGTCGTAGCCTACTTGGATGGCGGTTGCGAAGCCCAGGGCATCGGTGCCGCCGTGGCTCTTGATGGCGATGCCGTTGAGGCCGAGGAAGACGCCGCCATTGAAGCGGCGGGGGTCCATGCGATCCTTCAGCTTGCGCAGGCCGCCCTGGGCGATCAGTGCGCCGATCTTGGCAATTGCGGAGCTTGTCAGTGCCTCGCGGATGTAGGTGGCGACCTGCTTGGCGGTGCCCTCGGCAGTCTTGAGCGCGATGTTGCCGGCGAAGCCTTCGACCACCACCACGTCGACGGTGCCCTGGCCGATCTGGTCGCCCTCGATGAAGCCGCGGTAGTCCATCGGCAGATCGGCGTCCTTGAGCCAGGCATGGGCCTGCTTCACTTCCTCCACGCCCTTGATCTCCTCGACGCCGATGTTGAGAAGCGCCACGGTGGGGCGCTCGACATGCAGGATGGCGCGAGCCATGGCGGCACCGAGGACCGCGAAATCACAAAGCTCGCGCGCGCTGGTGCCGACGTTGGCGCCGAGATCCAGCACGATGCTCGGCCGCTTCACCGTGGGCCATTGGGCGGCGATGGCGGGTCGTTCGATGCCCGGCATGGTGCGAAAGATGAGCTTCGCCATCGCCATCAGCGCGCCGGTGTTGCCGGCGGAGACGGCGAAGTCGGCCTGGCCTGTCTTGACGGCGTCCAAGGCCTTCCACATGCTCGAGGCCTTGCCCCGCCGGACGGCCTGGCTCGGCTTATCCTGCATCTCGACGGCGGTGTCGGTGTGCGTCAGCTGGGTGCGGGCGGCGAGATCTGGATGCTGGGCCAGCAAGGGGCGCACGCGCTCCTCGCGGCCGAACATCAAGAACTTGAGGTCCGGATGGCGCTCCAGCAAGAGCGCGGCGCCCGGTACGACCACTTCGGGGCCTGAGTCTCCCCCCATGGCGTCGAGCGATATCGTCCTTTGAGAGGCCATGATCCCCATGAGCCATTCGTTGCGGTTGCGGGGCGACCCATGCCTCCCCGCCTGACCTGAACGCGGCTACCCCCGATAGAAACGGCGAGACCATATCCCTTTGCACGCTTGAGACAATGGCCTTTTTTGCATTGCGGCCAGCAAGCCACGCCTGCCAGACGCCCGCGTGCTCGGCCTACTTCTTGAGTTTGGCGAGCGCGGAGAACGGCGAGACGGTGCCCGTGGCCGCCTCCTGCGGCTTCCAGTCGAGCACGGCATCGGGGGCCCGGGGAAAGGGGTCCAAGGCCGCCGCCAAGGTCTCGAAAACGACGCGGGCAACAGGCAGGCGGCCATCCTCGATGGGCTCGAGGTCGGGTTCATCGTCGACGTCGACCGCGCCGCCGACGGGGCCGTCAATCTCCGCCTGCGGCCAGAAGGCGGCGGAGAGATCGGCTTCCACGCGGTTGTGCAGGCGCTTCAAGGTCACGACGCAGGTCTGCTCGACCTCTGCCGTCAGCTTTCCCTTCAGGATGTAGCGGCCGCCGGCCGAGGGGCGGATGCGGAAGCGGACCTGCAATTGCTCCATGGCCGGCAGCTCCAGGAGCTTGGCGAGCGCGGCGCGTTCAGTTTCACTGGCCCTTCTTTCGCGCTCCAGACCGGCTTCGGGGATCTCGCGCACGGGCTCGTCCCATGTGCGGTCCAGACCGTAGTCCTTGGACGTGTCGACCATGGAAAACTCCTTATTTCTCAATGGTCATTGGCCAGGCGGGGCCGCTCGATGCCAGTAGCGCGGCATCCTGACGGGAGAGACCAGCGGCAGCATCTCGCGTGTAGCGGGCGAGGCGCTTCGTGTCGATGCCACTGGCTCCTTCGGGTTGCAGATAGGCGAGCTGGCGGGCAAGGGCCTCGGCCAGAGGGTCGCTGTCGGCGGGCACGGCATCGAGGGCAGCGGCGATCGACTTGTGGCGGTCGTAAAGCGCGGCTGCTATCTTTTTCACCTCGCGGGGAACGGCGAGGTCTGAAAAGCTCAACTCCCGCATGTTGTCGTCCATGTCGGTGACGAAGGTCTCGCCCAGGGTGCGGGCCAAGGCGATGCCCTCGGGCCCTTCCTGCTGCAGGCGCTGCATGACGAGGGCCGTGTGCAGCACGATCAGCTCGAAGCGGCCGCGGGGCGTATCGGGAACGCCCAGCAGGGCGTAAAAGGGGGCGAGGCGCGCCTGCGTCACAATCGAGCCATAAAGCTCGCGTGCCGTACGCCCCCGGTCGTGCCGTTCTTTCAGCCAATTCAGCATGCAAGGTCTCCGAACGGGGTATATCGTGGGTGGCCGCCCGATTGCCAGTGCATGACGGTGCGGCCAAGATTGCAAGGGGGAAAGGCTTGGGCTAGCCGGGGACGTGCTCCCATGACTAGGGCGATTCCCGACCCGGGCCATTCTTGCGAGGGGTGAAGATTGACAGAGGTGCGCGATAGCGCTGGCGAATGCGGGCGCGTTCCCCGCCGGAAGCAGGCGCTGGCCGCAGCGCTTGCTGCTGCGCTGGTGCTGACGGCGTGCGCTGAAACTGTAACCCGGCACGGCCACCTGTTCCAGGAGAGCGACCTGCAGCAGGTGCAGGTGGGCATGAGCCAGGACCAGGTCCGCACAGCCCTCGGCACGCCCACGACCACGGCGGCTGTCAGCGGCGGCAGCGCCTTTTATTACATTTCCAGCACCTCGACACAGAAGGCGTTCTTCAAGCCGACGGAGAAAGATCGCACGGTGCTTGCCGTGTATTTCACGCCGCTGGGAACCGTGGACCGGGTCGCGCAGTATGGGCTGAAGGATGGGAAGGTGTTCGACTACGTCAAGAACGAGACGCCGACACACGCCCGCGACGAGAACATCCTGAAAGCGCTGTTCCGCAATCTGGGCGCCAAGCAATTCGGCCTGGATTAGGGGACATTCCAAATAAAAGAAGGCCAGCGGTTGCCGGCCTTCTTCGATTCAGTGTGTTGCCTGAAGATCCGGGCTAGGCTGAAGCCGGCCCTTGCGCGACATCCGGGCCAGGGCCCTTGTTGCGGCGCTCCTTCATGAACTCGTCGAACTCGGCGCGATCCTTGGCGTGACGCAGACGCTCCAGGAAATCCTTGAATTCACGCGCTTCATCCTCGAGCCGGCGCAACGCGTCCTCGCGGTATTCGTCGAAGGCGCGGTTGCCGGAGGGGCGCAGCGACGGGTTTCCCCAGCGGCGCTCCCAGCGTTCACGCTTGCGTTCCCAGCGTTCTGCCGCGCGGTCACGCCATTCACTCACGTCCCGATAACGTCCGCATCCGCCCATCCGTCCGCTCCATATGATGTAGGCCAGGATCGCAAGCCCCACCGGCCAGAAGACGATGAAGCCAATCACCATGAGTGCGATCCATGCTGGCCTGCCGAAGTCGTCGATCCGCGCAGCAACGTCAGACATCGCCATCAGTCCTTTCAGGCTGTGATCCAGTGGTTCAGTTTCAAAGTCGCAGTTTCAATGTCAATGTTTATTACTTTTACATAGATGGCATCAGAAGGCAATGACTGCAAGAGGGGCGGCGAAAAAAGTTGAAGGGCGCGCAATTTTGCGGGCGGCAGCTTGACCGGCATGGCACCCGGGGCCGGCCCAGGGGAGCCCCGTGCGCACAGAACATAGGAAGCGCGGCGGAGAGCACATAGGGGGCTCGGGGTGATTGCCGGGGCGCATCCGCAGGCGGGCCCGCGAGCGCCGTTCGCATTGCCGAAGTCTTTTTCCGATGCCCACCGCACATTGCAGCGTGTGCGGCGCAGGGCTACCAGTGCGGAGAAGCAAGACAACGAGAGGAACGCGCGATGGCCATCGATCCAAACAAGCTGCTCAACTGGAAGTTCCCCGAGATCGAGCACGCCTACACCGACAAGGATACGATGCTGTATGCGCTGGGCGCCGGCTGCGCATCCGACCCTGCGGCGGAGCCCGACGATCTCAAGTTCGTCTACGAGAAGAACCTGCAGGCGCTGCCGACGATGGCAGTGGTGATTGCATATCCGGGCTTCTGGCTCGGCAACAAGGAAACGGGCGTCAATGCCGCGAAAGTCCTGCACGGCGAGCAGTCGCTGACGCTGCACAAGCCGCTGCCGGCGGCCGGCACCATCGTCGGCAAGGGACGCGTGACCGACATCCTGGACAAGGGTGCCGACAAGGGCGCCGTGCTCTATTCGGAACGCACGCTGTTCGACAAGGCCACGGGCGACAAGATCGCCACCATGGCCTCGACGACGATGCTGCGCGGCGATGGCGGCTTCGGCGGCAAGAGCGGGCCGCAGCCCGAGCCGCATGCGCTTCCCGCGGGAGAGCCGCAGATCAAGGTGGACATCAAGACGGCTGCCAACGCGGCGCTCATCTATCGGCTGTGCGGCGATCGCAATCCGCTGCATGCCGATCCCGAAGTGGCCGCGAAAGGTGGCTTCAAAGCACCGATCCTGCATGGGCTGTGCACCTATGCCGTCGCCGGCCGCGCCATCCTCAAGGCGTGCTGCGGCAACGATGCGGCGCGGCTTTCCAGCCTGAAAGTCCGCTTCTCCTCACCCGTCTATCCTGGAGAGACGATCCGTACGGAGATCTGGACCGGCAAGGGACAGGCGTCGTTTCGGGCGCGCGTGGTGGAGCGTGACGTCATCGTCCTGAACAACGGGCTTGCGACCTTCAGCTGAGTTCAAGCTGCAAAAAGCAGCAGATGCCTCACGCCGCGGCACGGGTTCCCAATTGCGTGGGTCGGCGAAGCAGGTAAGCTTCTGGCATCAGACACCGTGGTGCCAGACGCCTTGCCATCGCCCTCGCCCGATGCCCCGCTCAAAGTGCTCGTCATCGACGAGAACCCGATCCGGCGCGCCATCCTCGAAGCGGGCCTGAAGGACGCCGGCTTCAACGACGTGATGGTGCTCGACGACGCGACGGGCCTTCTCGAGCGCATCTACACGCTCGACCCCGACGTCATCATCATCGATCTGGAAAATCCGCGCCGCGACGTGCTGGAGCAAATGTTCCAGGTGTCGCGCATCGTGCGCCGACCGGTGGCGATGTTCGTCGACCATTCCGATCGCGATACCATCACGTCGGCGATCGAGGCGGGTGTGAGCGCCTACATCGTCGATGGCCTGAAGAAGGAGCATGTACGCTCCATCCTCGACATGACGATCTCGCGCTTCAATGCGTTCGAGCGCCTGCGCACGGAATTGGAAGAGACGAAAAGCGCGCTGAAAGATCGCAAGGTGATCGAGAAGGCCAAGGGCATCCTGATGAAGAGCCGCGATCTCGACGAAGAGGCTGCCTACGCGCTGCTGCGCAAGACGGCCATGAGCTCTGGCAAACGCATCGTGGATGTCGCCGAGGGGCTTGTGAATACATTTGATCTCTTGAAAGGCTGAGCCGGTCCCATGCCGACATCGCCCACAGCCGGTTCCTCCGAAAAGCTCCGCATCGGGTATATCCCGCTGGCCGATGCGACGGCCCTGATCGTGGCGGTGGACAAGGGCTTTGCGGCGGCGGAAGGCCTGCAGATCGAACTGGTGCGCGAGGTTTCCTGGTCGAACGTGCGCGACAGGCTCAACATCGGACAGTTCGATGCCGCGCACCTGCTGGCGCCAGTGGCGATCGCGTCGTCGCTGGGGCTTGGCCATTTCCGTGCGCCGCTGATCGCGCCCTTCAATCTCGGGGTCAACGGCAATGCCATCACGGTGACGACGGCGCTCTACCAGGCCATCATCGCGGAGGCCGACGGGGATGCGACAAAGCCCGGCGTGACGGCGGCGGCGCTGGCGCGTGTGGTCGCGCGGCGAAAGCGGGAAGGCAAAGAGCCGCTGACGTTCGGCATGACGTTCCCCTATTCGACGCACAATTATCAGCTGCGGTTCTGGATGGCTTCAGGCGGCGTCGATCCCGACGAGGATGTTCGCCTCGTGGTATTGCCGCCGCCGTTCATGGTGGACAGCATCACCAAGGGGCAGGTCGATGCTTTCTGCGTCGGGGCGCCCTGGAACTCGGTGGCCGTCGATCTCGGCATCGCGCACATCCTGCATTTCGTATCGGAGATCCTGGAGCGGGCGGCGGAGAAGGTGCTCGCCATGCGCGCGTCCTGGGCGGAGCGCAATCCTGACGTCATGGGCGCGCTGATACGGGCGCACCACAAGGCGGCGATGTTTGCGGAAGAGCCGGCCAACCACAAGGAAGTGGCGCGGATACTGAGTGCACCGAACCGTATCGGCGTAGCGCCGGAGGTGATCCTGCGTACGCTCGAGGGACGGCTGAAAGTCGCGCCAGACGGCACCGTCCGGAGCAGCGATCATTATCTGCTCATCGGTCGCGAGGGGGCTGCGCGGCCCAATCCGGTGCAGGCGGCGTGGCTCTACGCGCAGATGGTGCGGTGGGGCCAAGCGCCTCTGTCGGCGGAGCTGCTGCGCGACGCCAAGGCCGTGTTCCGCCCAGACCTCTTCGACCGCTTCGTGCGGAATGACGGAGCCATGACGCTGCAGGCGCCCATCGATGGCGTCGGGGCTTTTGCGGGGCCTGCGTTCCGTGACGACGACATTGCCGGGCATCTCGCGCCCTGGCAGATCCGCCGGTCCGTGTGAGCGACGGCGTCGCGCGAAAGCGTTGGCGCCTCATTGCGCACTGCACAAAAAAACAGCCGCGTGTGCGCAGCTCTGCATAGGCCGCCAGCAGCAGGTGTGTGATCGGCTGCATCTGCACTTCGCTTCAATCCCCTGAAAAACCGCGCAGATCCGTGCGCGCCCTCAGTTGGCACGATCCTTGATTGAAGAGGGATCGAACGGCGGCGCCTTGCGCGTCGCCCGGCTCAACGAAGGGCCACAAGCAACGCCGCTGACCTGGGGAAAGTGCGCTTCACGGCGCAGCTTCAGGCACGCGGCTTTTTTATTGGCGAAAGGGCTTGTGCCTGCTCGCTGCACCAGGGGACCTGGAAGAGGACCACAGCATGACCAGCCGCAAGCCAAACGCCACTCTCTCCCGCCGCCGCTTCCTGAAAGCGTCGGGCAGTACTGCGGCTGTGATCGCCGCTGCGAAAGCCAGCTTCATCGGCGGCGCCCACGTCGCCTGGGGCGCCGGCCCCGAAGTGAAAGGCACGAAGCTCGGCTACATCGCATTGACCGATGCTTCGCCGCTCATCATCGCGAAAGAGAAAGGCTTCTTCGACAAGCACGGCCTGCCGGAGATGGAGGTGCTGAAGCAGGCCTCGTGGGGTGCCACGCGGGACAACATGGCGCTCGGCACCAAGGCCAACGGCATCGACGGCGGGCACATCCTGCGGCCCAAGGCGCATCTCTACACCACCGGCAAGGTGATCCAGAACAACCAGCCGCTGCCGATGTACACGCTGCTGAACCTGAACACCGA
>JBDHTJ010000056.1:0-27157 GCA_039808585.1 Hyphomicrobiaceae bacterium | reverse complement strand
CTGATATTCAAGCCGGAGGGGCATTAGCGCCATGGCCGAACCTGGCGCCAGATCCTGGCTGAGCGCGGCGGTCACGCCCGTCGTCTATGTGGTCCTCGTGCTGCTCTGGGAGCTTGCAACCCGTATATTTGCCATCCCCGGATGGATCCTGCCCGCGCCATCGGCCATCGCCACGGCTTCGATCGCGTGGGCACCGGAGCTTGCCACCAACAGCCTCGTGACGCTGGTCGAGACCATAGGCGGCTTCTTGATCGCACTTATCCTCTCCCTCCCGCTCGCTGGTATAATCGCCTTCACCGAGCTGCCCCGGCGGATTCTCTACCCGATCGTGCTGGGCTTGCAGTCGATACCGAAAGTGGCGCTCGCGCCTCTCGTGACGTTGTGGTTCGGCCTTGGAGAGCTTCCTAAGATCGTGATCGTCGTGCTCGTCTGTTTCTTCCCCATCCTGGTCAATGTCGTCGCCGGCCTCGAGGCGGCACCGAAACCGATGCTCGACCTCATGCGCTCGCTGAAGGCACGACCGGGCATCACGTTCCGCCGCCTCCGACTTCCTGTGGCGCTGCCCTACCTGTTCACCGGCTGCAAGATCGCCATCACGTTTGCCGTCATCGGTGCAGTGATCGCAGAATTTGTCGCGGCTCAGCGGGGGCTCGGCTACCTCATCCTGATCTCGACGGCCCAGGCGCAGACGCCGCTCGCCTTCGCGGCCATCATTCTGCTCACCATCATCAGCGTGCTGCTGTTCTATGCCATCGAGCTGCTGGAGCGGCGGGTCGTCACTTGGGCTCCCTAAGGGGCAGCCCGTAGCCTTCGCGCCTTGAATTCGCGCCGCCGTTTGCTATCGTCCGGAAGAAATTTCAAATGCGAAACATCATGTGCGGGCAGGCCCGCCGGGAGGGACGAGTGGATTGTGCAGGTTTCCGCCGCTTGGCGCTTTACGGCGCTGCCTTCTTCGCCTTCCTGGGCGCGATGGCCGGGACGGCCTCGGCGCAGGAGGTCACCCTCAAGGCCATCGCCGGCTTCGCCGAGCAGACGGCTTACACGAAGGGCTTCGTCGCCTTCATCGACAAGGTGAACGAGGCCGGCAAGGGCAGCATCAAGATCAACTTCATCGGCGGTCCGAAGGCGATGCCGCCGTTCGAGGTCGGCAACGCGCTCAAGAACGGCGTCGTGGATATCGCCAGTGTCACGGGCGCCTTCTACACCAACCTGATGCCCGAGGCGGACGCCTGGAAGCTTGTCGATCTGCCCTTGGCGGATCTGCGCAAGTCCCCCGGCTTCGCGTACATGCAGCAACTCTACGCGCAGAAGCTCAACGCCCTCTATCTCGCCCGTCAGACGGACAAGACGCCGTTTCATCTTTATCTCACCAAGCCGGTGACGAAGCCTGATCTCACGGGCCTGAAGCTGCGCATCACGCCCGTCTATCGCGACTTCTTCGCAAGTCTCGGAGGTACAGTGGTGCAGACGGCGCCGGGTGAGGTCTACACGGCGCTCGAGCGTGGCGTGGTCGACGGCTACGGCTGGCCAATCCATGGCATCTTCGATCTCGGCTGGCACGAGAAGACAAAGTATCGGGTCGACCCGGGTTTTTATAGCGTCGAGGTCGGCGTTCTGTTCAACAAAGCGACCTGGGACAAGCTCAACGACGCGCAGAAAAAGGTGCTGACGGATGCCGCCCAGTGGCTCGAGACGTCGGCAACAGACTGGGCGAAGTACAATGCCGAGGAAACGGCGAACCAGGCCAAGGCCGGCATCCAGGTGATCACGTTCACCGGGACGGACGCGGAAGGCTATCGCGCCAAGGCTTACGAAGCGGGCTGGGCCGGCATCGTCAAGCAGAGCCCCGAGCACGGTGCCAAGCTCAAGGAGCTGTTTTCTCAGAAGCCCTGATCAACCGGCGTTGAGGCCCAGCGCACCATGTTCACGTTGTCTCGCAGCTTTGGCCGTATCCTCGACTTGATGATGGGCCTCGCCTGCGTTCTCGTGCTGGCCATGATGCTCATTATCGTCGCGGACGTGAGCTTGCGGAATGTCGGCAGTAAGGGCCTTGCCTGGAGCAATGAGGTGTCCGAGGACATCCTCTATCTCGTCACGCTGCTGGCGGGGCCGTGGCTGCTGCGGCAGGGCCAGCATATCCGTGTCGACATTCTCTTGCGCGCCATTCCGCGTGGCGTTGCATGGATACTCGAGTGGGTCAGCGACATTCTCGGCCTCGCCTGCTGCCTCTACTTCGTATGGTACGGCAGCCGTGTGACATTGGAGAGCTACATGGCTGGCTCCGTCAGCATCAAGACGCTCGTGCTGCCCGAGTGGTGGCTGCTGGTGCCCATGCCTGTGGCCTTCGCGCTATTCGCCATCGAGTTTCTCTTCCGCATGCACCGGCTTGCGGTGGGGGAGCGCGGTCCGCGCGTCGAGGCGGTGAGCGCATCGTGACCGAGGCTGCCAACAACGGGGCCAAGTGATGTCCTGGCAGCTTGCGGCGGTGCTGCTTCTGGGCGGGTCGACGGCCCTGCTCTTTCTCGGCATGCCGGTGGCGCTGTCCTTCATCGCCATCAATATCGTGGGGGCTTGGGCCTTTCTCGGCGGTGAGCCTGGCCTCGCGCAGGCCGTGCGCAACAGCATCGTCTCGGTGATGAACTTCTCGCTCACCCCCATCCCGCTGTTCATCCTGATGGGCGAGGTGCTGTTCCACACCGGCATCGCGCTGAAAGTGATCGACGGGGTGGAGCGGCTCATCCGGCGCGTGCCGGGGCGCCTCGCGGTCGTGGCGGTCGTCGCCGGCACCGTTTTCTCCGCCATCTCCGGGTCGACCATCGCGACGACGGCCATGCTCGGCTCCCTGATGCTGCCCGTGATGCTGGCGCGCGGCTATCACCCGGCCATGGCCACCGGCCCGATCATGGCCATCGGCGCCGTCGACATGCTCATCCCGCCCTCGGCGCTCACGGTGCTGCTGGGCAGTTTGTCCGGCATCTCGATCTCAAAGCTGCTCATCGGCGGCATCATGCCGGGCCTGATGCTGTCGGTGGCCTTCGTCGCCTATATCGTCGTCAGCGCGAAGCTCAACCCCGCGCTCGCCCCGCCCACGCCGATGGAGACCCGCTCGCGTTGGGAGAGCTGGCAGCTACTCCTGCTCTATGTCATTCCGCTGGTCGGTATCTTTGCCGTCGTCGTCGGTGCCATGTCCGGCGGGATTGCCACGCCGACAGAATCTGCGGCCCTTGGTGCTTTCGCGACGATCGTCATGGCAGCGCTCTATCGCGCGCTGACGTTCTCTGCGCTCTGGAAAGCCCTGAAGGGTACTACCGCCATCTCCGGCATGATCCTTTTCATCATCCTGGGTGCCACGACCTTCTCGCAGATCCTGAGTTTTTCCGGGGCGACGGAGGGCCTGGTCGGCGCGATCCTGGGCCAAGGCCTGCCGCCACTTGCCCTCGTCGCTTTGATGATGGCGATCCTGATCTTCCTCGGCATCTTCGTGGACCAGGTGAGCATGATGCTGATCACGCTGCCGGTGTTCATGCCCATCGTGCAGCGGCTCGGCATCGATCCGATCTGGTTCGGTGTGCTGTTTCTCATCTGCATGCAGCTTGGGCTGCTGCTGCCGCCGCACGGGCTGCTCTTGATGACGATGCGGGGTGTTGCGCCCCCGCAGGTGACCATGGGGCACATCTTCCAGGCCGTGGTGCCCTACGTGATCATGAGCATCGTGCTCTTGATCCTGCTCATTCTCGTGCCAGGGATAGCGACGTGGCTGCCCTCGCTCATCGGCTAGAAGGTCTGGCTACTGCGGCCGCTTGCCGTGCACGACCATGTGGATGAACTCGAGCTTCTGGTAGGCAGCAGCCGGTACCACGAAGGGATAGAAATCCGGCCGGCCCAGGCTGCGGCTGAGGTTATTCAGGGCGAGCGTCAGGTTGATCCAGCGCTTCATGAGATCGTTGAAGTCGACGTTCGTGTAGCTGTCGTAGCGGCGCGACCCGATCCCCCAGAAAGGCCGCGGGCCGTCCAGATAGCGGATCGCCTCGGCTTCCGCAGTGTCGATGGCATCGACGATGTGCAGGTAGTGCGCCCAGGTTTCGGCCCAGTCTTCCCAAGGATGTGCGCTCGCATAGGCAGAGACGTAGTGCTGCGCCCAGTCGGACGGCGGGCCGTTGGCGTGATGGCGCGCAAGAGCCTCTCCGTAGGGCTGGCGCTCGTCGCCAAAGAGCATGCGAAAACCCTGCAGCCGCTGTGCGGCTTCCACCAGGACCATCCAGTAGAAATGGCCGCTTTCGTGCCGCAGGTGGCCAAGCAGGGTACGGAACGGCTCGCCGAAGTAGGTCCTTTGCCGCTCGCGCTCGACCGCATCGGCCTCCATGATGTCGATGGTGATGACGCCGTCGAGGTGCCCCGTCGTGCCGTCCTTGAGGAAGTCGAAGGCCAGTCTGCCCTTGCCCCAGCGGGTGGCGTCCATGGGCAACTGATAGCGCAGCAGCGAGTAGACGAGCCGCTTCTTTGCCCGTTCCACCTCGCGCCATGCGGCCAGGTTGCCACCTTCGGCGAGGTTGGGAATGGTGCGGTTGAGTACGCAGGCTGCACAATAACCCGTGCCTTCGCCTTTCTGCGTCAGCCAATTGCAGGCGCCCTGCGCGGCATTCTTGCAAAACGCGAGCGGCAGGGAAGGCACGGGGCGCCCCAGGGCCTTCAGTGATCCGTCCGGCTCTGGGGCGACGGCCACCATCTGCCGCGCCTCGGGCAGAAAGCCCAAGGCGCTCTTGCAGTTGAGGCAGCGCACGTTCTCAAAGTAGACGGCGTAGCCGCACCGGGTGCAGGCGAATTTCTCCATGAACCATCCAGTCGCGGTCTGAGGGGGCAACTGACGCCGGGGTGCTGCGTTTGTCAAAGTCCCTTTGCCTAAACATTGCACAACGAAGGGGAAGTCTGCATCCAACTGCCCGCATTTCTTGCAATCATGCCAATTTTTCAGCCGGCAGTATGGCCTCCGCTTGTCCGTCCAGGTCGCGCTTGATAACGCTTGAGGCGTGCGCCGGTTCGCGAGGGCGCGCGAATTCGGGGGCATGCGCGCCAACAGATGTCGATCCAGGTCACGCTCACACATACCACGCGCTATCGGTACGACCGCCGCATCGGCATGGGGCCCCAGGTCGTCCGGCTGAAGCCCGCCCCGCACTGCCGTACCGGGATCGTCAGCTACTCGCTCAAGATCGAGCCCGAAAAGCACTTCATCAACTGGCAGCAGGACCCGTTCGGGAATTTCCTCGCCCGCATCGTGATGCCTGATCCCGTGACGGAGTTCGGCGTCACGGTTGACGTGGTCGCGGACATGGCGATCATCAACCCGTTCGACTTCTTCGTGGAGGACTACGTCAAGGACTATCCCTTCAGCTACGAGAAGGTGCTGGCGCAGGACCTGCTGCCCTATCTGGAGGTGGAGAAGCCCGGGCCGCTGCTGGCGCAGTATCTTGCAGGCATCAAGCGCGACAGGTGTGGCACGATCGACTTCCTGTGCGACATAAACCGCAACCTGCAACGCGACATCCGCTATCTCGTGCGCATGGAACCCGGCGTGCAGGCGCCGGAGGATACGCTCAAGCTCGCCTCCGGCTCGTGCCGCGACTCCGGTTGGCTTCTGGTTCACATCCTGAGGCACCTCGGCCTCGCCGCGCGCTTCGTCTCTGGCTACCTGATCCAGCTGGCGCCGGACGTGAAATCGCTTGATGGGCCCTCCGGCACCGAGGTCGATTTCTGCGATCTGCACGCCTGGGCGGAAGTCTATATCCCAGGTGCGGGCTGGATCGGCCTTGACCCCACATCGGGCCTGCTCGCAGGGGAGGGGCATATCCCGCTGGCAGCCACGCCGCATCCCATATCCGCTGCGCCGATCACGGGCGCTCACGAAAAGGCTGAGGTCGACTTCTCGTTCACGATGCAGGTGGTGCGCAGCCGGGAGCGCCCGCGCGTGACGAAGCCTTACAGTGACGAGACGTGGCAGCACATCCTCAAGGCTGGCGAGGCGATCGATGCCCGCCTCACAAGCGGCGACGTGCGGCTCACCATGGGAGGCGAGCCCACGTTCGTCTCGGCCGACGACATGGAAGGCGCCGAATGGAACACGGCCGCGGTTGGTCCCGACAAGCGGCACTATGCCGACGTCCTCGCGCGCCGGCTCGCCGATCGCTTTGCTCCCGGTGGATTGCTGCATTACGGCCAGGGCAAGTGGTATCCGGGCGAGCCGCTGCCGCGGTGGGCGTTCGCGCTCTATTGGCGCACCGATGGCCAGCCGTTGTGGGAGGACAAGAACCTCATTGCCCGGGAGAAGCCGGAGAAGCCTGCCACCGTCGAGAATGCGCAGGTGTTCATGGCCCAGCTGTGTAACCAGCTGGGCCTTCCGGCCGAAAGCGGCATCCCGGCCTACGAGGATGCCGGTTACTTCATGCTCGTCGAGCAGAAGCTACCGGTCAACGTCGAGGCCAAGACGAGCAAGATGGAAGACGCGGCAGAGCGCCAGCGGCTCATCTCCCTGATCGACAACGGCTTCGACAAGCCGGTGAGCTACGTGCTGCCGATCCAGGTCTGGCACGCCGCAGACCTCGGGCGGCGCTGGGTGACGGAACGCTGGTCGCTTCGCCGCAACAAGCTGTTCCTGGTGCCGGGCGATTCCCCTGCGGGCTTCCGCCTGCCGCTCAATGCGCTGCCGGCGCTTCCGTCCGTCGATTATCCGCACGTGCTGCCGCGTGATCCGTTCGCGGAAGCCCCGCCATTGCCGGAGCGACGCGTCCTCATGCAGCGGCGGCGCGCCGTAACGCTTGCAGCCCCGCCAGCCCCCGCCCAGGGCCCAGGCGATATCGGCGGGGCCGTGCGCACGGCTCTTGCGATTGAACCAAGGGAGGGGAAACTGTGCGTGTTCATGCCGCCCGTTTCGGATGCCGAGGATTATGCCGCCCTTCTCGCGGCCATCGAGGAGACGGCGCGGGTGACGTCTCTCCCTGTGCTCGTCGAAGGCTACACGCCTCCGCCTGATCCGCGCATCAGCGTGGTGAAGGTGACGCCGGACCCTGGCGTCATCGAGGTCAACGTGCAACCGGCGCGCACCTGGGGCGAGGCGGTCGATATCACGACGGCCCTTTACGACGAGGCAAGGCTCACCCGGCTCTCGACCGAAAAGTTCATGCTCGATGGCAAGCACACCGGCACCGGCGGCGGCAATCACGTTGTCATCGGCGGTGCCACGCCGTCCGACAGCCCGTTCCTGCGCCGGCCGGACCTGCTCGCCTCCATCATTGCCTTCTGGCAGAACCATCCTTCCCTGTCGTACTTGTTCTCCGGGCTCTTCATCGGGCCGACGAGCCAGGCTCCCCGCGTCGACGAAGCCCGCCACGAAAGCCTCTACGAGCTCGAGATCGCGCTCGCGGCCATTCCAGATCCCAGCCAGGGCTATATCGCGCCGTGGCTCGTGGACAGGCTGTTCCGGCATCTTCTCGTCGACGTGACGGGCAACACGCACCGCGCCGAGATCTGCATCGACAAACTCTATTCGCCAGATGGACCTGCAGGGCGGCTGGGTCTCGTCGAGTTCCGCTCGTTCGAGATGCCGCCGCACGCGCGCATGAGTCTCGCCCAGCAGCTCCTGATCCGCGCCTTGATCGCCCGCTTCTGGGAGCGCCCCTACCGGCAGAAGCTAGCCCGCTGGGGCACCGCGCTGCACGATCGCTTCATGCTGCCCCATTATGTCTGGGCCGATTTCGCGGATGTGGTGGAGGATCTCCGCGTCCACGGCCTGCCGATCGAACTCGGCTGGTTCGAGCCGCATTTCGAGTTTCGCTTCCCCAGTCTTGGCGCGTTGTCGCGCGGCGACATCCATTTCGAACTGCGGCAGGCGCTGGAGCCCTGGCATGTCCTGGGCGAGGAAGGTGTCGTCGGCGGCACCGCGAGGTATGTGGATTCGTCGCTCGAACGGGTGCAGGTAAAGCTGCGCGGTGCCATTGGCGACCGCTACGTCGTGACATGCAACGGGCGCCAGCTTCCGCTCGCGGGCACGGGCCGAGACGGGGAACGCGTGGCGGGTGTGCGCTTCCGCGCCTGGTGGCCAGCCTCGGTGCTGCATCCCCACATCGGACCGCACGTGCCGCTCGTGTTCGATCTCGTCGACACCTGGACTGGTCGTGCCGTGGCGGGGTGCCGGTATCACGTCGCCCACCCTGGCGGGCGCAATTTCAGCATCTTCCCCATCAACGCCTACGAAGCCGAAGGTCGCCGGCTTGCCCGCTTCGAGGCCGGCGGACACACCGCTGGCCCTATCGCCCCTGCGCCCGCCCGCATCAATGATGATTATCCTATGACACTCGATCTCAGGGTTCGGGCCTGACATGGCACAGGGCTTCGGCCCATTGCGGCACTTTTGCGCTGCGGCATCGGAATTCGTCTCACATGGTTTACGCGCATTGGCAAAGGCGCACGGAATTTCCATCCGGGGTGGATGTGAGCGAAGCACTTTGCCTGCCGCGAGGCCAGGAAATGCCCTGCTCTAGAGCACGATGACGGTGGGGCGCAGGTTTCGAGCGCCAAACGGGGTGCCGCTGTCGCCACCGATAGAGCGTTGACAGTCGCTTGGCCAACTGGTCCAAATTGAAAGCGAAGGGACCCTTGCGCCGGGCCGGCAAGAGCCCGCTTTTCAAATGGGATGGGTGCTATGAACGAGAAACAGCTTCGTAATATGATTGCCGCCGTCGGCGCAGGAAAAGTTTCCCGACGTACCTTCGTTTCGCGCATGCTGGCGCTAGGCATATCGGCACCTCTTGCCGCCCAGATGCTGACGCACTCCGGTGTCGCTGTCGCCCAGACCAAATTCGAATACAAGCCCACGAAGCGCGGCGGCGGCGGTCCGCTCAAGATCCTCTACTGGCAAGGCCCCACGCTACTCAACCCACACTTCGCCGTCGGCACGAAAGACCAGGACGGCAGCCGTGTGTTCTACGAGCCACTCGCCGGCTGGGACGCAGACGGAGATCTGGTGCCCATCCTCGCGGCCGAGATCCCGACTGTCGAAAATGGCGGCCTTGCCAAAGACGGTCTCAGCGTTGTGTGGAAGCTCAAACAGGGCGTGCAGTGGCACGACGGCAAGCCGTTCACTGCCGACGACGTGGTGTTCAACTGGGAATACGCGAAAGACCCCGCCACTGCCGCCACGACCATCGCGGTCTACAAGGACATCAAGGTCGAGAAAATCGACGGGTTCACCGTCAAGATCACCTTCGATAAGCCGACGCCGTTCTGGGCCCAGGCCTTCGTCGGCATCTTCGGCATGATCATCCCGAAGCATCAGTTCGAGGGGTTCACGGGCGCCAAGTCGCGTGATGCGCCGGCGAACCTGAAGCCTGTTGGCACCGGTCCGTTCAAGTTCGTTGACTTCAAGCCGGGCGATCTCCTCAAAGGCGAGATCAACACGAACTATCACATCGCCAACAAGCCCTATTTCGACACCGTCGAAATCAAGGGCGGTGGTGATGCCGTGTCGGCGGCACGCGCAGTCATCCAGACCGGCGAGTTCGACATGGCCTGGAACATGCAAGTCGAAGACGAGATCCTCCTGAAGCTGGAACAGAACGGCAAGGGCAAGATCATCATCGTCGGGGGCGGCAATATCGAGCATATCGGTATCAACTTCACCGATCCCTGGACGGAAGTGGATGGCGAGCGCTCCAGCCTCAAGACGAAGCATCCCACGCTCAGCGATCCCGCGGTTCGGAAGGCGCTGAACCTCCTGGTCGATCGCAACGCGGTGGAGAAGTTCATCTATGGCCGCACGGGCACTGCCACGGCCGCCTTCGTCAACAAGCCTGATCGGTTCCGCTCGAAGAAGACGTTCGAGTTCAACATCGACAAGGCAAACAAAATTCTGGACGATGCGGGCTGGGCGAAGGGATCCGATGGCATCCGGGCAAAGGATGGCAAGAAACTCAAATTCGTCTTCCAGACGTCCATCAACGCCCCGCGCCAGAAGACGCAGGCGATCATCAAGCAGGCCTGCCAGAAGGCCGGCATCGACCTCGAGCTGAAGTCGATCGTGGCCTCGGTGTTCTTCTCTTCGGATGTCGGCAATCCCGATACCTATTCCAAGTTCTACACCGACATCCAAATGTTCACGACAACGCAGCCCGCACCCGATCCGCAGGAGTTCCTGGGCCAATTCCTTTCGACGGATATCAAGTCGAAGGACAACAAGTGGCAGGCGCGGAACTACACGCGCTATCAAAATCCGGCGTTCGACAAGCTGTTTGCTGAGGCGGGCCGTGAACTCGACCCGGTTAAGCGCGCGGCCATGCTCATCGAGGCCCACGACATGGTCATCGATGACGTGGCGGTGATCCCGGTCGTTTATCGCCCGATGGTGCAGGCTGCATCCCTCACGCTGCGGACGCTCTTCAGCGGTTGGGACAGCAACCTCTCCGGCCTCGCAAGCTGGTACCGGGAGGCGTAAGCGCGTGCGGGGCCCTGCCGCGGTGCCGGCGCGTCGTGTGAAAGTGAAGGGTTGAGCGATGGGGCACTACCTGATCAGGCGGCTCCTCATCGCCATCCCAAGCCTGCTTGGGATCAGCCTGGTGCTGTTCGTGGTGCTCGCGTTGGCTCCAGGCGATCCGTTCTCGGAACTCGCCGCGAACCCGAATGTGCCGCCGGAGGTGGCGGCGGCGCTGCGGCAGAAGTTCGGGCTGGATGATCCGGTTTTCGTGCGCTACTGGCGCTGGCTGTTCGCCATGCTGCAGGGAGACTGGGGCTTCTCGTTCGTCAGCCGTATTAATGTCGATACCCTCATTCTGCAGCGCATCCCGGCCACCTTGTTCGTGATCGGCATGGCACAAGTGCTGGCGCTGCTGATTGCCCTGCCGGTCGGTGTCTACGCTGCGCGGCGGCCCTATTCGATCTTCGACCAGATCGCCAACACCTTCGCCTTCATCGGCTTCTCTCTGCCCACCTTCTTCACCGGGCTGGTGCTGATCCTGATCTTCTCGATCTGGCTCGACTGGCTGCCCTTCGTCTACCGTTCCGATCTCTCGGCCACGGGCTGGCGGTGGTATTGGGAGAACTTTCGTCAGGCCATTATGCCCATCACGGTGCTGGCACTGTTCCAGGCCGCCTCCATGACGCGCTATGTGCGCTCGGCAGTGCTCGACGTGATCCGGCTCGACTACGTCACCACCGCGCGCGCCAAGGGGCTGGGCGAGCGCCGAGTCGTCCTCAGGCACGTCGTACGCAATGCCATGATACCGGTCGTCACGCTTGTGGCGCTGCAGATGCCCGCGCTGTTCGGCGGTGCCATCGTGACGGAGCAGATCTTCCGCATCCCGGGCATCGGCTCGCTGCTCATAAGCTCAATTCTCGCCAACGACACGCCCGTCATCATGGCCGTGACGTTCGTGTTCTCGTGCCTCGTCGTCCTCTTCAACCTGATCGCAGATCTCCTCTATGGCTGGCTCGACCCCCGCATCAAGTTCAGTTGAACCGGCGCTTCCCGCGGCGGCAGCAGCAACGGCGCCGCGGCCGGTCATATCGCCGTGGAAGGACGCGTGGCGGCGCTTCCGCAAGCATCGGCTGGCGGTCGCAAGCCTGTTCGCGCTGGCGCTCATCATCCTCGCGGTGCTGTTTGGCGGATACATCTGGCGCGTGCCAATCAATGAGATCGACTTCACGGCCAGGCTCGCGCGGCCATCGTGGGAACATCCCTTCGGGACCGACGACTTGGGACAAGACCTGCTCGCCCGCATGATCTATGGCGGGCGGATCTCGCTGGCGGTCGGCCTTGCAGCGATGACCGTCGCGCTGGTGATTGGGGTGCTGATCGGCGCCATCGCCGGCATGGCGCAAGGCTGGATCTCCGCGGCCCTCACGTGGCTCACGGACCTGTTCCTCTCCCTGCCGCAACTGCCGTTGCTGTTGCTCGTGATCTATCTCTTCCGCGATACACTCAAGGCCATCTTCGGGCTTGAGGTCGGCATCTTCATCATGGTGGTGATCGTCATCGGCGGCTTGAAGTGGATGCCCGTCGCCCGCCTCGTGCGCGCGCAGTTCCTTTCGCTGCGGGAGAAGGAATTCGTAGAGGCAGCGCGCGCACTCGGTGCTTCGCGCGTGCGCCAGGTGATGCGTCATATTCTTCCGAATGCGTTGGGTCCTGTGATCGTGGCCGGAACCATCGAAGTCGCTGCAGCCATCATCGCGGAATCGACGCTTTCGTTCCTGGGGCTCGGCTTCCCGCCTGATATTCCCACATGGGGCCGCATGCTTTTCGACGCGAAGGACTACCTCGACAGTTCGCCCCACTACGCCCTCATCCCGGGCACGGCCATCTTCCTGACGGTGCTGTCCATCAACTTCATCGGGGACGGCCTCCGGGACGCCCTCGATCCGCGGCGGGTACTGTGATGGGCATCATGGAAACCGCGCCGCTTCTGCATATCGAAGGGCTGAAGACGCATTTCTTCACCGACGACGGCATCGCGAAGGCGGTCGACGGGGTCGACATCAAGATCCACCGCGGCGAGACGGTTGGCATCGTAGGAGAGTCCGGCTGCGGCAAGACGGTTACGGCGATGACGGTGCTGAAGCTCATCGCCATGCCCCCCGGCAAGATCGTGGCTGGCCGCATCCTCTATCAGGGCCGCGACCTGGTGCCGATGAGCCCGAAGGAACTCGATGCCATCCGCAGCAAGGAGATCGCCATCGTCTTCCAGGAGCCGATGACGTCGCTCAACCCTGTCTACACCATCGGCGACCAGCTGATGGAGGTGCTGCTGCAGCACGAGGGCCTGTCGCGGAAGGCCGCGCGCGAGCGCACGATCGAGCTGCTGTCGCTCGTGCAGATCTCCAATCCGCAGCGCCGCATCGACGATTATCCGCATCAGTTCTCCGGCGGCATGCGCCAGCGGGTGATGATCGCCATGGCGCTTGCCTGCAATCCTAAGCTGCTCATCGCCGACGAGCCCACCACCGCGCTCGACGTTACAATTCAGGCGCAAATCCTCGAACTTCTGGCAGAGCTCAAGTCCAAGCTCGGCATGGCGATCATGCTTATCACGCATGCCATGGGCGTCGTGGCGGAGGTGACGCAGCGCGTCGTCGTCATGTACGCGGGCAAAGTGGTGGAAGAGGCGCCGGTCGAGGAGTTGTTCGGCAACCCGCGCCACCCCTATACGCAGGGCCTTATCCGCTCGATCCCGCGCATCGACCGCGATGCGGTGCACAAGACGCGGCTGGAAGCGATTGCCGGCACGGTGCCGAGCCTGCTCAACCTTCCGCGCGGATGTCGCTTCGCTGCGCGTTGTCGCTTCGCGCAGCCTGCGTGCATCGAGGCCGAGCCGCCGTTGCGCGAAGTCGCTCCCGGCCACAAGGTGGCGTGCATCCTATGACCGACACCATCACCAAACCTGGCGCTGCGGCGATCACCACGAAGGCGGATGCACCACTGCTGCAGGTCAAGTCGCTTACGAAGCGCTTTGCGGTCCGCGGCGGTCTTTTGCAGCGCACGGTTGATTACGTGCACGCCGTCGACGGCGTTTCGTTCGACGTGGCTGCAGGCGAAACGCTGGGCATCGTCGGCGAATCCGGTTGCGGCAAGTCCACCACCGGGCGCTGCATTCTGCGCCTGATCGAGCCAAGCTCGGGAGAGGTGTGGTTCGAGGGGCAGAATGTCACGCGTCTCGACCGCTACAAATTCAAGTCGCTGTGCCGCGACATGCAGATCATCTTTCAGGACCCCTTCGCTTCACTCAACCCGCGCATGACGGTCGGCGCCATCATCGGCGAAGCGCTGAAGATCCACGGCCTCGCCAAGTCCAAGGCGGATCGCGATGCGCGCGTCGCCGACCTGCTGCAGACCGTGGGCCTGCAGCCTGATCATATCCGCCGCTACCCGCATGAGTTCTCCGGTGGTCAGCGCCAGCGTATCGGCATCGCACGTGCCCTTGCCGTTGAGCCTAAGCTCATCGTGTGCGACGAGCCCGTGTCGGCACTCGACGTCTCCATCCAAGCCCAGGTCATCAACCTCTTGGAAGACCTGCAGGCCAAGTTCAACCTCACCTACCTCTTCATTGCGCACGACCTGTCGGTGGTCGAGCACATCTCGTCGCGCGTGGCGGTCATGTATCTGGGCCGCGTGGTGGAGATCGCGCCGGCTGCCAAGCTCTATACCAATCCCCGCCATCCCTACACAGAAGCGCTGCTCTCGGCCGTTCCCATTCCCGACCCCAAGGTGAAGCGCTCCCGCATCGTGCTCACGGGCGACGTGCCGAACCCGATCAATCCGCCCACGGGTTGCCACTTCCACACGCGCTGCCCAATCCGCAAACTGCCCCTGTGCTCGACCGAGCGTCCAGAACTCAAAAAGGATTCCGAGGGGCACTGGGTTGCCTGCCACCTGCGCAGCTAGCCCTCGCCGCAAAGCGAAGAGGGTTGGAAACAGCGCAAGTTGAGGCGGCGCTGGGCTTTGACCGGCGTCAAAGCATCATCTGTCTCCTTGCGGTTTCCTTCTCCATCCTGCGAAACAGTCGGATGTGGGAGAGCAAGGTGAAGACGATCTTGGTTCCCGTGGGCGGAAGCGAAACCGACAAGGCGGTGTTCGCAGCGGCGCTCACCATCGCACGCAAGTGCAACTCGCACATCACGGGCCTGCACGTGCTGGTGGACCCAGCGGATGCCGCCTTCAACACGCCGCACCTGCGCAGTGCCCGAGGTGCCGCAATCGGCGCCGGCTTGCGTGATCTCAAGCAGCGGGCGGAGAGCCGGCAGGAGGCGGCGTTGCGCAGTTTCGATGCATTCTGCACCGAGCACAGCATCGAGCGGGTCGACGGACGCAACGGCACGCGGGTCACGGCATCCTGGGTGGAGGGGGAGGGTACGCCGGTCGATTGCATCCTGCGGCATGCACGCTTCCACGACCTCGTCATCATGGGACGCCCTGCCACATCCGACGGCCTTCCGCAGGATCGTCTGGAGACAATGCTACTGCGCTCCGGTCGCCCCGTGCTGGTCGTTCCGTCCGGGCATCACATGCGCGCGCTCGACAAGCCGATGCTGTGCTGGAAGGAGACGCCAGAGGCCATCCATGCGCTCGGTGCGGCCATGCCGATCCTTGCCGCATCCCACGATGTCGTCGTCGTCACCGTGAAGGAAAAGGCGCCGGCTGCGCCGCGCGACCTCATGCTTTATCTCAAGCGGCATGGCGCACATCCCCGCTTCCACGAGGTTGAGAAAGAAAAGGGCTCGACGTTCGCGGTGCTCCGGCGCACGGCGCATGAGCTTTCGGCAGACGTGATGATCATGGGTGGCTTCGGCAAGAGCGCGCTGCAGGAACTTGTCTTCGGCGGCGTCACCCAGGAGGCGCTCGAGCAGGCGGATCTGCCCTTGTTCCTGATGCACTGAGAAGCGCGCGCGGCACGTTCGGCTGCTTTGAATGCCAAGTGCGGAAATGCTACTGAGGGCGCAATGAAGACGTCCTCGGAGGCTTGCAAGATTTCATGCCCGTGCCTTCTCCCGATATGATCCGGCGTGCCGTTCTCGAGCGGCGAGACTTCGTCCAGAAGCTTTTCGATGATCTTGCCGCATGCGGTCCATCGGACAGTGGCATCATGCGCGACACCTACGGTGACGGGGAGAACCGCGCCCACGCCTTGCTCGCCGAGACCGGGAAGGCGCTGCGTCTGCCGGTACGCACGGATGTCGCCGCCAATACGTATGCGACGTGGGCGGGCGCCGACCGCACCCTTCCGCGCGTGCTCATGGGCTCTCACCTCGACAGCGTGCCGCATGGTGGCAACTTCGACGGGGCCGCGGGTGTCGTCGCGGGGCTGGTCGTGATCGAGGCCTTGCGGGCGCTGGGGTATTCGCCGCGCCGCGATATCGAGGTGATGGGCATCCGTGCCGAGGAGAGCATCTGGTTTCAGGTGTCCTACATCGGCAGCCGGGCGGCGCTTGGATCTCTCCCCGCAACGGCGCTGCAGTCACCGCGCATCGATACGGGGCGGCCGCTCAGGATGCACATGGCCGATTGCGGCGCCGATCCGGCTGCCGTCGCCTCCGGTGCGCATGAATTGTCGGCGGCGGCGCTCGATTGCTTCCTCGAGGTGCATATCGAGCAGGCGCCGGCGCTGGTGGAGAGCAAGCTTCCCGTTGCTGTATGCACTGGCATTCCCGGAAACTTCCGCTATCCGCAGGCGCGCATCAATGGCCGGCACGACCATGTGGGAACGCCGCTGCGCTTTCGCAGGGATGCGGCGATGGCTGGCGCTGAAATCGCCATGGCCGTCGATGTGGCCTGGCGCAAGCGCGAGGCGGCCGGCATCCCCATGGCGGCCACGTTCGGACGTTTCCACACCGATGCCAGCATGCACGGCCTCACCATCGTGCCAGGTGCCTTTTCGTTCAGCTTGGACGTGCGCGCCTATGACGAGGCGATTTTGGCGGCTTTCGAGGCGGAGTTTCTGGCCATGGTGCGCGACGTGGGGGCGCGACGCCACGTCGAGATCGATCTCGGGCCCCGTGCCGAGGCA
This sequence comes from Hyphomicrobiaceae bacterium, assembly GCA_039808585.1. Classification (GTDB taxonomy): domain Bacteria; phylum Pseudomonadota; class Alphaproteobacteria; order Rhizobiales; family Hyphomicrobiaceae; genus AWTP1-13. The sequence goes on along the minus strand of JBDHTJ010000056.1, from coordinate 10,616 downwards.
CCTGTCGGCCATGTCGATCCGGCGATCCGGGCTCGCCTCCACGGGCACGCGAAACAACTCAACGTACCCGTGATGGATCTCGGCAGTCCGGCTTCGCACGATGCGGCCGCCTTTTGCGCCGCTGGTGTTCCCACAGCGATGCTGTTCGTGCGCAACGAGAATGGAAGCCACAATCCGCTCGAGCACATGGAGATCGCGGATTTTCTCGACGCCTGCAGCATCCTGGCGTGCCTGGTGGCAGAGCGCGCGGTGTGAACCGCTCAACGGTCAATTGGGCGTCTGACCTTCTCGATAGCCTTGTGCAGGTTGCCGCTTGCTGCCGCCCCGCATAGCGAGGCTACTCTTCGTCTCGGATGGGGTTCGCGAGCGTGCCGATGCCCTCGATCTCGATTTCCACCGTATCGCCGGCTTTCATCCACGCGGGCGGCTTGCGCGCATGGGCAACGCCCTGCGGTGTGCCCGTGGCAATGAGATCTCCAGGCTCCAGCGTCATGAACTCCGACAGCAGCGACACAACGCGTGCCACGGGGAAGATCATGTCAGACGTGTTGGAGTCCTGCATCGTCTTGCCGTTGACCCGCGTCTGAATTCTGAGCGGCGTGGCGCCCGGGGGCAAAGCGTCGGAAGTTACGACGACGGGGCCCAGTGGGCCCGTCGCATCGAAATTCTTGCCGGCAAGCCACTGCGTCGTCTTGCGTTGGAAGTCTCGCACCGAGACGTCGTTGAAGATCGTGTAGCCGAACACGTGCCCCAGCGCCTTGTCTTCCGGAATGTGGCGTCCACCCTTGCCGATAACGATGGTGAGTTCACACTCATAGTCGAGCTGCACCGAAGCCTTTGGCCTGATCACGGGCTCGCCATGTGCCACGAGCGAGCTGTCATAGCGCGCGAAGAAGGAGGGATAGGTCGGTGGCGGATGGCCGCCTTCCTTCGCGTGCTCGAGATAGTTGAGGCCCACGCAAATGAACTTCGGTGGGTGCGCGATGGGTAGCTCAGCTTTCACGGCGCTGAGCGCATGGGCTGCCGAGGCGGGCGCTTTCGAAGCTGCCGCTTCGAGACGAGCCAGAGCTGAAGCGCCGCCCGAGATCACGTCAGCGATCGAGTTGGGAAGTCCATTATCGACAGCGGAAACGTCGACGACGTTGTTGCCGACCACCACACCCAGACGAGCGCTCCCGGCGCCAGTGGAAAACATCATCAGCTTCATGCGGGGCTCCTCGCGGAAAGTGGATCGTCCAGGTGGGGTGGAAACTACAGGTCGGTTCGACGTGTGCAACGGCTGCGTCAGGCGCCAGCTATGTTGAGCAGGAACTTCTGGTTTTCGCAGCAGATCTTCTGGATGGTCTCCAAGGAGACACCCTTCTCGTGCAGGCTCTGGACGATGACGCGGATCGCCTCGTGAGGGCGGGGATTGAACGGCTGTCCGCCGTCGCTCGACAGTATCGTCCGTTCCGGTGTCACGGCGCTCATGGCCTCGATCAGGCCCTCGAGCGAGATCGAGTAGAACACCGGTAGCAGGTTCACGGCGCAGAACTCCATGTAGCAGCCGGCCTTGGCCAGTTCCACCATTGTTGGCAGGTCGAGCTTTGGTGCTGCAAGCTCGGGGTGGGTGATGACGATGCGCTTGGCGCCCGCCTTCACCGCATAGTCCACCGCGGCCATGATCTCGGGCTTGGAGACGTGGCCCGTGGCCAGCACTGCGTCATACTCAACGACGAGGTCGATCACCTCACGCGTCTCGGGCGTGAGCTTTCCGTTGGCGTCGGTCACGCGATAGAGCGGGTTGGCCGTCTTGCGACGTGAGGTGAGGGTCATGGCCTTGAAGCCATACGTGCCGCCTGCGCCGAACGCTTCGGCGTGGTTGGCGGCATCGAGTGTGGGAAGCCAGACGAGCTTTGCACCCTGTTGCAGGGCCAGTTCGACCGCGCCCGGATTTACGCCGCCCACGCCGCGGTTCAGCGCAATGCCGGCAAACACCTTGAAGTCGGGATGCGTGTCGCGCACCGCGATGCGCGCGTGATGCACCTTGGACACCGTGCTCTCAAAGTGGCTTTTGATGACGATCCCGCCCATGCCGGCCTCCGCGCACCAACGCGCAATGTCGGCGCTGTCGCCGATACGCACGAATGGCGCAGGGGCCGAATGGATGTGAAGATCGTAAAACCCAGTCAGCTTCAGCATTTCCGATCACTCCTTCAGCTGCCCGCTGCTGCGGATGCACGCGCGAGTGCAACAAGAACTGTGCACCCGCACACGCGATGAGCAACAGCGCCGTGATGCGCATAACGCAGCTTGCACGCCGCGTTCCTCCTTCCTATCGTGCCTTGCGCGCATCGCATACTCGCGCATTTGCAAGCTTTCATTTCGAGATTTGAAGCCTGCTTCATGCGCGCATGAGGCAACTGTAGTCACGCGAGGAGGAACTATGGGATCGCGACTGAAGCTCACAATAGCGGCGCTGGCCGCAAATCTCCTGTGCGGGGCTGCGTTGGCGCAGGGAACGATTAAGATCGGTGTCTCGCAGCCGCTCACGGGCGCGTTCGCAGCTTCCGGCACCTACGTGGCGCAGGGAGCAAAGATTGCCGAAGACGAGATCAATGCGGCGGGCGGCGTGCTCGGCAAGAAGATCGAACTCATCATCGAGGACAACAAGTCCAATCCGACCGAGGCAGTGTCGACGGCCGAGAAGCTCATCGTGCGCGACAAGGTGCCGGTAATCATGGGCGCCTGGAGTTCCACGCTGACGCTCGCCATCATGCCTAAGCTGATGGAGTACCAGGTGCCGATGGTGGTGGAGACTTCGGTCTCGCCCAAGATCACCGTCTCGGGAAATCCCTACATCTTCCGCATCGCACCGACGTCGGAAATCGAGGCCATCCGGTTCCAACCGCGCGTGGCGAAGCTGGGCCTCAAGAAAGTGAGCTTCCTCAACACGAACAATGATTTCGGCATCGGCTCGGCGCAGGAATACGCGAAGATGCTGAAGTCGAGCGGTGTCGAGATCGGCGTCTTCGAGACGATGGACCCGAAGGCCACCGACTTCTCGGCACAGCTCACGCGCATCAAGGCTTCCGGCAGCGACGCCATTTTCGTGACAACGGCGGTCGAACAGAACACGCTGATCCTGAAGCAGGCGGTCGATCTGCAGGTGAACCAGAAGATCATCACGCTCGGCGGCTCCAACTCGCCCGACCAGCTCATCGTGCAGGCGGGCGAAGCCGCAAACGGCAGCTATCACACGGTGTTCTTCCCACCTTGGTTTCCGGAGGTGACGAAGTACCCCGACCTCGCGCAGCGCTACATGGCAGAGTGGAACAAGCGCGGGCACAACATCGGCGGCCTGACGGAGGGCTTCCGCGGCTATGACGGCATCTACACCATTGTCGAGGCCATCAAGACTGCGGGCAAGGCGGAGCCGGAGGCCATTCGCCAGGCGCTGTGGAAGGTGCGCGTGAAGGGCATCCACGGCGAGATCGTGTTCGAGAAGCAAGGGCCTGCCGGACAGGAAAGCGGCCAGAACTCGCCGAACACGTACCTCGTCAAGATAGAAGGCGGAAAAATCACCAAACTCGACTTCTGATGATCGACGGCGCGAGGCTCGGTGCCTCGCGCCCGTTGTCCGGCTGCAGCATGAAGCTTGCGACCTCTTACGGGAGGGCACCTCTGGCGGGGGTGATCAATGGGAGCAAGAGGAAAGTGGTACCGCCTCCCCGGCTCGAACGGGGGACCCCCAGATCCACAATCTGGTGCTCTAACCAACTGAGCTAAGGCGGCAGCCATGCGAGGCGAGGCCTCGCGCGCGTGCTGCTGGGCGTCCATGCGACAACCCGCGGCGGGACGGCACACCCGTCCGGACGCGCTTATAGTGCCTCCGCAGGTTTCCCGCTACCCTCAAATTGTCGACCTTGGGCGGCGGCGAAAAGGGTCAGTGCTTGGAGCCGCCGTCGGCGATGGACCCGTGAAGCGCTGGCGCGAGGTGCTGGCAAAGAAGAGGTGTTCCGCACCAGCTTTGGGCGCAGGCCGCGGCCCACGGGGCGAGTTCGAACCGGTAGCTGCCGTTTGGGAGAACTTCGACACTGACACCGCAGCGGCTGCAGGCAACAGGACGTGCCCTGTCCGCGCCGGGATGTCCTGGTATCTCATCCGACATCGTATACCCGGAGTTCCGCCGACGCGGGGATAGATCGTTCGTGCGCCGACGAACAGCGAAGCTTGAGCTATAATGCTATTTGGCATCGATCGGTATGACTGAGTAACGAGCCGCCAAGATGCCGCAGGCGGCGCCTGCCTTAGTCCCCCGGCGTCCAGATGTCGTCCCAAAAGGATGGGCCAAAAGGATTGGCCAAAAGGATTGGGAGGTTCGCGCGCGCTGCGCCCGGTGCGGCACCGGTCGAAACCATTGCCAGCCGATTGCAGATGATGCGAATTCAAAGAAGAAAAGATTGGAGGCCACGCCCGGAATTGAACCGGGGTTCGCGGATTTGCAGTCCGCTGCGTCACCACTCCGCCACGTGGCCTCACCAGCGACGGCGTGTATCACGCGAATGCGGCGCGTTGCAACGGTGTTGCATCCCAGAACTTCCTGGCTGGCGACAGGCCGCCGCGCCGAACCGATCTGGCGGCGCAGCCGGTGTTCAAGCTATGGTGCGCCCCGCTTCCTTCCGCTGCCCAGGCAGCAACCAACGCCATCACCTCTCCCACAGGCAGACGACCATGACCGACAGCAAGGCCCAACGGCTCAACATGGTGGAGAGCCAGGTGCGTCCGAGCGACGTCACCGACCGGCGCATCGTCCGCGCCATGCTCGACATCGAGCGGGAGCGATTCGTGCCCGAGGGGCTGCAGTCTATCGCGTACATGGACGTCGATGCCCCTGTTCAGGCGGGCGCCAAGCAGGAGAATGCGCGCTACCTGCTGGCGCCGAGGGTGTTTGCCAAGCTCGCCCAGGAGGCGCGCCTGGAGGAGGGGATGTCGGTGTTGGACGTCGGGTGCGGCACCGGTTACTCCGCGGCGGTTCTGTCGCACATCGTGCGCAAAGTGACGGCCCTGGAGTGCGATGCCGATCTGGTGGCGCGTGCCCAGAAGGTGTTGGCCGCGCTCGGCGTTAAAGGCGCGAGCGTTGTGCAAGGTCCGCTCGAGGCCGGCGTGGCGGGCGCCGCACCTTTCGATGCCATCCTGTTGCAGGGCTCTGTTCAGCAGGTGCCGCAGGCACTTCTCGACCAATTGAAGGACGGCGGACGTCTCGTGGCGGTTGTTGCGAAAGGCTATTTCGGGCAGGCCTGCGTGTTCACGCGGGTGGGACGGACGTTCGATCGCCGTCCCGTCTTCGATGCGGGCGCACACCCCCTTCCGGGGTTTGCCCTGGCGCCCGAATTCGTGTTCTGAAGATCAGCTTAATTTGGTTGCGGAGTTGGAAGTCGTGTGGCGCAGGCGCCACCGGACGCCCGATATTGCCCTGTAAATCAAGCATTCCTGGAGCGTGGCTGCATCTCATACGGCAAAAATTGCTGCGGTACCTTGTGCCTCTGCCCGCTGTTCGGGCGAATCGGCTAGGTTCCCCCTTACGTGTTGAATCCATGCCACGGCCGGACGTAATCGGGCTGAAAGTAAATACTTCTTACCGCGCTGCCTAAGCGGATCAGCTATGAGTAAACGCTGTGGAAATGCTGTGGACCAGTCGCACACCTGAGTGCTCTGGCGCCATTTGCCGTGTGGGCGTGGGCCCCGGTTGCGTACCCGTGATAGCCGGAAATCCATCAGCTTCGGCCCTAGGATAGGGGAAGAGCAGTGACGATACAGCGGAGCGGACGGTGTCTCCTGAGCTGGACACTCGGCCTGTCGGTTGTTGCGACACTCGTCGTCGCTCCCGTGAGCGCCGAGACGCTTACCCAGGCCCTTTCTGCGGCATACAAGTTCAACCCGAAGCTCGATGCTGCCCGCGCTTCGCAGCGCGCAACCGATGAGGAAGTGCCGCGCGCGATGTCGGGTTATCGCCCTTCTGTGACGGGCTCGGCCACCACCGCCTACCAGAACACGCGCGGGGGTACGTCGGTTACCAGCGGCGAGTTGAATCCTCGCACCTATTCCGTCGGTGTGGTACAGCCCTTGTTTCGCGGATTTCGCACCCTAAACGCGGTCAACGGCGCGGAGGCCACTGTGCGCGCGGGTCGGGAGCAATTGCGCCTGGTCGAGTCACAGGTGCTGCTCGAGGCCGTGACGGCATTCGGCGACGTTGTTCGCGACCAGACCATCGTGCGGATCCGCGAGAACAACGTGACGGTGCTGACTCGTGACCTCAAATCGACGCAGGATCGCTTCAACGTGGGTGAGGTCACCCGTACCGACGTGGCGCAATCCCAGGCACGCCGGGCAGCAGCCGTTTCCGCCCTCGACCTCGCCAAGGCAAACCTGCAGACCAGCCGCGCCACCTTCGAGCGCGTTATCGGGCATCCGCCCTCGAACTTGTCGCTAGCGCAACCTTCCCGCCTGGTGCCGAAGGCCCTGAACGAGGCGATCGAGATCGCACTGCGCGAAAGTCCCATCGTAGTCGGGGCACTTTATCGGGAGCAGGCCGCGCGCTTTGCCATCGAGACCATTCGCGGCGAACTGCTCCCCACTGTGCAGGTCGAAGCCAACTACGGTAAGTCCTTCGAGACATCGACGGCGACCCCCGAAACGGAGCAGACGACGGTAACCGGCCGCCTCACGGTGCCCTTCTATACGGGCGGCGAAGTACAGGCCCGCCTGCGCCAAGCAAAGCAGACGCACGTCCAGCGCATCCAGGAAATCGAGCAGAACCGGACTGAGCAGCAGGCTTCCGTGGTCCAAGCTTGGTCGCAAATGGTTGCAGCACGCGCGCAGGTTGAGTCCGATCAAGCCAGCGTCGAGGCTAGCCGGATTGCACTTGCCGGTGTGCGCGAGGAAGAGCGTGTCGGCCAGCGCACCTTGCTCGACGTGCTGAACGCCGAGCAGGAGTTGCTCAACAACGAGGTAGCGCTTGCGACGGACCGCCGCAATCTCCTGGTTGCTTCCTACTCGCTTCTTTCGGTCATGGGCCGGTTGAACGCCCAGGAAATCGCGGTGGCTGAGAACGTCTACGACAGCGAGCAGCACTATCATGAGGTGCGCCGCAAGTGGTTCGATGTGTCGATTACCCACTCGGACGGCCGGCGCGAAGTTCTCCCGGTTCTGCCTGAGGCCGCTCCCGTCCGTTCGAAGCGCAGCAAATAAGGCACGGCTTTCCCCGGCCGCACCGCCCAGCCGAGTGCTCCGGCTTTGGGTTTTATGGCCCGGCCAGATTAAAGCCCAACTTCCCCTCCACCTTCGGCCGGTGGCCGAGATCGCCCGTGCGCTATTCCCGATCGCGGAAAGCTTTGGATAGCAGACCCGGTAGCGGCGGCGGTCCCTACCGGCTTGCGGCGCCCCTTGCTATATCGTTGCGCACGCTGGGGTTTCGCAGCGCACTGCGGTTCGAGTGAGAGCGGGGACGAGGATGCCGGAAGCGGCAGGATCACGTAATCTAGAAGATATCCTGGCATCGATCCGCCAGTCTCTGGCCGACGAGACCGTTGACGGACTGGTCGAGCTTTCAGCCGCTGCTGCGGCCGCCGCGCGTGCCGAGACGCGCGAGCATCATGGCGAGCCTTCCGCCGACATATCTGCGACAGATGAGCAGCTGAAGGACAAGCTGTTGGGAGCACTATCGGCTGCACCAACTGTGCCTGACGACCTTGATGATCTGCTGGCCGATAGCCCGCCTTCACCGGCTGTCGTCGCCTTGCCTGAAGCTAGGACCCTCCGTGAGACGGAGCCGGCTAGTGCTCCGGCCGATGCCGCTCAGTTGGCAGAGGGTGATGCTGCGTCGAAGCTCTGGTTTCTCCGCCCCGGCGCGCCCGAACCCAAACAGGCGGCTGGTGGCAAGGACGCGCCGGTTCTGAGGATAGATCCCTTCGAGGCGGGCGATGGACGCGCCTCGAAGGCCTCAAAGGATGCGGCCAGCATCTTCTCGCTGTCACCGAAAGCGATCGTCGCGGGGAGCCCAGCGCCGAAGCCTCCGGCAGTTGCTCCAGAAATGGAGGACGCAGAGGTCGCATCGCCTGGGCAGAACCTGCCTTCGGCGCAAGCGACGACATCACCGTCAGCGGTGGAAGAGGGCAAGCCCAAGGTTCCGCGGCTCGACAAGCATCAGATCGAGATGCTGAACAAGCTCAAGTCCGCGAGCGCGGCTGCGGCTGTAAAAGCGGCCCAAGGGCCTGATTCCGCCGATATGGCGGCAACGACGGAAATCAATATCCGGGATGCCGCGGCATTGGCCTGGCCGACACTCGAAAAGCAGCTAGCCGCAAAGAAGGCAGCCGATGAAGCAACAACCGAAGTAGCTGCCGAGGATGAAGCTGAAGCACCCTTATCGGAGGCAACTGCACGGGCACTTTTGAGCCGGCCAGAGCGGGCAACGCCCCTTTTCGTCTCAGAACGCCCCAGTAGCCGTCCGATCGTTTCCTCGCCGCCGCTGCCGTCTTCTCTTCAAGGGGAGGGGCTGCCGGGGGCCATGCATACACTCGAGCCGCCAGCGGACGAGGCGGTGGAGCCTTCAACGGCAGTTGCACCCGCAGCCAGGGAGCCAGATGCGGCCGGCGAGGATGGGTACGCTTCAGCGGTAGTGGAGGCATTATCGCAAGCGGAGACGCCAGAGGCGGCCGATCCGCCGCAGGTTGCCGTACCCGAAATTCACCGCGTGAAGACCGTGGCGTCGCTCGTTTCGCCCCCGCCGTCCGAGCAGGAAAGTGCCCTTGCTGCGGTCCAGGGTATTGCCGCCGCCAGTGACCGTCCGCTGGAAGAGATGATCGCCTCGGTGCTCGAGCCCGTCCTGCAGCGCCTGCTGGAGAAGAACCTGACCCCGCTGGTGGAGGCGATCGTGCGCCAGGAGGTTGAAAAGGCCTTCAAGGAACGCGCGCCAGAATAGGGGCCTACCGCTCCGATCCCGATGCGAGCGTTGACAGGAGTAGGCGAGGCCGCTTACTCCGCCCCAGCGCATCCGCAAACTCATCGTCCCAACGGGAACATCCGGGCCATGCTCGAGAAAACCTATCAGCCTGCAGCAATCGAGGCGCGTATCCACGAAGCGTGGACCAGGGCCGAAGCCTTCAAGGCCGGCCGGCCCGATCGCAAGGATGCGCCCACCTACTGCATCGTGATCCCGCCGCCGAACGTCACCGGATCGCTGCACATGGGGCATGCGCTCAACAACACGCTGCAGGACATCCTCTGCCGCTTCGAGCGCATGCGCGGCAAGGACGTGCTCTGGCAGCCGGGCACGGATCACGCCGGCATCGCGACGCAGATGGTCGTCGAGCGCCAGATGGCGGAACGGCAGGAGCCGGATCGTCGCAAGATCGGCCGCGACAAGTTCCTGGAGAAGGTGTGGACCTGGAAAGGCGAAAGCGGCGGCACGATCATCAACCAGCTGAAGCGGCTCGGTGCCTCGTGCGACTGGTCGCGCGAGCGTTTCACGATGGATGAAGGCCTGTCGAAGGCCGTGCTGAAAGTTTTCGTGGACCTCTACAACCAGGGGCTGATCTACAAGGACAAGCGGCTGGTCAACTGGGATCCGCAGTTCCAGAGCGCGATCTCGGATCTAGAGGTCGAGCCGATCGAAAAGACCGGCTCGTTCAAATGGTCGCGCAACGACAAGGACAAGGAGGGCAACGCCATTGCCCTCGACCGTGCGCGCCTCGGCAAACTCCTCGCGAGGGAGCCGGGCGGGCACATGTACTACTTCAACTATCGGCTCGACGGTGCGAGCTACGATCCTGACAACGCAGAGACCTTTCTTACGGTCGCGACTACGCGCCCCGAGACGATGCTGGGCGATACGGCTGTGGCGGTGCATCCCGAACATCCGAAGTATGGTGCCTGGGTCGGGCGCATGCTGGTGCTGCCGCTGACGGGTCGCAAGATCCCGATCATCGCCGACGAGTATGCGGATCCTGAGAAGGGCACGGGTGCGGTGAAGATCACCCCGGCGCACGACTTCAACGACTTTGAGGTGGGCAAGCGCCACGCCGACAAGCTGCTCGCGCCGATCAACATCTTCGATGCCTTCGCCAAGCTCAACGACAACGTTCCGGCCATCTATCGCGGGCTCGATCGCTTCGAGGCGCGGATGCGCGTCGTGGCGGATCTCGACGAAGCGCACATGGTCGCCAAGATCGAGCCGTCGACGCAGATGGTGCCGCACGGGGACCGGTCCGGCGTGCCGATCGAGCCTTGGTTGACGGACCAGTGGTACGTGAACGCGGGAGAACTCGCCAAGGCCGCGCTGGCGGCGGTGCGGTCGGGAAAGACACGTTTCGTGCCGGAGCGTTTCGCGGCCGACTACTACAGGTGGCTGGAAAACATCCAGCCTTGGTGCGTCTCCCGCCAGCTGTGGTGGGGGCATCAGATCCCAGCGTGGTACGAGCCTGACGGTACGGTCTATGTCGCGACCAGCGAGGACGAAGCGCGCAAGCAGGCGGGCGGTGCAGAACTCACGCGCGATCCGGACGTGCTCGACACCTGGTTCTCCTCGGCGCTCTGGCCGTTCTCGACGCTGGGCTGGCCCGAAGAGACGCCGGAGC
>JBDHTJ010000055.1:0-27753 GCA_039808585.1 Hyphomicrobiaceae bacterium | reverse complement strand
CAGATGACGAGGCTCGGCGACGGAGCCAGCGCCCGGGCGATATTGATACGCTGGCGCTGACCACCCGAGAACTGGTGGGGGAAAAGTGCTTGCTGCTCGGGACGAAGTCCGACTGAAACAAACAGCTCGGCCACCCGCTGGCGGCGAAGGTCTGCGTCGCCGATATCCAGCACGTCGAGAGGACTGCGGACGATGTCGCCTGCCCGCACGCGCGGGTTCAGAGACGAATAGGGATCCTGGAAGATGTACTGCATCTCGCGCCGGACTGGTCGCAAGGCCCGCGCCCCGAGCGCTTCAATCGGGCGACCATTGAGGATGACACTACCACTGGTCGCGGGAGTGAGCCGCAGAACGGCGCGGGCCAGGCTCGTCTTGCCGCAACCGGATTCCCCCACCAAGCCAAGCGTCTTGCCCCGCGCGATAGTCAGCGTCACGCCATCCACGGCACGGACCGGTGGCGCGTCTGAAAAGGGATTGAAGCGCCTCTGCTGGTAGTGAACGCGCAGGTCTCGCACTTGCAGGACAGGCTGGCTCATTCGGGGCCTCCTGCGCGCTGCCAGCAGGCGACGCGACGGCCATTCCGCGCAACGGCAGGTGGCATTTCGGCGCGGCAACGAGCGGCTACTTCGCTGCAACGGTCTGCGAACGGGCAGCCTCGCTGCAGTTCCCATACGGATGGCACAACTCCGGGGATCTCAGGCAGCGTGGCACGAACCCCGCCTTCGTCTCTCCCGTCACTCAGGTCAGGGATGCAAGCGATCAGCCCGCTCGTATAAGGGTGAAGCGGCCGATCCAGCACATCGCGTGTCTCGCCTTCCTCGACGACGCGGCCGCCATACATCACCGCCACACGGTCGGCAATTTCGGCGATGACGCCCATGTCGTGCGTGATCAGGATCATGGCCATGCCGCGGCGCTTCTGGATCTCGCGCAGAAGATCGAAGATCTGCGCCTGCACGGTCACGTCGAGGGCGGTCGTGGGCTCGTCGGCGATCAGGAGCGCCGGTTCGCAGGCAATGGCCATCGCGATCATGACACGCTGGCGCATGCCGCCGGAAAGCTGGTGCGGATACTCGTTGAAGCGCTGCGCAGGCGCGGGAATGCCGACATCCTGCAGCAGTTGGATGGCGCGTTCTCGAGCGCGCGCGCTTTTCAGGCCCAGATGCCGCGTCAGCGTCTCGCAGATCTGCGCGCCCACTGTGAACACCGGGTTGAGCGACGTCATCGGCTCCTGGAAGATCATCGAGATCTTGTTGCCGCGAATGTCCCTGATGCGGTTTTCCCCAACCGATGCGAGGTCCTCTCCCCCGAACAGAATGCGCCCTGCGCTGATCCGTCCTGGCGGATCGGGTATCAGTCGGAGCATGGCAAGCGCGGTCATGCTTTTGCCAGAACCCGACTCGCCGACGATGCCGAGCGTCTGCCCCATCCCCACGGACAGTTCGACGCCGTTCAGAACGCGCGCGCTACCCTTGCTGCCGCTGAACTCCACACACAGACCTTCAACCGAAAGCAGCGGTGCGTCGATCATCACCGCCTCTCGCGCAGCTTCGGATTCAGCGCGTCGTTGAGGCCGTCGCCGATCAAGCTGATAGCGAGCACGGTCATGAAGATCATCAGGCCCGGGAACGTCACCGCCCACCAGCACGTGAGCATGTAGGAGCGCCCCGATCCGATCATGAGGCCCCAGCTCATGCGGTTCGGATCGCCGAGCCCCAGGAATGACAGGCTCGCTTCGAACAGTATCGCTGTGCCGATAGCGAACGTGGCCGATACGATGAGCGGCGGCATTGCGTTGGGAAGGATCACCTTCCACAGTATCCTCGCAGTGGAGGCGCCGATGACGCGCTCGGCCGCCACAAAGTCGAGCTCGCGCAGCTTCAAAAATTCCGCACGTGTCAATCGCGCCGTGGGCGGCCAGCTGACGAGCCCGATCGCCAGGGAGACTACGAGCAGTGTTGGCGAAAACAATGTCGCCACCACCATCGCGAACAGGAGGGCGGGCAGCACCTGGAAGAATTCAGTGAACCGCATCAGCATGTCGTCGACGATGCCACCGAAGTAGCCGGCGATCGCCCCGATCGTGACGCCAATCAATACCGCGATGCCAGCCGCGACAGCGCCAACCGTGAGTGTCGCCCGCCCGCCGTGAATGAGACCCGTAAGTACGTCGCGCCCCTGCTGATCGCTCCCGAGCCAGGCATCCCTGGTGCCTGGTGGGGTGAGAGGACCTGCGACGATGTCGAAGGGATCGACATCCAGCAGCAGAGGTCCAACGAGCGCAACAGACACGATAGCCGCCAGGATCAGAAGACCGGCCAGCGCCGAGGGACGTTGCAGGAAGATGCCCAGCGCCTCGCGGTACGGCGCCACGACCGCCGGAATCGGAATGGGTTCCGTCATTGTGTTCATCCCGTCTTGATCCGCGGATCGACGTACCGATAGACGATGTCCGTCACCTGGTTCACCACGACGACCAGCAACGAGGAGAAGAACAGCAGGCCAAGCAGCGTCGGATAATCGCGGCGCAGCACGGAATCGAATGCGAGCCGCCCCAGCCCCGGCCAATTGAAGACCGTTTCCACGACGATGGCGCCCGCCAGCATGTTCCCGAATTGGAGGCCGATGATGGTGACGATCGGCAGGATAGCGTTACGTAGCGCATGCTTGAAGAACACGACGTTCTCGCTCAGCCCCTTGGCGCGCGCCGTCCTCACGTAATCGGCGCCGAGCACATCGAGCATGCTGGCGCGTGTCAGGCGGCTGTATTGCGCCATCTGCACGAAGCCGAGCGACAGCGCAGGCAGCACGAGATGGCGGGCGACATCGAGCGCATCGAGCAGTGCACCTTGGGGGACGGCTGCCGATCGAATACCCGAGACCGGAAGGATGGGTAGAACCGAGGCGAACATGATCACAAGCAGCATCCCGGTCCAGAACACGGGTGCGGAATAACCAACAACCGAAAGCAAGGTGATCAATTGCGACAGCATCCCGCGTGGCTTGCGTGACGCAAGAACGCCCATTGTCGTGCCGATGCTCACCGAGAGCGCGAGAGCTGCACTTACAAGCAAGATCGTTGCCGGCAATCGGTCGAGCACCAGCGAAGTAACGGGGAGATTGAAAAAATAGGAGTACCCCATGTCGCCCGACAGCACACGGCCGATGTAGATCCCGAGCTGCTGCGCCACTGGCAAGTCGAGCCCGTAGGCCTTGCGCAATTCGTTGCGGATCTCCTCTGTCATGCCACCCATCTGGCCGGCCAGGGTCTCCGTCGGATCGCCGGGCGCGAGGCGGATCAACAGGAAATTCAAGACTAGTACCGAGAGCACGAGCGCTGCAGCGTAGAAGAGACGCTTCAGAACAAACAGCGCCAGCGCCATCTCGAACGATCTCCGCGTCAGTCCGCCAGCCAAACGTCCATCATGGGCGAAGCCGTCCCCCAGATGGTCGTGGGCACGTTGCGCACTTTGTTGTTGTAGATCGTATGGTATGGAAGCTCCGTGAGCCAGTAGAGTGGCAGGTCGGCCGTCACGATCTTCTGGAACTCCGCGTATAGCGCCTTTCGCTTGATCGCATCGGGCTCCCGCTCTGCGGCACCAAGAATCTCGTCAACCTTCGGGTTCACATACTGCGCATTATTGGTGAACACGAGCGGCCTGATGTTGCTCGACAGATATGTGCGGTTCACGCCGATCACGGGGTCGCCCCATGCGAAGGCGGCATCCATGCTGATGTCGAAATCCTTCTCCGCCATGCGTTTGGCCCAGGCGGGGAAATCCGCCGGGGCGCGCACCTCGACCTCGATGCCGACGCGCTTCAAGGCTGGCTTCATGTATTCTGCGAGCCGCTTTTGACCGTCTTCATCGCCGGGATAATAATCACAGGTGATCTTCAATCGCACGCCGTCGGCGCCCCGCTTCAGGCCGGCCTCGTCAAGCAGCTGCTCGGCCTTCTTCAGATCGTATTTGTAGCTAGTCACGTCGCTCGTGTACTGCGGAAAGCCGGAGTGGATCGGTCCAGTTGCAACCTTGGACAACCCTTTGTGCAGGGCCTTGACGATGAAGTCCCGGTCGATCGCGTGCGCGATGGCGTGGCGAACCCGGATGTCGTCGAACGGCTTCTTCTTATTGTTGAAGAGCAGCCAATTGATGCCGCCCACCGCCTGATAACCCTTGTTGGTGAGGCCAAGCTGGGCATTCCCCTTCGCGCGCTCCAACTCGAGGACACGATTGAAGAAGGGCTGCATGTGCAAGCGCCCCGCCTCAAACTCCAGGATCGACGTCTGGGAGTCCGGATAGAGCTTCACGATAATCCGATCTAGATAAGGCTTGCCCGGCATGAAGAACTTGTCGAAGCGCTCCAGCACGAACTGGTCTCCGGGCTTCACGTCGACGAGACGGAAAGGACCCGATCCGACCACGTTCCGCGTGTTGGCGGGATGCTGCTTTATCTGCTTCCCGTCGCCGTAGACATGCTTCGGCAGGATCGGCATCAACGGCGGGCCCATCGCAAACAGGATGGCGGGATGGGGCGACTTCAGCCGGATGACGGCCGTGTGTGGATCCGGTGTTTCGACAGCTTCGACGGGCCTCAACATCGTGTTGAAGGGATGGTTGTCGCGGATCGTCAGGATCGAGAAGGCCACATCGTCGGAAGTGATGGGTTTTCCATCGTGAAACACGGCGTCTTTACGCAGCCGCAGAGTCACCGAGAGCGCGTCCGGCGCGATTTCCCAGCTCTCAGCTAGATAGGGCTTTGGGTTCCAGTTCTCATCGTGCATGAGCGGGCTTGCGAAGAGTTGGGCCCCGGGAACCATAACACCCGTGCCGGAGGCAATCGCATTGTTGAACTGCGATGTCGCCGTGGACTGGCCCATCACCAAAGTCCCCCCGCGCTTGGGTTCCTGCGCCGCAAGGGGCGATGCGGCAAGCGCGATGGCGGCCGCGACGATGAAGGAAAAACGCATGCGGGCACTCCCCTAGTTGCTGTCCGCGGACGAATGCTTCCCATCCAGCGGAATGAAGACTTGTTCATTGTTGTGAAAAATGCAATCCATTTTTCAATCGACGTTTGCGGCCAGTCGCAGAGTCTGCGCGCGATTTTCGTGTGCGGATGCGAAATGATTGGGGCTGTCAATTCTGACGAGAGAGGACATGGACGGCAGTCTATCGACATCAAGAGCCCGGCGGCGGGCGAGCGCGAGGGGCACCCAGCGCGAGACGCACGTTGGCGGGATGGTGCGAGACTTGCGTCTCTCCCGCGGCAAGACGATCGCCGAGCTGGCTGCCGCAATCGGGCGATCGGTCGGATACATCAGCCAGATCGAGCGCGATCAATCGGGCATTTCGATCGCGACGCTGCAGAAAATTGCCG
This sequence comes from Hyphomicrobiaceae bacterium, assembly GCA_039808585.1. Classification (GTDB taxonomy): domain Bacteria; phylum Pseudomonadota; class Alphaproteobacteria; order Rhizobiales; family Hyphomicrobiaceae; genus AWTP1-13. The sequence continues at coordinate 22,377 of JBDHTJ010000055.1, read as the reverse complement.
ACTTTCTCGGCGTTGGCATCAACTGGTTCTTCCAAGGGCCCGCGAAAGCCCCGGCAAGTGAGCGCGATATCGTCGTGCGCAGGGCCAACCGCCGCATCCTCGATCTCAGCGGGGAGGGGATCGTTGAAGAACTGCTTTCACCAACCCTGACAGGGCAGTTGGAACTCGTGATGACCACGTTCCAACCCAATGCCAGCACAGGGCGGGGCGGTCGCCTTCGCAAAGGCGAAGAGGCGGGCGTCTTGCTGTCCGGCAGTCTCGATCTTTGCGTCGATCGCAAACGCTTCAAGCTTTCGGCGGGCGACAGTTACTCACTGAAGCATAAGGGACGCCACCGTTTCGAAAACACCGGTGATAAGCCGGCAGTGTTGCTGTGTGTCCTGACGCCCCCGAGTTCCTACTGACGGAGATATGACCGTGGCTGCTCCCATCGTCGTCTACACCGCCAAGTGCATCCGCACCATGAACCCGTCACTTCCGGTGGCATCCGCCGTTGCGGTGCGCGGAGGGCAGATCCTAGAGGTGGGCACGCTCGAGACCTTGCGTCCATGGCTCGATGCTTTTCCGCATCGGATCGACAAGACCTTCGAAAAGCATGTCCTGATGCCTGGCTTCATAGATCCTCACCTTCATCCTTCTCTAGGGGCAATTCTGCTGCCGTGCCACTTCATCACCGCCATGGAGTGGAAGCTGCCCGATCGGGTCTGCCCGCCGGTCCATGGACATAACGCCTACCTCGATCGTCTGAAGCAGATCGATGAAAGCATGTCAGATCCGAACGAGCCGTTGATTACCTGGGGCTACCACTCGATTTGGCATGGAAAAGTCGACCGCAAGACGATCAACGGAATTTCCGCCACCCGGCCAATCATCGTCTGGCAGCGTTCGTTCCACGAGCTTGTCGTGAACGATGCTGCGATCAAGTGGATGGGCATCGATCAGGACACGATGAACCGCCATCCGCAGATCGACGCGGAGGAGGGGCGCTTCTATGAAACCGGCCGCGCCTTCGCGATGAACTACATGAAGAAGTATATCCTGTCGAACGAGCGCTTTCTGCGCGGGTTGGAACTCACCAAGAAGGCCGTGCACTTCGGGGGGCATACGACGATTTGCGACATGGCAGCTCCCATGGTCGATATGGAACTCGAATGGCCGCTGCTCCTGCGAACCATGAACACCGAAGATACGCCATTCCGGGTGCAGTTCGTGCCGAGAACCATCGAGAGCGGTGGGGCAATTGGTGACCCGGCCGGCAAGCTTGACTATCTCCGCTCGCTCAAGAAACGCAACACGCATCGATTGAAATTCGGCAATGGTGTGAAGCTTTTTACGGACGGCGGCTATTACGCCGAATTGATGCAGCTGCTGGAGCCCGGCTTCATTGACGGGCACGAGGGCGAATGGCTGACGCCGCCGGAACGCTTCGAGGAAGCAGCGCGCCTTTGCTGGAATGCCGGGTATCGCATCCACGTCCACTGCACCGGCGATCTTGGGCTGGAACTCGCCCTCGACACCCTCGACAAGCTGCAGTTCGAGAGGCCACGCTTCGATCACCGCTTCACCATCGAACACTTCGGCATGTCCAATCCTGAGCAGGTGCGCCGGATGGCAGATCTTGGCGCAATTGCTTCGGTCAATGCCTACTATGTGCACGAGCTGGGAGACGCCTACTGGAAGAACAGTGTCGGCTACGAGCGTGCGTCGCAAATGGCGCGGCTCGGCACTTTGATGCGCCACGATATCACGACCGCATTGCACACCGATTTCACTATGGCTCCCGCATTGCCACTTACCTCCGCATGGGTTGCCGTCAATCGCCTCAGCGAGAGTGGAAAGGTCCTTTGCCCGGAAGAAAGGATGACGGTCGAACAGGCCATGCGCGCGATCACGATCGATGCGGCCTATGTCATCGGAATGGAGCGCGAAGTGGGCAGCATCCGGGCCGGCAAAGTCGCCGACTTCACGGTCCTGGAGGCGGATCCGTTCGAGGTGGATCCCCTCGAGCTGAAGGACATTCCGATCTGGGGCACCGTGTTCGAAGGCAATCCGGCGCCGATCAAGAATTGAGCTGGGGATGCCATGGCCATTCCTGTCACGATCGTCGGCGGCTATCTCGGGGCGGGCAAGACCACCTTGGTCAATAGCGTTCTGGCGCGGAGCGCCGGTTTACGCATAGCCGTGCTCGTCAACGATTTTGGAAGCGTCAACATCGATAGTGCACTCATTGCGGCTCGCACTGACGACATCATCAGCCTCACCAATGGGTGCGTCTGTTGTGCCATCCAGGATGACCTCGGCAGCGCCCTCGACCGGCAGGTCAAACGGGCCTCTCCTCCCGACTGCATTCTCATCGAGATGAGCGGTGTTGGCGAGCCCGGGCGTGTCTTGCCATTTGCGCGTCGTTGGCCCGGTGTGAAGCTCGACGCCCTCGTGACGTTGGTTGACGCCGAAACCGTGCTTCTACGCCTTGACGACAAGTTCGTGGGTAGGGTCGTTCGCAGGCAGATCGAGGCTGCCGACTTCGTCATCATCAACAAGATGGACCTTGTAACCGACAACGAAGCCGATGCAGTGGCCAATAAGCTTTCCTGCCTGGCACCTCGGGCGAAACTGCTGCGATCTGAAGGCGCGTGCGTCGATCCCGCGCTCCTCCTCGGCCAGACTATCGCCCGCGATGATGTGCCGTCTCCGGCATCGGCCCGTGACAGCGTGAGCACCTTTCACAGCCGCACGATGACGCTTACAGCCCCACTCGATGTCGCCACACTCAGGGCTGGTCTTGCCGGGCTTCCAGACTGTGTCCATCGCGTCAAAGGCTATGTCACCGAGGAAGGCACCGGCGCCCGTATGCTTGTGCAAATGGTGGGCCGCCGGCTTGAGCTCACCCAGAACGACGGTTCTGCGATTGCGCGGGATGTGTTGGTCGCAATAGCGACCCGTGCAGAAGGATTGGATGCAGTCACAGAAATGCTCACAGGCGTGGCCGGTCGATGCAAACCCCACTGACGAAGATGCACGGTCAGTCGAAGCAACCGCCGGGTCGCGCGCGCGTTGTCATCATTGGCGGAGGCGTTGTTGGCTGTTCCGTGGCCTATCACCTCGCTCAGCTCGGGTGGACCGACGTCGTACTCCTGGAGCGCAAGCAGCTGACGAGCGGCACCACATGGCATGCGGCGGGCCTCATCGCCCAGCTGCGTGCCACCTCCAACATGACCAAGCTCGCAAAGTACAGCCAGGAACTGTACGGAAGGCTCGAGGACGAGACAGGCATCGCCACCGGCTTCAAGCGCAACGGCTCCATCACGCTGGCCCTAACAGACGATCGCTTCGAGGAACTGCAGCGCGGGGCCTCGATGGCGCGTGCCTATGGCGTCGAGATCGAGACCATATCAGCGCAAGAGGCCGGCCGGCGTCACCCGTTGCTCGATACGCGAGGTGCGGTCGGCGCCGTCTACCTGCCCAAGGACGGCCAGGGCGATCCCACGAATATTGCGCTCGCAATGGCCAAGGGCGCACGCAATCTCGGTGTGAACATCTTCGAGCACGTGAAGGTCACGGGCATCCTGCAGGAGAAGGGCCGCGTTGCGGGCGTGACGACGGAGCGAGGGGCCATACGCGCCGACGTCGTCGTCAATTGCGCCGGCATGTGGGCGCGCGATGTCGGCGCGATGGCTGGCGTGCCACTACCCTTGCAAGCCTGTGAGCATTTCTACATCGTCACCGAGGCGGATCCTGGTGTGCCCCGCGACCTGCCTGTGCTTCGCGTGCCGGACGAATGTGCCTACTACAAGGAGGATGCCGGCAAGATCCTGCTGGGCGCCTTTGAGCCCGTGGCCAAACCCTGGGCCACCAACGGCATTCCCGAGACCTTCTGCTTCGACCAGCTGCCGGAGGATTTCGAGCACTTTGCGCCCATCCTCGACAAAGCAACCCGGCGCGTTCCACTGCTATCGCGCATCGGCATCCACACCTTCTTCAACGGGCCCGAGAGCTTCACGCACGACGACCGCTATCTTCTAGGCGAAGCGCCGCAGCTGCAGAACTTCTACGTGGCCTGCGGCTTCAACTCGGTTGGAATCCAGTCGGCCGGTGGCGCAGGCATGGCGCTGGCGCAATGGATCGTCGACAAGGCGCCGCCATTCGACCTTTGGGATGTCGATGTGCGCCGCGTTTTTCCCTATCAGGCCACGCGTAGCTTCATCCAGACCCGCGTCACCGAGACGCTTGGGCTTCTTTACGCCGATCATTACCCGCACCGCCAATATGCAACGGCGCGCGGCGTCCGCCATACGCCGTTCTACGCGCAATTGAAGGCGCGCGGCGCCTGCTTCGGCGAGACGGCAGGTTGGGAACGTGCGCACTGGTTCCTCCCCGCGACCGACCCTGGCGAAGAGCCCGCATACGACTACGGCTGGGGTCATCAGCGCTGGTTCATGCACGCCGCGCAGGAGCATCACGCCGTGCGCAACGGTGTCGGCATGCTGGACATGAGCGCGTTCGGCAAGTTTCGCGTCGAAGGCCCGGACGCAGAGGCCGTGCTGCAGCGGCTCAGCGCCAACGATGTCGCAGTGCCGATCGGGAAACTCGTCTATACGCAATGGCTCAATGTACGCGGAGGGGTCGAGGCGGATCTGACGGTCACCCGGCTTGGCGAGACGTCTTTCCTCGTCACGACCTCTGCCGCGTGCGCCGTGCGCGACCTGTCGTGGCTCCAGCGGCATATTCCAGAAGGGGCGCGCTGCGTCGCCCTCGACGTAACGAGCGGCGAGGCCTGCCTTGCCGTCATGGGGCCCAAGGCTCGTGACCTGCTGCAACCGTTGACGCCTGCCGATCTCTCGAACGCTGCCTTTCCCTTTGCTACGGCACGCTCCATCGAACTTGGCATGGCCCTCGTGCGCGCGCATCGGGTCACGTATGTCGGGGAACTCGGTTGGGAACTCTACATTCCCACCGAGTTCGCGCGACATGTGTTTGATCTCGTGATTGCAGCCGGAGAACCTCTAGGCCTGCGTCTGGCGGGCGTGCATGCCATGGACACGCTGCGCCTCGAGAAGGGCTACCGGCATTTCGGGCACGACGTCGGCGACGAGGACCATGTCCTCGAGGCCGGCCTTGGCTTCGCCGTGAAGGTGGACAAGCCGAGAGGCGCCTTCGGAGATTTTCTTGGCCGGGATGCGGTGCTGCGCAAGCGTGAGGAAGGCGTAACGCGGCGGCTGCTGCAGTTTCGCCTGCGGGACCCGGAACCGCTTCTCTTTCATGCAGAGCCAATCATCGCTTCCGGCGAAATCGATGGCTATCTCACATCCGGCGGTTATGGCCATACCTTGGGCACCGCCATCGGCATGGGCTATGTGACCTGCAGCCCTGGCGCGCCTGTCTCGGAGGTTTGTGCGCAGCCATTCGAAATCGAAATCGCCGGCAGGCGCTATACCGCCTGTGCCACCAACAAGCCGCTGTATGACCCGAGCGGCGCGCGGATCCGGAGCTAGCTGTTCTGGTCAGCCTGGCCGATGTGCTCGTTAATACGGGCTGCCACCTCGTTTGGCTCCCTCTTACCGCCGCGCGAAATCGAAGATGCCGCCCGGCAGCATTCCGGTTGCGACCGTCTCATGAGCGTGCGAGAGCCATTCCCCTTCATTTCCCGCGCTCGCAGCCATAGGCCCAGTGACGGTTCTCGAAAAGTCGCCGCCAAGCCCGGCCTCGTGCCCAAATCTTGTTCTCTAGACTTGGCGTTCTGTCGGCTTGTCGAGGGCCGCGCCGAAGCGGCGGCGCAGCGGCTTGAACGCTCCGCCCGCAAGCACCAGCATCAAACTACCCAGCAGTCCCGCCGCGATCGGGCTCGACACGAAAATCCAGAAGCTTCCCCTCGATATCGAGAGTGACTGACGGAAGGAGTTTTCCAGCAGTGGTTCAATGATCATTGCAAGCAGAAACGGGTGGCTTGGGAAGCGCACCTTGTGGAACACGTAGCCGAGGGCACCGAATGCGAACATCATATACACGGAGCTCATGCTGCCATTCACGCTGTAGGCACCGATGGTACACAACAACAAAATTGCCGGAAACAGTACGACATACGGCACTTTCAGCAGCTGCACCCACAGGCCGATCAAAGGCAGATTCAAAAATAGCAGGATGATATTGGCCACAAACATGCTCATCACGACGCCCCAGAAAACGTCCGGGTTCTTTGTGATGAGCAAGGGACCCGGCTGCACCCCCAGGATCAACAGCGCTGCAAGCAGCAGAGCAACTGTCGCGTTGGTGGGAATGCCCAACGTGAGAAGCGGAATGAACCCAGCGGTCGACGAGGAGTTGTTGGCTGTCTCAGGTCCCGCTACTCCTTCGATGGCACCGCGTCCGAACTGCTCAGGGTGCTTTGAAAGCCGTTTTTCAAGGCCGTAAGACGCAAAAGTGGAGAGGATCGTGCCGCCACCTGGGAGAACACCGAAAATGGTGCCTATGAAGCTGCCGCGAAGGATGGGGCCAGCAGAGCGCCGCCAGTCTGCGCCCGTCGGCAGCAGAGACCCGATCTTATCGGTCAGCGCCTTCTTCTGAATGTAGAGTTCATCGAGATTTGTGAGGATCTCCGTCACGCCGTACATGCCCAACAACACGACGACGAGGTCGACTCCGTCATAGAGAGAGGGGATGCCGAATGTGAAGCGCGGCTGCCCACTGAAGCTGTCCATGCCGATGGTGCCCAGAAGAAGCCCGCCTGCCGCTGAAATCAACGAGCGTACAAAAGATTCCTGTGACAGCAGGCACAGCAGCACCAGCCCGCTGCACATCAGGGCGAAGTATTCCGCCGGTCCGAACTGTGTGGCCAACTGGGACAATGGAAACGCGACAAGAGTCACGATCAAAGTCGTGATGGAGCCGCCGATGAACGATCCGAACGCTGCTATGCCGAGAGCCGGGCCTGCCCGCCCCTGCTTTGCCATCTCATGGCCGTCGATGCAGGTCATAATCGACCCGGCCTCGCCAGGAATGTTCACGAGGATGGACGTTGTCGAGCCGCCGTACATCGCACCATTGTAGATGCCGGCGAGCATGATCATCGCACCCACCGGCGATAGGTGATAGGTGAGCGGCAGCAACAAGGCCATTGCAGCCCCCGGCCCGAGGCCGGGAAGCACGCCGACCAGCGTGCCGGCAAGAGCGCCCAAGAACCCGTACAGAAGGTTCATAGGTTGGAGCGCGATGTGCAGGCCGAAGGAGTAAGCTTGGAGCGCGTCCATGGTGCCGCCTAGTAGAACGTGCCGCCGGGAAGCTGCATTTTAAGCGCAACGCCCAGAATTAGCGCCATGGGCAATACGATGCCGAGGCTCAGGAGAGCCGTATAGGTCCACGATCTTTCGCCGACGAAGCGCACCATGACTGCAACGAGCAGGGCACTTGCCGGCGCGAATGCGACGATGTTGAGCGCTGCCGTGTAGGCGGCGAGGGCCAGGAGAAGAAGGATCTCCTTGCGCAGCCGTGCCTGCGCGAGGGCAGCCTCAGCCATCGATGCGGATAGCGTGGGCGGGATGCTATGCGCGCGCAAACGCATAGCCTCACGCGCCACGGTCCAGAACGCGATGATGGCTAGAAAAATCCCGACGACAAAAGGAAAGAGGCCGGCGCCCGGTTTGCGGAACTGGATCAACCCGAGATCATATCCGCCAATCGCAGCCGCGACTCCGATCAGCCCGAAGCACACAAGAAGGGCTAGCTCGCCGTGCTTCATCAAGAACGCCCCTTGGCGGAATGACGGCGAACCGCCCTGTGCATGTTACTCGAAGCCCAAATCCTTCAGCACCTGTCCGTAGACTTTCCGCATGTTCGCCACATCTGCGAGGAACTCGTCTGCCGTGCCGTAGAGTACCTCGCTGCCCCCCTTCTTCATGGCCTCCAGGAATTGCGGATCGGCCAATGCCGCCTTCACGGCCTTGTTCAGTATCTCCACGCGATCAGGCGGCGTGCCCTTCGGTACGAGGAAGCCTGTGTAGTGCAAGGGGAAGGCGGGGCTGGTATCAAAGCCCTGTTCTGCGAAAGTCGGCACGTCAGGCAGGTAGGGCAGGCGTTGCGGATGCTGGAGCCCCAGCATGCGGAGCTGACCGGCCTCGAGGAAGCTGCGACTTCCAGCCGTGGACACGAACGCGCAATCGATCTTATTGCCGAGTACCGCCAGTATTTCCTCGGCGGTGCCCTTGAAGGGCACATCGTTCATGTCGAGGCCCTGGGCTTTTATGAGTGCCGAGCCGCGCAGATGATAGGAATGGCCGAGCCCCTGATGCCCCCAGGAGAGTTTGCTCGGGTTGGCTTTCACATGCGCAACAAATTCTTTCAGCGTCTTCCAAGGCGCATCCGCCTTCACGACGATACCGTAAGGATCCACCCAGACGCGCGCCACAGGCACCATGTCTTCAAGCCGATAGCTGGGCTTGCGGAAGTGCTTGAACAGTTCCGGATCAGCCCCCGTCGCCACCAGCGCGCCGACGGTGTACCCATCCGGTGGTGCCTTGACCAGGAAATCGCCAGCAATCAAACCCGCCCCACCGGCTTTGTTGATCACGGTGAAGGGCTGTCCCAGATGCTTCTCGATGACGTTACCGAGCGCGCGCGCCATGATGTCCGTGCCGCCGCCGGGCGGAAACATTACGATGACGTTGATCGGTTTGTCTGGATAGCGCGCTTGCGCCGAGGCGCACTCCGGCACGAGGCCCACGAGGAGAAGACTGGCAAAGGCTCTGCGGTCGATCATCGTTTCCACTCCAGCTGTGTCAGGGGCAACCGGACTTCCAGAATTCCGATATGTCGCACATGCTGCCGCGGCGGCGGCGAATTTCAAGCGGGCAGCATATCACGCAAGTATCCGGCTCTGCCGTATTTCAACGGCGGCCACAAAACCATGGTCGAGAGCATGCGCACGAAGGCGACGTGCACTTCGACTGGCAGTCCGTCACAGCCGGGATATGCGAAGCCGTCGAGGTGCATATAGCCAGCACGTGCGCATCCATCCAGTAGACGTGCTTCCCGCTCCGGCGTGTGGCAAGCGTAGGGCTTGCCGACGCTATAGGCCATGTAGGCGGCAAGTGCATAGGCGCCCCAGTTGGAAACGGTCGCAGTGATCAGGCAATCGGTTGCCTGCTCGGCGACGATCGATCCACGGAGCGCCGAATGTGATGTGGCCATGTCGGGAAACGCTTTGAGCAGTTCGGGCTTGATGGCGCCCATGCCGATCTCGTTACCGCCGTCGCCGATGCCGATCGTCAGGATGCCCTTGGCACTACACACGCGGAACACCTCGTCGGCGCGCGCCTTGCCGGCTGAAGTATCCATCTTCTGGCTGTTGTGGAAAACGCCGTGCTCGTTCTCGCCCGCTTTCTCGATGGCGATCGCAGCCGATGGCTGCAGTTCAGCCACCAGGGCCTGCGCCTGATCAGCTGCCGCCTCCTTGTTGTCGGGGATCTCATAGATTGCAATCGACGTGGTGTGCGTGGTGGCCTTGGCCTGCCGGCGCACGTCGGCCACGGGCAGGCGATAGAGGCCCACGGATTCCGCAGCCTTGCCAAGCATGTCGCCTTGGCGCGGATCAGTAAGCAGAACCGGAATGGCACGGTGTGTCAGGGCAAGTGTTCGCGCAAGCGCAATGGCGCCTGGCGGCCCATCCATCTCACCAACCCAATCGGGCAGCCCAATGCGCTGCGACGTAGCACCCGTTACGATGAACACGACCGGCGTTTCGCCCCGGCCGAGCTCGGCGCTGAGGCGCTCGCCAGCGTTGTGGATCAGGCTACTGCCCGTGCGGCGCCGGGCCATCGGGTAGGCGAGATCGATGAAACCGCGGCCGAGCACATCGACCTTCATGAGCTGGTCTAGGGCTTCTGCGAACGCGGTGGCGTCTTTGGTGTTCAAGGACATCGGTAAGCCATACTGAGAGGGAAGTTAGGCCTCGCCCGCGCCCATCAGAATCGTGCGGACGGTGTCGCGATCGTTGAGCAGTTTCGAAACTTGCGCGATTGCCGAGCGTGTGCCGTTGACGATGGCCTCCATTCCCATTCGTTCACCATCGGGATACATCATCAAGCGATACACGCACGCCGAGCCCGGCATACCCGATACAGGGATGGTTACGGCACCTTGTTCCTTCAAGAGGATCATGGCAGCAGCCGCGGTCGCCTCGATGGGCGCAATGGCCGCGCTATTTGCCCCGCTCGCAGCCATCATGAGTTCGAGCAGGTCCTCGCCTGAGATTGCGACGCCGGGCCCCGCCCGATAGGCGCGACCCTGGAACACGTCTTTCAATTCGATCATGGCACGATCAGCGAAAGCCGCCGCAGCCTTGATGGGGGCTGGATCGAATGAGGTCACCGCGTTGTAGCCGGCGACGATGGAACCCAACTGAGCCTCGAGACCGAAGAGGAAAGCCTTGGCGCGAATATCGCGGACGAGATCCGTGTTACCCGCCACGATGCCAGATCGCGGCCCCGTCACGTGCTTATCGAGCGACCACACCACGACATCGGCTCCCAGTGCCAGCGACGGGGTTTCGTCGTAGACGGCGAGGCGGGCCGCCATGTGCGCATCGTCGATCATCACCAGCGAACCGAGCCTCCGCGCCCCCTCCATAACGCGCATCACCTGTGGCTGAGGGAAGTGATGCTTGGAGGGCGAAATCGCCGTTATCGTCACCATTTTCGGTGGCTTCGTAAGTTCCGGCAGCTTGGCTTCGAATGCGTCGGCGCCCACCACCTCGATGAATTCGCCGCCTGCCGCGAGTACCGAGTTTTTGAGCGAAGGGTGGCAGCGGTCTGCCGGCACGACGGACAGGACGAGATCGCCGGGCTTCAAGAGTGCAAGCATGGTGGCGAATATGCCGGCGCTCACGCGATTGGTGAGGAAGGCGTCATGCTTCTCTGGCGTGCCGCCCAGCCGTTCTATGGCAAGGGGTACGAGTTCACCCTGATCGATGGCACCGAAGTGAATGTACGACTTCATCTTCGCCGCGTCGCCTTCTTTGAAGCGAAAACCGCGGATCAGCCCGGTGAGGTTGTAGATTGCGTCGTCCCCAAGCCTGTCTCGGCGCTCGCGTGCGATTGCGTAGGCCTGTCTCTGGCGGACAATTTCGTCGGCATTGCTGCGCAGGATCGACCCGCGCGCATACGAGACCATCGGATCGATCTCGTTTCCGAACCTGTCCGTGCGAACAGGCTGCTGTGCTTGGCCTGCCTGCGCTACCGCTGCGTTCGACATCTTGGCCTCCACATGCGAGACGCACCCTCTGGCGACGCCCCTTATATCCTTATAAGGATTTAGGCATGAGGCCAAACGGGATGTCAACCGTCCAGCGGCTTGCGCTGCAGGTTTACCGAGTAGGAGAAGCGATCCGAGCGGTAATAGGAACGCGCAACTTGCAGCACGTGGCCCTCGCGTGTGACGCTGACACGCGTCACGAGAAGCACTGGTGCACTTGCGCGGATCTTGAGAAGCTTGGCAACCTTCGCTGGCGCAGCAATCGCCGACATTTGCTGGCGAATCTCCGCAATGCGTTTGCCTACACGCTCTTCGACCGTTTCGACGAGAAGGCGGTCGCGACGCAGGTCGTCTACCGGGGTCTGCTCTGCCAGTCGGCTTCCGATCTCTGTTGGATAAAACGCGTCCGTCAGCAGAAATGGAACACCATCGCGGCTGCGCGTGATCTTGATGCTGTATAGCCGCGAGGCCGCGTGATCCCCGATCAGATTGGAAGCCCACTGGGGCGGCTTCACGTAGCCACTGCTGACAACGGTCGTGTCTGAGAAGCGACTGGTGATCTTGAGGTCTTCCACCGAGCCAATGGCCCATACGGGCCCGCCCGTGCCCTTCACGAACGTACCGCGGCCCTGCTTGCGCTCGATGAGCCCTGCAGTAACGAGTTCACGCAAGGCGGCACGCATCGTGATCATGCTCACACCGAAGTGCTGAGCAAGTTGGTCCTCAGGTGGCAGCTTTTCGCCGGGAGTAAAGCGCCGGGCAGCAATCGCCGAGGCAACCTGATTTGCAATCTGCTGATAGAGTGGCGACTTTCCGCCACTGAGCCGGCCCAGGTGCTCGGCATCAATTGTCTGCTCGGCCATAGCGCGCTCGTCTTGTTTTTGCTTTGTCGTTAACCTGAGGCACCTTATTCAATGCCGCCATTGGGATCAGGTCAGGAGAACGGCACTCCAGAAGCGCCGCTTACCCGAAAATGCGTTACCGTGCATATATCATCAGGCGACGGCCAGCTAGCAACAGGACGAGGGGATGCAGATCCCATGTCTATGAGTAGCGTTCTGATCTCCCGATGAAAGTACTTCTGCACTTGGGCGTAGCGGTCGCTGCGGACGGATGCGTGGTGGCGGTTTTCTGGGGTGCCACAGCGTTTGCCTGTGCAATGCGTCGATCGGAGGCAACCTTTACCGCCGGTCCCAAGCCTGCAAGGGCTCATGCAGCCCCGTGGCGAATGGAGAAGGGCAATGGCCGGATCTTTCACCCAGCCGCCCTGTCCATCGACCGATTGATGCACAATTCACACAGGATCAGCGAGATTATGCTGTCGCGCTATAGTAGCAACACCGACACCGTTTGGGCGCACACCTCCGCTTTGCTAGCATTCGAACTCAATCGGGTGCGCTGCGTTCGGGGGCTGTATCCATGCGCGAGTTCGTCAAGGTTATTGCGTCGCTGTTTATCGCCCTGTTTACACCAAATTGCCACGCCGCGGAAAGTGGAGCCACTCCAAAGGCCGTGGCCACGTACACCATAGCGGCGCTCGGAGACTCCCTCGGCGACGGCCTTTGGGAGGGTCTTTACAGGTCTTTGCTAAAGGACAAGCGCTCCTCTGTGCAGCGCATCGCCAAGCGGTCCGTCGGCTTTGCTCGCTCCACACTGATCGCTCAGATCGATGCCGCGGTCGCCAAGGGGCCGGTGCATGCATTCACGATGGTGATTGGCGTCAATGACGACGATAATAGCTTTTTCATCAACGGCAGGCCTGTAGCACTGTTCGGTAGTGATGAATGGAAGCGGCTCTACAGCGAGCGTGTCGGAGCATTCATGGATCGGCTTGGCCAAACCGGTTCACCGGTTATCTGGCTGCTGCTGCCTGCTATGCGTCAACCTTCTGCGGACCGGGCCGCGCAGCTTGTCAACGAGATCTACCTGCAAGCCGCCCAGAGCCGACCCTTCATCCACGTCGTGGTGACGCGCAAGGCGACTGGCGACGAGCGGGGTGAATACACGGCCTATCTCAAGGACGCTGCCGGACACGCGCGCCTGCTGCGGCATCCAGACGGCGTCCATTTCCAGGACGCCGGTTATCTCTTGCTTGCAGGGATGGTGCTCGATCGGCTCAAGGAAGTGTCGCCGGAGTTCCGGGCCGCCAGCGGGGTGGCGACGTCACCGCAATCGGGACCTTAAGACCATGGCGCGGTGGCGCATCATACGATGGGTGATCACCGCCGGCTTTATCTGCGTGCCGGCCCTCGGGGTTGGCGCACAGCACTCTCCTACGCCTGTTGCACGGGAAGCAAGCCCTGGTCAACTCGCGCCAAGACCCGGGCTCGAGATATTCTATTCGCGACTGCGCGCATTCCGCAGCGGCGCGGGTGCGCGGCTTACGCTCATCCAGATTGGCGACAGTCATACCGCCGCCGACCAATTCACGGCACGACTACGCGCGCGGTTTCAGGCCGATTTCGGTGATGCTGGCAGGGGCCAGCTGGCCCCGGGCGTGCCTGAGCAGTATTGGCGGCCGTCGGTTGTGCGCGCGATGCAAGCTGGCGATTGGAAAATCAGTGCGATCGGCAAGGACAAAGGCTCGAAACTGCCCTTCGGATTGTCGGGCTATATCGCCAAGGGTTCGGCAGCCTCGGATACAATGGATCTCACGCTCGCCGGCCCAGAGACCGAATTCGCGGCAGCAAGTATCGCCTTTATCGCCCGGCCGGGAGGCGGGCATGTCGACGTTATTGTAGACGGCATTCTGATAAGCACGCTTTCGACGGAAGCTGATAGCGCGACATACAGACTTCAAGAGTTCGTGGCGCCCTCCGGGCGAGGCAAACGCCTGACTCTGAGGGTGGCGGGGGATGGACCTGTCGCAATCACGGACTGGGGACTGTACAATAGCGCGCGCGGGGCGGAATTGATCTCCCACGGCTTTGTCGGAGCGCAGCTGAAGGTTCTCGATAGTTGGAGCGAAGAAATCGTCGCAACGCAGTTGTCACGCCTCGATCCAGCGTTGATCGTTCTCGCATTCGGGACCAATGAGGGATATGCGCCTGCCTCGCATCTGGCCGACTACGCCGTGCTCCTGCGCGAGCGGGTCGTGAACCTGCAGCGACTGGCACCGAATGCATCCATCGTCCTGCTGATGGGACCGGACGCCAATCGCATTCCGACCTACTGCCCAGGTTCTGTCGCGCTTCGCGAGCGCGCACGTTGTGTGGCACTCACACCAGCAGAGACGGCCGAATATGATGCGCGCCTTGCGCGCAAGGACATGGATTTGTGCCGCTGGCACACGCCTGCGTCCTACAGCATCGTCCGGACTGCACAAGAGCAGGCGGCCCGTTCCCTCGGCCTGTTCGTATGGGATTGGATGGCGTTTCAGGGCGGGGCCTGCTCGGCCACGGCGTGGCACGCCAAGAATTGGGTGCACAACGACCGGGTCCACCTGAAGCGCGAGGGCGCCAACCGCTCGGCCGACGCATTTTACGATGAACTCCTGCGCGGGTTCACGACACGCTCGGGAAGACCATGATCTTTCCCACCTTGAACTTCGCGTTGTTCTACCTCACGCTGTGGCCGCTGAGTTGGGCGCTCGTGAAAGCGGGACGGCACACCCTGCATAAAATCGCGCTTATTGCCGCTTCCTACATTTTTTACGCATTCTGGAGCTGGCGCCTCACCTTCCTGCTGCTCGCGAGCGTGGTGGTGAACTGGGCAACCGGCGCGCTTCTCGGCGGCTTGCGCGAGCGGCCGATCCTCCGGCGTTTGGTGTTGACGCTCGGGGTTTGCATCAATCTCGGCGCGCTCGGCTTCTTCAAGTACTACGGATGGTTCTCGGAGGAACTCAACGTTCTTCTCCGGTCTTGGCATATGGAACGCGAGCTTCCGCTGCTCGAGATCGTGCTTCCTATCGGTATCTCCTTCTATACGTTCCAGGGCATCTCCTACATTGTCGACGTGTATCGCGGCAGCCTGGACCGTCCGCGTCCACTACTGGACGTGATGCTGTTCATTTCCTTCTTCCCGCACCTGGTCGCTGGACCGATCGTGCGCGCGGCATCTTTCCTTCCTCAACTCGACAGGCCGCCGGATCCAAACCGGGTATTTGTGTCACTTGGCGTGATGCTGATCGTCTGGGGGACCTTCAAGAAGGCAGTAATCGCGAACTGGCTCGCGGTCCTGCTGGTCGACAAGGTGTTCTTCGACCCGCAGGCCTACACTGCGCCGGATCTGCTGCTCGCCATGTATGGCTATGCAGTGCAGATCTACTGTGATTTCTCGGCCTATAGCGACATCGCCATCGGCATCGCCGCGTTGCTCGGATACCGCTTCCAGCGCAACTTCAATCAGCCCTACCGCGCGCAAAGTCTGACGGAGTTCTGGCGCCGCTGGCATATTTCACTTTCAAATTGGCTGCGGGACTACCTCTATATTCCCCTCGGTGGGAGTCGTCACGGAGCATTGCGCACGTATCTCAATCTTTTGCTTACCATGGTGCTGGGTGGCCTGTGGCACGGTGCTGCTTGGAAATTTGTCGCGTGGGGCACGCTCCACGGAACAATGCTTGCGCTGGAACGCATGACTGGCGGAGGCGTGATCCGAACCTCGGACGCACGCTCGGGCATCCGTCATTTCCTTGGCATCGTATGGACGTTCCACTTCGTCTGCTTCTGCTGGATCTTCTTCCGCGCCGAGACATGGGAGCGCGCGCTTGCATACATTGCCGGCTTCAAAGACTGGAGCACGACCTCGACACTGGCGACCCCGTTTCTTGCCACCCTGATCCTGCTTGGCATCGGCATGCAATTCACGCCATCCAATATGCTGCAAAAGCTTGACGCGATCTATCAACGCCTTCCAACATGGCTGATTGGCTTGCTGAGCGGGCTTGCCCTATTGGCCATTGATGCGATGAGCGGGGATGAAAGCGCGCCGTTTATCTATTTCCAGTTCTAGGCGGAGTGAGCATGGCAACAGAGATCGAACGCGGCAGCATCGGCACACAGGATCTCGAGAAAGGCCTAATTGCCTCGCCCAGCGCAAGGTTTTTTGCCATCGCCATCAATGCGATGCTGGTATTGCTCTTGTTCAATGCGGCAGCGCTGAGGAACTGGGCTGAAAGGAAGCCCTCGTCACAGGCTTCTGTTTGGCTTCTGGAAGCCGCAATTGGATTGGAGGATTTGACGAAGATATCGCCTTACGAATGGGGTGTCAGGTTCAGGCGCGGTTTCGCGGTTGGCCGACCTGATTTTCCGGAGTGAGGCTATTTGCACACACCTACGTCGGTCCAGCAGGTATCAAGCTGCGAACGACCTGCACCGTCAGCCCTGCCAATGCCTTGCGGTACAGGGCCAGCATGCATGCCGCAATTCATGTCCGCTAGAGGTGCGGAGCACCAATTATCCCCCAAGAAGCCCTGCTGTTGAACGATCAGGGGCGATTTTGCAATCGCGTCCCTGCTCACTTTGCTAGACTTTTCTGAAGCCGCAGGTGATCACTGTGGCATCGTTCTTGAGTAGGAGGCCATATGGCGCGCAAGATCGCACTTTTCCTCGTCAGCTTGCTCACCTGCGGGTGGCCTGCTTCGAGCCCTACCTTGTTCGGCAGTCATCTGCTTTCCTCAGCCCAAGCGCAAACTCCATCCAAAGCGCAACTGCGCGCGCAAGTGAAGCGCGCCGCCGAAGAGCTGAATGAAATCGCGAGCTCCGCTCCTGGTCTGATCAAGTCCATGTTCGCTGGCGATACGCCATCTGCGAAGCTGCTCGCGCTCGATGAACGTGCCATTGCGGCGCAAAGCCAGCTGGAGAAGGCGATCCTCAGCGCGAATGAAAAAGGCGCACTGACGGAGAATGAGACGAAAGAACTCGCTCGGTTGGGGGATTTGGCAAAGCAAACCCGAGGGCCAGTTCAAGAAGATATAGATACGCTCAAAACCGTGCTTGCAGTCCCTGTCGTCGGTGGCGATACCGCTGTGCGCTTAGCGACGAAAAGCCAGCAAGAAGCCGTGATCAAGAATGCGGAGGCGGCGAAGCAGGCGGTTGGCGCCCTGGTGACGGCGATACGTGCGATGCCATAGATCGGCAGGCACAAAAAGCGAGCAAGCCTGCGAGCCCTCGCGTCGGTCATTGCCATCCATCCAAGCGCGATGAAAGCACTTGGACGGGCATAGAGAACTCGGTCTCGCACAAGTCGTTCTTGCAGCGACGACAAGCGGAGGGTTTCGGGCCTATACGGGACTGCCACCCGATCACCGACGACCTGACAGGTATTCCGCAGCTGCTGCAATCTTCACCGCCGCAGCTACAATGAAAAGCTCATCATCGAGGAAGCTGCCGAGTTCTGCTCGGAAGTCGGGATTTGGCTGCCGCGTGTGGAGAAGCAAAGGCGACCGGTGAGCCGCTCACTGTGCCATCTATGCCTCGACTGGAGTGAGCGCCGGCCGCATCTTGCAGGGCGTATTGGCAATGCGCTTTATCGTCACTCTTTCGATGCCGATTGGCCTCACCCCGTCGAAGGCACGCGAGCCGTCTCTGTAACACCGAAGGGACGGGCGGCTATGGCGGCATCATTGCCTGAAACGACCAGGTGAAAAACGCTACTGGCTCTGGCGGGACAAACAATGGCTCGGTTGCTCCACCCGCAGAAGCGGACATAGATTCTTGCTGAGGAGACAATGCGCAACGAGTGTCTCTTGCTGAGCCGGTGCATCTGCGCCCCTGCGATTGATACGCAGGGTTACGAGCGACGCCACAGACTGCGGAGTGCCGCAAACAAGCCGACAAGAAGCACAACGAGGGGCTCTATCGGCGGAAGCATGAAGAACAGGGCTGCCAAGCTTCCGAAAAGGAGTACCAACGTGGCATTCGCAATTGCGGGATTGGAGAGATGGGTTGCAAGGACCCAGTCGGGGGCGACTAACACTTTGACAAACATCAAGACCGTCAAAATCATCCAAGCAATCGCTCCCCGGAACAGCGCGGCGCGTAGCGTCTTCACGTCTCCCTCCTGTCAATCAATTGGCTCCTACCCTTGCGCCGTTTCTTGTTGCGGGGCAGTTCCGCACGGCACAGACAGCGAGAGCACTGCCGTCGCATAAAACGCTGGAGCGCACCTTGCGACGCAGCATCATCGGGGACGGATCGAAGAGCATAACCTCGCAGTTTCTCCTCGGCTTTCTGCCACTTGTTGTTGCTCTGTTCCTGAGCAGATGGGCGTCAAGCTACGACATCCAAGGATGGCTTTCTCAAAGCGTCTGGCGCACAGTTCGCGCGAGAGATTGGAAGGCACTTAAGATGCCCTTGGATCTCAACCGAGATCCCCTTCTGAAACAACAGATCACGGGCAGGGTCGAGCAAATCCATGCAGACCGACAGCGCTTAGGCGCGATGCGCGCTGCTGGGAAGCATGGCGCATTGTTCCTACTGGCCTTTGTTTCGCGCCGCTTCGTTGTCCCACCGCTGTGGGTTGCGGCAGTAGCAATAACTGCGCACGCGCTCTATCGAGGGCTGTTCTGAACTACAGTCTGAGCTAGCGCTCAATCGTCACCACCAAACAGAAGCGAACGACCAGCCTGTTCCTTAGGAAACTGTACGCGGGCTGGTGATCATTATTGTAGTTTGTAGTTCGCAAGGCTTTCCTCGCAACACGTCGAAAAGTAGACTTTGCAGCGCCGCTTCGTGCCACCTCATCCCCGTGCACCTTTCCGATGGTTATGATGTCATGAGAATTCCGACGCTCATAACACTTGTCACACTTTGCGCTTCGAGTGGCTTGGTCACCATTCCAGCGAAAGCCAATGACGCAGCCAAGATAGCCGGCACCTGGATGGCCGTGCATGATGGCAACGGCCTCGTGTTGCCCCATTTTGAGGTTCTGCGGTTGTCCACCAATGGCGCTGCCGATGTGCGGGTGTATATCCGCAGGAACGACGACTGCGAGGACCCTGGAAATCCTGGGGTCAAATGCGACAATCCTCACGAACATGCGCGCGCTCGCTTCGATTACGAAGCCTCGACGGCGCAACTTCGCCTGGTCAATATGGAACTGACGCATCGGCCATTGATTGGCTGGACACCGCACGATGCCGAGTTGTCGCGAGCCGTGTTTTGGTTCGGCCAGCCCCAAGCCAATTGGCGCATCACGCTCCAGAACAACGTGCTGGCCGCATCGAAGGAGACGGAAGTCGATGGCAGCTTGCTGGATCGCTCGCTCACGTCTCGTATTTCCATACGCGTAACGAAGATGTTGTACAGAGTTCCCGACTCAATGCCCGATGACTTCTTCGCTCTGCTGGGAGAATTTGGGGCCTCCCAACTCGAGGCTTTGTGCTTTCTGAAATCGTATGCGAACAGGCCTGATGGGCGCTTTAGCGTATTTCTCCATGATGCAGCAGTTACCGCCCGAAGGCTCGACGAAGTTCGCCGTGCCATGTCTCGCGCGCCAGAAGCCGAGGCACGGGAAAGCGCGCTTGTCGATGCTCTGCGATGGTTCGCCTCCGCTCGTCACGGAGACTCGGTGCCTTTGGCGCATGCTAAAGCGCTCAGATTGGAGCAACACGCTATAGCCGCCTATCTCCGCGCCCAGAACGTATTCGATCATCAGAAGCTAGAGGATGTGCCGGGTCTCGAGCGCGATGGGGCGCTCGCTGCGTGCCGCCAAAGTCTGCGAAAGTAAGCACCCCTAGCAGCTGTAACAATCCGCAAGCCGAGAGGCGTGTAGCTGACCGAGGCACGGCGCGCGCTACTCGATGGCGCCCGTACCGTGCTTGCAAGTTACGACACCTAGCTCGCGGCGGTTAAGCCGATAGATGTTCCTGTCCGTTCCCTTCATCGGCACATGTGCAGTTGAACCAGTCGCATCGCTGAACTGGGCGAGCCAAACACATAAGCTTCAGGATACGTCGAGGAAACGCATCCGTTTTGTGATTTCCTACCGACAGCAGACATCCGTCCATGAAAACGTCGCTCACCCACCGGCGTCGACAATTGCCTGCACTTTCCGGTAGAAGGCCTCGCGTGCAGCGGGTTCGGGGCCACGGCTTGCGCGCGACCAGTTACCGTTTGTTGCAATCACGAGCTGCCGCTTGGCGTCGATAAAGATGCCTTGACCAAATATGCCTTGTGCTGCCACCGCGCCGGTTTCGTACGTCCACCACTGGAAGCCATAGCCGCGACCGGCGACTCCGATCTCTTTCTGTTTCCTCGTCGCTTCAGCGAACCAGTCCGGCGGGACGATTTGCTTGCCCTGCGCCACCCCGTTCGCGAGCACGAATAGACCCATGCGAGCGAAGTCGCGGGTCGCGGCTTGAATGCAGCAGCCAGCAATCTCCTGCCCGGTCTTGGCAAGGATCCACGTTGCCTTCGCTTCCATCCCGGCGGGCTGCCAGATTTTTTCCTGCAGATACTGCGCAAGCGTCTTGCCGGTCACTGACGAGACGAGCACCCCCACCAAATTGGTTTCGCCGGTATTGTAGCGCCAAACCTCGCCGGGCTTGTGGGCGCGCGGCAGCTTGCGCATGTAGCTCACGACAGCATCGAGACCCGGATCGGGCTGCTCCTTGTTGAAGCGTGAGACGTCCGAGTTCGGGTCCTCGTAATCCTCGTTCCAGCGCACGCCGGAACTCATGGTCAGCAAATGTCGAATGGTCACATCGTCATAAGCTGAGCCGCGAAGGCCGGCCACGTATTGACTTACACTGTCCTCGAGACTCTTGATCGCACCATCCTGGATCGCCGCGCCGACCAATGTCGAGGTGAAGGATTTCGCGACGGAAAAACTCGTCCAACGGCCTGACGCGTCGAAATCAAGGCCATAGCGTTCGAGCCGAACCTTGCCATCCTGAAGAATGATAATGGCCGCTAAGTTCTGGCTTCGGATGTAGGCGTCGAGATCGGGGATATTGAGAGGCTTTCCGGGAGGTAGCGGCATCGGGTTTGTGGAAGGCTGGATTTCCCTCGACTTTGCGAGAAACGTCAGGCGATCCATGGCCCGAAAGGCAACGGTGCGCTTGTCCTGAGACCAACTCAGCACATCGGCGTTGGTCGGAAAATGCAGGAGAACACCGCGCGTCTCCTTATCGAGGCTTGCGAACCAGCCACCGCCTCCGATCAGAAGAGCGCCCATGACCGCAGCTACGATCGTGCGCATCTTCATATTTACCTCGCTTCGCCTCAGCAGTCCGTCGGATCGCTTCGCGCCATGTCGCTGATCAGCTAGACGCTTGCACGAAGACTACTCTTCCACTCCGTAAGATGCCACCATCGCGAGTCGGCCCAACACGCGAACACGCCATCCAGTCCCGCCCACAATATCGGCTCCCGCGCATGTACGGGGCACCCGTCCCACCGGTCTGCGTCGATCGCGAACCATGTCATTAAAGCGATTGCAGGACTGTTTGGGGCCGATCTCCCGTTTGCCTCCGGTCCTCGCAGAATACCAACGATGTGCTCTTCGTGCCCGTCCTGCTCATTGTCCTCTTCATGGTCTTCTCTGCTCTTCGTTCTCCCTTCCCTTCGCTGAAGGTTAGGCTTCTCATTCGCGGCTAGAGGCGTTCTGCGTAGAAGTGCCAGGAGTTAGAGATCATTGGAGATCTTCTAAAGCGCTGTTCATAGCCGAATGTGGACGGCTGGAGAAACCCGGCCATACCACCATGGCGCAGCACTTTGCGCTCGTATTGCCGACGATGTCTAAGGGTGCGATGGTGTTGTTTCGGCAGCCTCGGGTGCAAGCCGTGGCGCGCCGCGTGTAGCGTCAGGGAGGCCCAATCATGAAGATCATAGCAAAATTCACAACCAGCGACGGCAAGGTCACAACCGCAACCTTTGATCGGGCGACCGGAACAGTTGTCAGCGACGACGGCCGCAAAGGCAGCTACAAGCGCGAGGGAAATGCGCTGAAGTTCTCAGGCGAGCAAAGCTTTACCCTCACCATGCAGGGCGACGTGCCAGAGACGCCAGCAGCCGGCTTCACGACTACTTATACCTCCTCGATCGGCACGACGGGAATGATGACCATCGTTTCCGTTGGTTGACGGGCTGATTGGAGATCGGCGTGCTAGGATGAACGTCATGGCGCGACCGATCTCCGCCTGAAGGTCACCGCAGCCTTCACCTGATCCCCATGCGACGGCTGTCTTGCTGG
>JBDHTJ010000054.1:0-28358 GCA_039808585.1 Hyphomicrobiaceae bacterium | reverse complement strand
CGAATGTGGACTTCACCAGTGTCGGCATCGACGATAATGGGGTTGCCCTGGTCGACACGCTCCACCACCCCCCGGGCATCACCGACGGCCGCGATCCCCAGCGCCTTCGCCACGATGGCGACATGGCTGGAACCGCCTGAATCCTCGATCACCAGCCCCCGCACCTTCGACCGATCATAGTCGAGCAGATCCGCCGGCCCCATGGTACGAGCCACGAGGATCGTGTCATGCGGCAGCTGCAGGTTCGTGGCGTGCGCACGCGGGCGGCCAGCCAGGATGCGCAACAGTCGCTCCGACAGCTCGTCGAGATCCTTCAGGCGCTCCCGCCAGAACGAGTCTGGCTGGCGCAACATGCGCGCGCGCGTGTCGTTCTGCACCCGCTCCACGGCCGCTTGCGCCGTCATGCCTTTCCGGATGGCGTCCGTCATGCGCTTCAGCCAGCCGCGATCGTGCGCGAACATGCGATAGGCTTCGAGCACTTCCCGATGCTCGCCCGCCGAGGCGAGATCGCCCTGCTCCAGCATTTCGTCGATGGATGACTTCAGCTCTTCAACCGCTGCCTCCAGCCGGCGCCGCTCTTCCTCCGGGTCGTTGGAGGTCAGTTCCGTGACGACGACACGCGCCTCGTGCAACACCACATGCCCGAGCGCCAGCCCGTCGGAAAGCGGCTGCCCGCGGACCACATGGCCAACGGCACGGCTGAACTCCGCCCCCGTATTGACCCCTGCCACCGATCCTGAAACCAGGTGCTCTGCCAGCACCATGGCGGTGGTCTGCAGCACCTCCACGTCCTCGTCCGAGTATTCCTTGTGGGTCTTGTTCTGGACCGTGAGCACGCCCAGCACATCTCCGCCGCGCAGGATCGGAACAGCCAGGAAGGAGTGATAGACCTCCTCTCCTGTCTCCGGCCGATAGGAGAAGGCAGGGTGGTTCTGGGCATCCGGCTCGTTGATGGTGACGGCAAGTTCCGAGCAGCGGCCGACGAGACCCTCGCCCCGCTTCATGAAGGTGTTGTGCACCGCGCCCGGATTGAGGCCTTCCGTCGCAAACAGTTCCAGTGAGCCATCCTGCCGCTTCAGGTAGATGGAGCACACCTCCGCCACCATCAGGCCCGCGATCAGGCGCACGATCTTGTCGAGGCGCGACTGCCCATCGGACGGCTCGGCCATGATCTCCCGGAGCCGGCGCATGATGATGCGCAGAGCAGGCTCGGCCGGCGAAAGGCCGGGAGTATTGCCGCCTCGCTCCTTCATCAGCGCCTACCGTAGCTCCCGTCTTCGAGTATCAGGCCTCCGGCTCAAGTCGGGGTGCGTGCCCCTGCCGTGGTTGCAAAGCCATCTTTAAACCTGCGCCGGTGCCAGCCCGGCCCCCGATCGCGAGGCTCCAGGCGCAAAGCGCAACGCAGCCAACAGTAGGGCAGATGTCCGCCCTCGTCTTTATGAAATCAGTCTTTGGCGAGGCCGAAAAGGTTGTGCAGCGTACGCACGGCGAGCTCCGCGTAGGCGGCGTCGATCAAGACGCTGATCTTGATCTCGGAGGTCGTGATGGCAAGGATGTTGATGCCCTTGTCGGCCAGCGCCTTGAACATTTGTGCCGCCACGCCGGCATGGCTGCGCATGCCGACACCGATCACGGACACTTTGGCGACCTCGGTGGAACTGGTGACGTCGAAATAACCGATGGTCTTCTTCGCCGTCTTGAGGACATCCAGCGCCTTGTCGAGCTCGGAGCCCTGAACGGTGAAGGTCATGTCCGTGCGCTTGCCGTCCGACGACAGGTTCTGCACGATCATGTCGACATTGATGTTGGCGTCGGCGAGGGGCCCGAAAATGCTGGCCGCCACGCCCGGCTTGTCCTCGATCTGCAGGAGGGTAACCTTGGCCTCGTCCTTCGCGTAGGCGATGCCACTGACGACGCGCTGCTCCACGATCTCATCCTCGCTGCAAATGATGGTACCCAGCTTGTCCCAAGTCTCCGGCGACGCTGCCGGCATGGCGTCCGGTGCCACGAAGCTCGACAAAACGCGCACGCGCATCTTGTGCACCATGGCGAGTTCCACCGAGCGCGTCTGCATCACCTTCGAGCCCAGCGACGCCATCTCCAGCATCTCCTCGAAGGAGATTTTCTGCATGCGCTGGGCCTTGGGCACGATGCGGGGATCGGTGGTATAGACGCCGTCGACATCGGTATAGATGTCGCAAAGGTCGGCCTTTACCGCGATAGCAAGCGCCACGGCACTCGTGTCAGAGCCGCCGCGGCCGAGCGTGGATATGCGGTTGCGCGTCGGCTCGACACCCTGGAACCCGGTGATGACGGCCACCTCGCCCTCTTCGAGGCGCTGGCGGATTTTCTCCCCCGGAATGTCCTTGATGCGCGCAACCCCGTGCGCGTCATCGGTGATGATGGGGATCTGCCACCCCTGCCACGAGCGCGCCTTGAGCCCCATCGACTGCAGCACGATCGCGAGAAGCCCCGCTGTCACCTGCTCGCCCGTGGCCACCACCGCGTCGTACTCGCGCGCGTCATGCAGCAGCGAGGCCTCGCGCACGTAGCCGACGAGCTGGTTCGTCACGCCGGACATGGCCGATACGACCACCGCAACCTTGTTGCCGGCATCGATCTCGCGCTTCACGTGCCGCGCAACGTTCCGGATGCGCTCGACGTTGGCGACGGACGTGCCGCCGAATTTCATCACAACGACTGCCATGTCGACCCGCCCGCGCGGTCCCTCTCGCTGTCCCCCCTGAGGGGGCAGAAGCCGCATGTTCGCCAGCTCAGGCCGTGTTCGCCAAAGCGGCGGCCGGCCCGTTTTTCGCGCGTACTCTTAGCGGCATGCTCCCCCGTCCGCAACACGCCATTGGCGCCTGCGACCGCCTTGACAGGAGCCCTTGGCCAATCGCCAATGGCAGCAAGGAGCCGCCCATGAGCACAAGTGCACTGAAAGCCCCCGGCGCAACGCTCGACAAGGCCGAGATCGACCGCTTCGAACAGATGGCGGCCGAGTGGTGGGACCCTGCGGGAAAGTTCCGTCCGCTCCACAAGCTGGGGCCTGCGCGGCTGGCATTCATTCGTGATGCCATCCTCTCGCATTTTGCGCGACCTGCCGGCAGTCTGCGCCCCCTTTCGGGCCTCACCCTTCTGGACATAGGCTGTGGCGGCGGCCTCATTTCCGAGCCGCTGGCGCGCATGGGCGCCACTGTCACCGGCCTCGATCCGGGCGCCGAGAACATCGAGGTCGCGCGCCGCCATGCCGATGGGCAGAACCTGCCATTGGAGTATGTCGCCTGCACCGCGGAGCAGCTGTCCGCCCAGGGCCGTGTATTCGATGTCGTCTGTTGCCTGGAGGTCGTGGAGCATGTGCCCGACGTCCGCGCCTTCCTCGCCACGTGCGCAAGCCTCGTCCGGCCGGGCGGATTGATGCTTCTGTCCACTATCAATCGCACGCTGAAGGCCTACATGCTGGCCATCGTCGGCGCCGAGTATGTGTTGCGCTGGCTGCCGGTGGGCACCCACCAGTGGGAGCGTTTCGTTACGCCAGCGGAGCTCCAGGCACACGTCGCCGCCGCCGGGCTCTCGCCAGCCCGCTTCGAAGGACTGGTCTACAACCCGTTGTCCGACACATGGTCCCTCTCGGCCGATACCGACGTGAACTACCTCGCCGCAGCAGCGAAGCCTTCCCATGCCGTCTGACAAGCCGACAGCCATCGTTACCGGCGCGGCCCATGGCATCGGCGCCGGCATCGCGCGTCACCTGGCCGGCCTCGGCTGGTGCGTCGCCTGCATCGACATCGATGCCGATGGCGCCAGCGCAATCGCTGGCGAGATCGGCGGCATCGGCGTCGGCTGTGACGTCGCGAGCGAGAGCGACGTGGAGCGCATGGTGGCGATTGCCCGCAGCCGCCTTGGCCGCATCGACGGCCTTGTGGCCAACGCCGGCATCTCCAAATTCGAGTCTCTTGCAAATACGACGCTGGACGCCTGGAACCGCGTGCTTGCCACCAATCTCACGTCCACCTTCCTTCTCGCCCGCACATTGGCCGCGGACTTGAAGGCCGCGCGCGGCTCCATCGTGACCATTGCCTCCACGCGCGCCCATATGTCGGAACCGGATACGTTGGCCTACTCTGCCAGCAAGGGAGGCCTGGTCGCCTTAACGCATGCGTTGGCGATGACCCTGGCGCCCGATGTCCGCGTCAACTGCATCTCTCCCGGCTGGATCGACACGGGCAAGCACGGCCCGCTGAAACCCTCGGACCACGCCCAACATCCCGTCGGCCGCGTCGGCAAGCCCGGTGACATCGCGGCTGCAGTTGCCTATCTCCTGTCGAAAGAGGCTGGATTCGTGACTGGCGCCGAACTTGTTGTCGACGGCGGCATGACCCGCAAGATGATCTACACCTGAGGCGCATGGCCTCCTGAACGAGGAAATTCATGGCGAAGACGAAAGCGGCCGGCCAGAGCAGCGGCAAGAACGGCGCGTCCGGCAAGAACCCGCTGCTTCAGACATGGACCACGCCCTTCGAGGTCCCACCCTTCGACAAGATCGATGTCGCCCACTTCCGCCCCGCCTTCGACGCGGCCTTCGAGGCCAACATTGCGGAGATCGAGGCCATTGCGAAATCGAAGGACAAGCCCACCTTCGACAACACCATCAAGGCGCTGGAGCGCGCGGGCAAGCTCCTGCAGAAAGTATCGTCCGTCTTCTACAACCTGGCCGGAACCGACACCACGCCCGAGATTCAGGCTATCGAGCGCGAGCTGGCGCCACGATATGCCAAGCATTCCATGCGCGTCTTCCAGAACGCGGCCCTCTTCAAGCGCGTCGACGCGCTGATGAAAGACAAAGAAAAGCTGGGGCTGTCGCTGGAGGAAAAGCGCGTCATCGAGCGCTATCACAGGAGCTTCGTACGCTCGGGCGCCGCGCTCGATGCAGCCGGCCGCAAGCGCATGGCCGCCATCGCCCAGAAGCGCGCCAGCATCGGCACCAAGTTCAACCAGAACGTCCTGGCCGACGAGCAGGCCTTCCTGATGCTGCTGGACGAGGCCGATCTGGCAGGGCTGCCCGACGGCGTGAAGGCCGCCGCCGCGCAACTCGCCAAGGAACGCGGACACGCAGGCAAGTACGCGTTCTCGCTGGCACGATCGAGTGTCGAGGCGCTGCTGCAATTCTCCGCCCGCCGCGATATTCGCGAGAAGGCCTATCACGCCTGGCGCAATCGCGGTGCCAACGGCGGCAAGACCGACAACCGCGGTCTGATGCAGGAAATGCTCGCCCTGCGCCTCGAAAGCGCAAACCTTCTGGGCTTCAAGACCGCGGCGGACGCGGCGCTCGAATTCACCATGGCCAAGAAGCCCGAGAACGTACGCAAGCTGCTAATGGAGGTCTGGAAGCCCGCTGTGAAGCGCGCCGAGGAAGAGCGCGACGAGCTTCAGAAGCAGGTCGTGACCGAAGGCGGCAACTTCAAGCTGGAAGGCTGGGATTGGCGCTACTATGCCGAGAAGGTGCGCAAGGCGCGCTTCGACGTCGATGAGGCTGAGGTGAAACCCTACCTGCAGCTCGACAACGTGATCGCCGCAGCCTTCGACGTCGCCCACAAGCTGTTCGGCGTGAAGTTCGCCGAGCGCAAGGACTTGCCCGTCTATCACCCCGACGTGCGCACCTGGGAGATGACCGATCGAAAGGGCCGCCACATCGGCATCTTCTACGGAGACTACTTCGCCCGCTCATCGAAACGGTCCGGCGCTTGGATGACCGGCTGGCGCTGGCAGCACAGACTCGATGGCGAGATCACGCCGGTCGTGGTCAACGTCATGAACTTCGCCAAGGGCGCTACCGGCGAACCGACCTTGCTGTCGCTCGACGACGCCCGCACGCTGTTCCACGAGTTCGGCCACGGCCTGCACGGCCTGCTGTCCGACGTCACCTACCCATCGGTGTCCGGCACAAGCGTGGAGCGCGACTTCGTGGAGTTGCCATCGCAGCTCTACGAGCACTGGTTCATGCGGCCCGAAGTGTTGCGCAAGTTCGCCCGACATTACAAGACCGGCAAGCCCGTCCCCGAGGCGCTGCTCGACAAGATCAAGGCCGCACGCAACTTCAACCAGGGCTTCTCGACGGTGGAGTACATCGGCTCGGCGATCGTCGATCTCGAGCTTCATGTCCTCAAGGACGTGTCGGATCTCGACGTCGACAAGTTCGAGAAGAAGCTGCTGGGCAAGATCGGCATGCTGCCCGAGATCGGCATGCGCCATCGCATCCCGCACTTCCAGCACATCATCGGCGGCTACGCCTCGGGCTACTACAGCTACATGTGGTCGGAGGTAATGGACGCCGACGCCTTCACCGCCTTCGAGGAGACCGGCGACGCCTTTGACAAGGAGACGGCGAAGCGCCTGCTTACCAGCATCTATTCCTCAGGCGGCACCCAAGACCCAGCCGACGCCTACAAGGCCTTCCGCGGCCGGCTGCCGACAAGCGAGGCGCTACTCGAAAAACGGGGCCTGACGACCAAGGCCGCCTGAACGGACAAGGCATTCCATGACGCCCCGCGTGCTCGTGCTCGGAGGATACGGAGCCTTCGGGGCGCGGGCCGTCGAGCGCCTGGCGCGGCATGGCGATGTCGAGATCATCATCGCGGGCCGTTCGCAGGAAAAGGCGCAGGCCTTCGCCGGGGAAATTGCGCACCGCACAGCGTGCCGCACGCAGGGCATCGCAGTGGATACGGCCGCTGCGTCGCCTTCAGAGTTCGCGGCTCTCGCCCCAGCTGTCATCATCAACGCGTCCGGCCCCTACCAGGCTCAGGACTATCGCGTGGCGGAATTGGCGATTGCCTGCCGCGCCCACTATGTCGATCTTTCTGACGCAAGCGGCTTCGCAACCGGCATCACCGCGCTTGATGCAAGTGCTCGTGCCGCCCACGTTCTCGTGGCGAGTGGCGCCAGCAGCGTGCCGAGCCTTTCAGCCGCTGTCGTCGACCGGTTGCTCCCTCGCTTTCGGCGACTGCGCGAAATCCTCACCGTCATTTCTCCGGGCAACAGCTTCGATCCAGGTCTCGCCACCACCCGATCCATCCTCGGCAACCTCGGCAGACCAATTCCGGGCTTCAGTGGCGGACGGACTGTCGCGCGCCACGGCTGGCAGGGGCTGGCGCGCCATGTCATGCCGGGCCTCGGCACCCGGTGGATCTGCGATTGCGATGCGCCAGACCTCACACTTTTTCCGAGCCGTTATCCGGGCATCGAGAGCGTCCGCGTGTGCGCAGCCCTCGAGGTGAAGGCCTTCCACATCTCCCTCTGGCTGCTGTCGCATGTGGCGAGGGCAGGCCTGCTGCGCAACCCTGCCAGCCTGGCCAGGCTGATGCTCTGGGCCAAAAGCCGCCTCCACACGCTGGGCTCTGACACGGGCGGCATGACGGTGACGCTCTTGGGGGAAGGCCAGGATGGCAAGGCTCTGAAGCTCATATGGTCCCTCGTTGCCCGCGAACGGCATGGTCCCAACATTCCCGCCATCCCGGCCGTGATCATCACCCGCAAGCTTCTCGCAGGTACACTCGCGACAAGGGGGGCCATGCCGGCCGTGGGCCTCTTCCAACTGCAGGACTTCCGCGATGCCACTGTCGACCTCGCCATCGTGGATGCGGAGTTCGTGACATGACCCCGCTCTACCGCCGCATGTTGGGAGACCGCTTTGAGCTGCTCTCGCCCATGGTTCGGCACCTCCACGACCTCCAGGGCCCGACGACCTGGAAAGGCACGGCGAGCGTCGAACGCGGTAAAAACCCCTTCGCGCGCCTAGCTGGCTGGCTCACGTCCTTGCCGCCGGCAGGTGAGGATGTCGCGCTAAAAGTGTCGTTCGCCCCAGATGCACAGGGAGAAACTTGGGAACGCCATTTCGGAAGCAGCAGGTTCTGCACGCGCCAGTTTGCGCGCAACGGCTGGCTCTGCGAGCGGGCGGGCCCTGCCACATTCCAATTCTCACTTGTGGTCGAGGATGGGGCGCTGGTCCTCGCACTGGCCGGCATGCACTTCATCGGCCTGCCGGTGCCGCGCTTCTTGCAACCTTCAATCGTCACACGGGAGGAGCAGGCGGCCGACGGCACCTATCGCTTCAGCGTTTCATCGCAGTTGCCGGTGATCGGCCTGCTCGTCGCCTATCGCGGCTGGCTGGCACCGGAGGTGCGCAGCGATCGCCTGTGATACACCAAGACGAAACGCCCACCCTCAGCGTGCACCCGCAGCTGCGCGGCGATTGGCCATGCGCCGCTCGGCGGCCGAGATGATGGCAGCGCTCAGCATCTCAGCCGCCTCCAGCGTCTCATCGATGCTGAGCCTTTGCTCGCGTGCAAGCAGCTTCAGATTGTCGGCGTCCCCAATGGAGCTGAGGGCCGAAAGCGTTGCCTCCTTGCCCTCGGTACGCAGCATCACGATAACGTTCAACGCGAATGGATCGAAAGGCGCTTCCGGGTGAACCTCTTGCGGTGCCGTCGATGAAGGAGTTGCGGAGCCCTCTGGTGCGGCCACGACGGGGATTGCCGGCACGACCGCGGCGGCTGATGCTCGAACCGCGTCTGCAGCCCCGGCGCTTTCGCCTGCCTCACCGCGCTCCTCCACGGCCAAGTCGGTGCGGACGCGAACATGCGCAATCTCGCGCCTGAGACGACGCACGATCCGCTCGCGCGCCTCATCCGAAAGCGCAGGATATGTCTTGAGCACGCGGCGGAAATAAGCGTCCTGCGAGGCACCCGACAGCGCTTTCGTCTTCCGCGTCATGGCTTTTTCCGCCTCACGGCATGCGGGCCTATCTGCAGCCCGCCCCGCCTCACGCCGCCGGCTCCAGCTCCGGCATCAACTGCGGCGCCGCGAACACCTCGTCGTGCAGCGCGCGCATGTAAGGTAGCGCATCCCTGTATTTCTCTTCCATCGTCTTCTTGCGCTCATCCCAGTCGAACGCCCGCGCGATGCTGTCGAGCTGCGGCATCCGCGTCTTCAGAAGTGGATGGTCGAGCGCCAGCTGCTCCAGCAGCATCCGTTCCTGCCCCGCGCCTTTCAGCGTGTTCGCAAGGCACGCATAGCGCCGCTCCGCGAAGGGGATGTCGCCAAGCTCGTCACCGCTTTCGACCCGCTCGATCAATTGCGCCACCTGGTCCAACGCGAACTGCGAGACGAAATCCGGCCGGAATGGCACGAGCACGAGATCCGCAAGGTCGAGTGCCGCCAACGCCGCGAAGGAAAGGCCGGGCGGGCAATCCAGCACCACGAGATCGTAATCCATCCCGAAGTGCTTCATCATCCGCCGCATGCGTCCGCGCACTTGCACGGAGACGGCATCGGCCTCGAGATCCTTCTTGGAAAGCTTCAGGAAAAGCTCGCCCTGGATATCCTCCAGCCGCTGCGAGCCTGGCAGCAAGGCCACGCGCCCCACGCGCGTCATCGGATGCGCCACGTCACCGACCCCCGTCAGGATGTATCCCGACTCGTCGTCAGCCACGTTGTCGAAGCGGTCATAGATGTAGTCGGCGATCGTCAGGCCGGCGCGCCGCGCCTTGTCGAAGCCTTCGCCTCCGGCCAGCATCAGCGAGGCGTTGCATTGCGTGTCTAGATCCATCACCAGCACGCGCTGGTTGCCCCAGGCTGCTGCCGCATGCGCGAGCATTACGGCGATGGTCGACTTGCCCACGCCGCCTTTCCTGTTCGACACCGCAAGGAACCGCGCCATGAACCCTCTCGAAGTTGCGACGAAGCGCTGGGCCGACGCGATTAAGCGATTCGTCGCAAACTCGGTAGACACAAGATTTTCTTGACTTTTCGCCTTGCTCCGCATGCTTCGCGCGACACTGCTTCGCGCTTTTGATAAAAGCCTGCGCCCTGCACGAATGGAGACAACATCGATGTCCGCTCATGCCCGAGCTGCAAGAAAAGGCGCTTCGCTCGTCCTGGCTGCCCTGCTGCTATTGGGGATGCTCCCGAACCTGGCTGCCGCGCAAGATTGCGGCAACGACGGCGCAGGCTTCCAGGCGTGGCTCAACCGGTTCAAATCCAGGGCAGGGCAGTACGGCATCTCGCCGCGAACGCTGGCGCGCGGCCTCGATGGCGTCACCTACGATGCCAACGTCATCCATCTGGATCGCAACCAGAAATCCTTCAAGCTGAGCTTCGAGGAGTTTTATGCCCGCCGCGCCGGCCCGGGCCTGATCCGTCGTGGCCAAGGCCTGATGCAGAAGCACCGCGCCGTGCTCGATCGCATGGAGAAGGAGTTCGGCGTACCCGCCGCTGTCGTCATCTCGATCTGGGGGTTGGAGACCAACTATGGCTCGGACAAGGGCGGCACCAAATCCATCGTCCGCTCTGTCGCAACGCTCGCCTACGACTGCCGCCGCCCCGAATTCTTCATGAAGGAACTGGTGGGCGCCCTGCAGATCATCGAGAAGGGCGACATGACACCGGCGCAGATGAAGGGGGGCTGGGCCGGCGAGATCGGCCAGACGCAATTTCTGCCCAGCGCTTATGTGAGATACGGGGTCGACTACGACGGTGACGGCCGCCGCGACCTCGTCAACAGCATTCCGGACATGCTGGCCTCGACGGCGAACTTTCTGAAGCAGCATGGCTGGCGCCGCGGAGAGCGCTGGACGCCAGGCACCGCCAACTATCAGGTGCTGCGCGAATGGAACAAGGCCGAGGTCTACTCGCGCACCATCGCGGTCATATCGGCCAAGCTTGCGGAAGCCCGCTGAGTTCTCACTTCGGCCGAACCAGCGTCGGATCCGCGAGATGCTGCCGCAGCATCTCCTGGTAGACCTTCGTCATCTCCGCGACGAACGCCTCGTGATCCGGCACGTCCATGACTACGTTCGCCACATACGCACTGTAACGGGCCGACGCGAACAGGAATGCCTTGTGCAGCTCCGTCGCGAGCACGCGCTGGTTCTCGCGGTTCGCGACGTCGATGAACTTGTCGGCCACCTTGAGAAATGCAGCCGTATCGAGATGTCCATCCGCGCGCGCAGCCCTGCGCTCCTTGCGGTTGCCTTCCATGCGCGTCTCTCCTGTCGATCTCTACCTGCCGGCCCCGGTTTCCGCCTCGATGCTCTTCTTGAGGCGCACGATGTCGAGCTTCGGCTGCCGCGCCAGAATGGCAGCCGCAGCCCGCGCGCTCGTGGCAGCCGCAAGCGCGCCGCCGGCAACAACTTTGCGGGCGCCGCCAAAGCCTAATGCCTCGCGCGGCGCCGCCGCAGAGGCCACCACCATCATGTTCTCGAAGTTGAAGGCCGCCGGATAGAGCGCGGCCGGGTCCGCACCCTCTCCCGCTGCAAGAATGAACAGCACATCGCGATGATAGGCGACCGCCTGGCGGAAGGTTTCCCAGGCATCGCCGTTCGCGCTCCACATCGGCATCACCACGATGCGGGCCCCGGTCTTCGCCGCGAACATCACGGCATTGCCGAGCGTCCGCGCGCTGGCCACGTCGGCGCGGAGCACCACGATCCGCGCCGGCAGGTTGTCTGTCGCGATGAGGCCCGCGAGCGCCGTGCCGTCACCCCCGGCCGCGGCAGAGGCGGCGCCGCGCTGCCGGTCGAACGGACGCATGTCGTTGTCGATGAAATCCCATCCGACGATCTCGCCTTCCCCATCGCGCGCCAGCTTTTCGGCAACGAAACCCTGCGTATAGTCGACGCCGCTGGATATGAGGGCGATGGTCGTGCCACCGGGGTCACGGCCAGGGGGCACCCTTGGCTTCTTGGCCTGCGCGAGAACCTGCGCGGCAGCCGCCGCAATCAAGAAGAAAGCCAATAGAAGCGTGCGCATCAGCCGGCCTTGGTGCGAGACAGCACGAAATCGGCGATAGCCTGGATATCGCCTCGGCCGAACACCGGCACGCGCGCCCCTTGCACCCCCACGTCGCTCGCGATGGCGATCACGTTCGCATCGTTCTCTGCCAGTGCCTCTTGCACGAAGGCAGCTTCGCCCCTCACCTCGATCTTGGCGATCGGAGCGCGTTTGTAGCCTTCCACGACCACCACGTCGGCCGGATCGAGCTTTGCCAATATCTCCTGCAGCGGCGGCTCGGGGATATCCTGCAGTTCCCGCACGATCGCCCATCGGGCCCTCGACACCACGGCCACCTGCTGCGCCCCCGCACGCCGATGCCGTGCACTGTCGGTGGGCCCATCGTCGACCTGGAACGCGTGATGCGCATGCTTGACACTTGCAACCTTGAGACCACGCGACGTCAGCTCGGCGATCAGCCGCTCGGCAAGCGTCGTCTTGCCGGAATTCTTCCAGCCGGCGATACCGATCACGACCGCGCGCCCATGTCCTGCAAGCGCAGCTCGCAGCGCCTCGAGTTCCTCGGGCGTGTTGGCGTTGTAGAACGGATCGAGCACCACACCTGCCGCCTGCACCATCTCGAACACGACAGGGATGGTTCCGTGCTTGTCCGTCCAGCGCAGGACCTTGCGCACGCCCTCTGCCAACGACGCCTCGAGATCGTCGGCGAGCGCCACCGGCCAAATGCCGATCACAGGGTGCATCTCCCCCTGCGACTGGGCGAGCGCGATGGAAGCCGGCCGCTCACGCACAGCATCACCCAAGCGCGCCACGAGATCCACCGGCACCAACGGCGCATCGCCGGCAACCGTCACGATATGCGTGACGTCGGGCAGCTTGGATTTCGCCCACCGCATTCCAGCGAGCACGCCTGCAAGTGGGCCGACGAAGCCTTCGACGGTATCGGGCACGACATCGATACCGAAGCGTGCGAACCGCGCCGGATCGCCGTTGGCGTTGATCGCAAGCGCAGTCACTTGCGGCGCCAGCCGCTCGATCACGTGCTGCAGCATCGGCTTGCCGACAAGGTCCAGGAGACCCTTGTCGCCACCACCCATCCGGCGTGAAAGCCCGCCCGCAAGCACAACGCCTGCAACCTTTGCCGAGGCGGCCTCAGTCATTGAAGGCCTCTTCCTGGCTCCCCTTGCGCGCATGCTTCCGGTCCTCGTCACCAGCTTGCGACGGATCGACGTCGAACACGATCCGCTCGAGCCCCGACAGCGCCACGAAGCGCTTGCCCCGCGACCGCCCGATGAGGGTCAGACCCGCCTTGCGCGCAAGCTCCACCCCCCACGCCGTGAACCCCGAGCGCGAGACCAGGACTGGAATGCGCATCTTCACGGTCTTGATCACCATCTCCGAGGTGAGACGGCCCGTCGTATAGAAGATCTTGTCTTCAGCCTTGACCTTGTTCAGCATCATGTAGCCCGCGATCTTGTCCACCGCGTTGTGCCTTCCCACGTCCTCCATGTAGACGAGCGGCCTGTCCTCCTCGCACAGCGCACAGCCGTGGATTGCACCGGCCTTCAGATAAAGGCTGGGCTCCATGTTGATCTTCTTGCTGATCTGGTAGAGCCACGAGGTTCTGATCCGCGCGTCCTGCGAAAGCACGATGCGGTCGAACTCCTCCATCAAATCGCCGAACACGGTGCCCTGGGCGCATCCCGACGTCTGGATCTTCTTCTTGAGCTTCTCTTCGAAGTTCGTTTGCGCCTTCGTGCGCACCACCACGGTGGAGATCTCGTCGTCGTAGTCGACCGAGGTGATCTCGTCGTCAGGCTTCAACATGTTCTGATTGAGCAGGTAACCGACCGCCAGCAGATCCGGTCTGTCCCCGATCGTCATCATCGTCACGATCTCGCGCGCATTGAGGAACAGGGTCAGCGGCCGCTCCGTGACTACGGCCGTGGTCACGGTTCGACCTTCATGGTCGATCCCCTCGAGTTCGGTCGACAATCTCGGATCGTCCGGGTCTGGCCGGATCTCGAATTCCTTCACCGTGCACGTCCTTCTGGCTCATAGCCCCGAACGAACCCTAACCTGTTGGCCCGCTGCCCGCAAAACACCTGTGAGACCAGCGGGTTTTCTGCACCGGCCGGCACTTCCAGCCCGGATTGCCGTTGTCGGTCGGGGCGCGCCTGCCTATAGTGCCGCGCGCTGTGGATATCGCGGTTTGCCCACTATTGGACACAGACCGCCGCTATCGCGATCCGTGCTACGAACGGCTGTCTCGCAAGGCGCCGCGCAGGCCGGTAATCATTGGAACGAAGAAGCAAAATTCTAGATCCAGACCGAACGCAGGCACGAGACGCGCGAAAACAACGACCCAATCAACCTCGCACCGGCGCACGGCATGCAGCCATTGGCTTTGTAGCGCGCGCGGTGCCTTTTTCACTCTGGAGGTGCGCCACTATGGCAAGCATGAATCGCCGCAAATTCTTCAAAACCGCTGGTGCCACCGGCGCGGCTGTCGCAACAGCCGGCGTGGCTGCCCCTGCCATTGCGCAGTCGGCGCCCGAGCTCAAGTGGCGGCTGACCGCCAGCTGGCCCAAGTCGCTCGACACGCTCTACGGCGGTGCCGAAGCTTTCGCCAAGCATGTGGCGGAAGCAACCGACAACAAGTTCCAGATCCAGGTTTTTGCAGCCGGCGAGATCGTGCCGGGCCTCCAGGCCACGGAGGCCGTCGGTGCAGGCACAGTCGAGATGTGCCACACCGCCCCCTATTACATGTGGGGCAAGGATCCTACCTTTGCCCTCGGCTGCGCTGTTCCCTTCGGCCTCAACACGCGCATGCAGCAGTCATGGTGGAACGAGGGCGGCGGCGACAAGCTCATGAACGCTTTCTACGCCAAGCACAATGTCGTCAGCATCCTGGCCGGCAACACCACGGCCCAGATGGGCGGCTGGTTCCGCAAGGAGCTGAACACCCCGGACGACCTCAAAGGCACGAAGATGCGCATCGCGGGCTTCGCGGGCGCCGTCATGGCCAAGGTCGGCGTCGTGCCACAGCAGATCGCCGGTGGCGACATCTATCCTGCACTCGAGAAGGGCACCATCGACGCCGCCGAGTGGGTGGGCCCCTACGACGACGAGAAGCTTGGTTTCTACAAAGTTGCCAAGTACTATTATTACCCCGGCTGGTGGGAGGGCGGCGCCATGATCCACCTCCACATCAACAAGGAGAAGTGGGAGTCGCTTTCTCCCCACTACAAGGCAATTGTGCGCGCAGCCGCCGCCCAGGCCAACATCTTCACCGTAGGCAAGTACGATGCGCTTAATCCCGCCGCGGTGAAGCGTTTGGTGGCCGCCGGCACGCAACTGCGGCCCTTCTCCGAGGCCATCCTTGACGTGTGCTTCAAAGCTGCGAACGAGGTCTACGCCGAGATCAGCGACAAGAACGCCGACTTCAAGAAGGTGTGGGATAGCATCAAGGCCTTCCGCGGCGACCAGTACCTGTGGCTGCAGGTGGCAGAAAGCACCTACGATTTCTATATGATGACACAGCAGCGCAAGAAGACCATCTGAAGCTCCGAACCCGGCGCGAACCAAAGCCCCTCGGGACGGCGCCGTCCCGAGGGTTTTTCGTGCCTGCAAGAAGCGTTGCGCCAGTCGCTGCGGGGCCCTAAACGAAGGCCGGTCTTACGGGAAGCGAGAACATCATGAGCCTCAGCAAAGAGCAGGTCATCGAGAAGTTGCGCCGGGTGAAGGGCCCGGACCTCGAGGGCAACATCGTCGATCTGGGCCTCGTTTCCGAGATCGCCATCAAGGACGGCAGGGTTACCTTCTCGATCACGGTTCCGGCAGCGCGCGCCAACGAATTGGAGCCCCTGCGCCAAGCCGCCGAGAAAACGGTGCGGGACCTGCCAGGCGTCTCCAACGTGCTCGCCGTTCTGACGGCCGAGGCACCGCGTGGGGCCGCCCAACCCCAGCAGCGCTCAGCCGCAGTTCCTGAAAGCCCGCGCGTGCAAGCCGCGCGACAACGCGCTCCCCAAGGCCCAGGCGCAGGCGCGCCGCCCCCTCCTGTCGCAGGCCACGCGCATGCGCCAGCCAAGCAGCACGTCCACGGCATCAAGCATATGATCGCAGTGGCCTCGGGCAAGGGCGGCGTTGGCAAGTCCACGACGGCCGTGAACTTGGCGCTGGGCTTCCAGGCCATCGGCCTGAAAGCCGGCATCCTGGACGCCGACATCTACGGCCCCTCCCAGCCCCGTCTGCTGGGACTTACGGGCCGGCCTCAGGTCGCACATGGCAACACGCTGCGGCCGATGGAGGCTTACGGCCTCAAAGCCATGTCGATGGGCTTCCTCGTGGACGAGGGCACGCCCATAATCTGGCGCGGACCAATGGTGGTCTCGGCGCTCACGCAGATGCTGCGTGACGTGGCTTGGGGCGACCTCGACGTGCTCGTGATCGACATGCCCCCCGGCACCGGCGACGTGCAGCTGACCATGGCGCAGCAGGTGCCCCTTTCCGGCGCCATCATCGTCTCGACACCGCAGGATCTGGCCCTGATCGACGCCCGCAAGGGCCTCAACATGTTCCGCAAGGTGGACGTGCCCGTGCTCGGCATAATCGAGAACATGAGCACCTTTATCTGCCCCAAGTGCGGCGAGCGCTCCGACATCTTCGGACATGGCGGCGCCAAGGCCGAGGCCGAGAAGCTCAACATCCCCTTCCTCGGCGGCATCCCTCTCCACATGGACATCCGCGCCAAGTCCGACGACGGCCAGCCCATCGTCGCCAGCGCCCCCGACAGCCCCTATGCCGCCATCTACAGGGAGATTGCCTCCAAGGCCTGGGGCGAACTGCAGGGGGCCAGCGCCAAGCTCGACCCGCCGAAGCTGCAGATTGGCGCCGGCAGCAAGGAGCTGATCGTGACGTTCGAGGCTGAGGCACCCTTCACGTTGTCCGCAGAAATGCTGCGCGTCATGAGCCCCTCGGCGGAAGTGCAGGGTCACTCGCCATCCCAGCGCGTCACCGTTGCCCGCAAGAAGAACGTCGGCATCAAGGAACTCAAGCCCGTTGGCAACTATGCGGTGCGCATCGTCTTCGACGACGGCCATGACACGGGCCTCTACGCCTGGAATTACCTGCAGACGCTGAACCGCGAGCGCGAGAAGCGCTGGGCCGAATACCTGTCTGCACTCGCCCAGAAGGGCCTCAGCCGCGAATGACGCGAAAAGCGTCGCCAAGGATGCGATGGCCACGAAGGTCAAGATTTGCGGATTGCGGACCCTCGAGACGCTGCAGGCGGCGCTCGAGGCCGGGGCAGACTACGTGGGCCTCGTGATCTTCCCGCCAAGCCCCCGCAACGTCGATATCGAGGCCGCTGCCGCACTTGCCGCCCACGCCCGCGGCCGCGCCAAGGTGGTCGCATTGCTTGTCGACGCCGATGACGCGCTGCTCGCCCGCGTGGCCGACGAAATTCGGCCAGACCTTGTGCAGCTGCATGGCGACGAAACCCCCGAGCGTGTCCGTGAGATCCGCAGCCGCCGGGGTATTCCCGTCATCAAGGCGATCAAGGTGGCAACGGCGTCCGATGCTGCGCAGGCACTCGCCTTCAAGGCCTCTGCAGACCTCATTTTGTTCGATGCCAAGCCGCCACCGCACGCCACCCGCCCCGGCGGCCACGGCACAGCCTTCGATTGGTCTCTCCTCGACAGCGTGAAGGCCGATATCGGGCCATTCATGCTTTCCGGGGGCCTCGACGCGCAGAATGTGGTCGAGGCGATCCAGGCGACCGGCGCTCCCATCGTCGATGTTTCCTCCGGCGTCGAAATCCGCCGCGGCGAAAAGAGCCCCGATCTCATCCGCCGCTTCCTTCAGGCCGCAAAAAGCCTATAAGTGCACCCAATCTCTCGGGGCCGCTGCGACCCGCATCCCCGGCCTCTTTCGTATGGTTTGGACACATGACACCGACAGCGCAAACCGAAAACAAGCCCAATACGTTACGCTCAGGTCCCGACGACCGCGGCTTCTTCGGCATGTTCGGCGGTCGCTTCGTTGCCGAGACGCTGATGCCGCTCATCCTCGACCTGGAGAAGGCCTACGAGGAAGCCAAGGCCGACCCAGAGTTCCACGCTGCGCTGCAGTCACTGAATGCGCACTACGCCGGCAGGCCGAGCCCGCTCTACTACGCCGAGCGCCTGACAGAGCATCTGCGCGAGAAGGCCGCCGCGTCGGGCGGCAACGGTGGCGCCAAGATCTACTTCAAACGCGACGAGCTCAATCACACCGGCAGCCACAAGATCAACAACTGTCTCGGCCAGATCCTTCTCGCCCGCCGCATGGGCAAAACGCGCATCATCGCCGAGACGGGCGCGGGCCAGCACGGCGTGGCGGTGGCGACGGTCTGCGCCAAGTTCAACCTGCCGTGCGAGATCTTCATGGGTGCGCTCGATGTCGAGCGCCAGCAGCCCAACGTCTTCCGTATGCACATGCTGGGCGCAAAGGTGAACGCGGTGACATCCGGCGCCCGCACCCTCAAGGACGCCATGAACGAGGCGTTGCGTGACTGGGTGACCAACGTCCACAACACCTATTACATCATCGGCACGGCCGCCGGCCCGCATCCCTATCCGGCCATGGTTCGCGACTTCCAGTCCATCATCGGACGTGAAACGCGCGAGCAGATGCTGGCCATGGAAGGGCGACTGCCGGACACGCTTGTGGCCGCCGTGGGCGGTGGTTCCAACGCCATCGGCCTCTTCCACCCCTTCCTGGACGACAGCAGCGTTTCCATCTACGGCGTCGAGGCAGGCGGCCACGGCATCGACGTGGAGAACGGCCATTGCGCCTCGATGACGGGCGGCAGGCCGGGCGTCCTCCACGGCAACCGCACCTATCTCCTCCAGGACGCAGACGGGCAAATCCTGGAAGGCCACTCGATCTCCGCAGGCCTCGACTATCCGGGCGTCGGCCCAGAGCATTCCTGGCTAAAGGACACGGGCCGCGTGAAGTATGTGGCCATCACCGACAAGGAAGCGCTTGGCGCCTTCCAGATCTGCACGCGTCTGGAAGGCATCATCCCCGCGCTCGAACCCTCGCATGCGCTCGCGTTCGTGGAGAAGCTGGCGCCGACCCTTCCGCGCGACAACCTGCTCGTGATGAATCTCTGCGGTCGAGGCGACAAGGACATCTTCGCCGTCGCCAAGCATCTTGGGATGAATATCTAGATGACGTCTCGTATCGACCGGCGCTTCGCTGCGCTGAAGGCGCAAGGGCGCAAGGCCCTCATCACGTTCGTCACCGCAGGCGACCCTGACTACGGCACCAGCGAGCAGATCCTGCTCGGCCTTGCCGAGGCGGGCGCTGATGTGATCGAACTCGGCATGCCTTTTTCGGATCCGATGGCGGATGGCCCCGCGATTCAGGCCTCTTCCGTGCGCGCGCTCAAGGCCGGGCACAAGATGAGGAAGACGCTGGCGATGGTCCGCTCCTTCCGCGCCAAGGACAAAGACACTCCGATCGTCTTGATGGGGTATTACAACCCCATCTACGTCTATCCAGTCGAAGCCTTCCTGGATGATGCCGTCGCCGCCGGTGTCGATGGCCTTATCATCGTCGACGCTCCCCCCGAGGCCGATGACGAGCTTTGCATTCCTGCCATCCGCCGCGGTCTCAACTTCATCCGCTTGGCAACGCCGACGACGGACGACCACCGCCTGCCCACCGTGCTCAGGAACACGTCCGGCTTCGTCTATTACGTCTCGATCACCGGGATTACTGGCTCCGCGGCACCGGACGTGAAGTCCGTGCACGCCCAGGTTGCGCGGATAAAGAGAAGTACGCAACTTCCAGTGGTTGTCGGATTCGGAGTCACCACCCCTGCGCAGGCGCAGGCCATTGCCGAAGGAGCCGATGGTGTAGTCGTCGGGTCCGCCTTGGTAAACGCCATCCGCGCGAGCCTTGGGCCTGCTAACGAAGCGACTGGAAAAACGGTCGGCGCAGTCCTAGATCTGGTAAGAAGCCTGTCGCAGGCATTGCGTCCGCGCTAGAGAGAAGCCTAATTGCCGGCACAGGCAGGGCTTTTGCGAGAGCCTTCCCTCCGGCTGTTACGCACATTGCAGCCATCTGCGGACGCCTCGCGCGATGATGCTCGCGTCTGTCGGTCTCGAGTGCTGAAGGAGCATTACGGCGTGAACTGGATCAACAACGTCGTTCGACCCAAGATCAGAAGCCTCCTCACCACCAAGCGTGAGGTGCCGGAGAATCTCTGGGTGAAATGCCCCGACAGTGGGCAGATGGTTTTCTACAAGGACCTGGAGGCGAACCAGTTCGTCATTCCGGGCTCCAACTACCACATGCGCATGGATGCGCAGAAGCGCCTGGCGAGCCTCTTTGACGACGGTGCATACGAGAAGGTGCCGGTCGGTGAGGTGCCGCAGGACCCCCTCAAATTCCGCGACGGCAAGCGCTACGTCGACCGTCTTAAGGCCGCCAAAGGCGAGACCGAGCTCGAAGATGCGGTGCTCGTGGGCGAAGGCCGGCTCGACGGCCAACTGGTCACGGCTGCCGCTCAGGACTTCCGCTTCATGGCGGGGTCCCTTGGCATGGCCGCAGGCGAAGCCGTGGTCACCGGCATGCTGCACGCGGTGGAGAAGAAAACGCCTTTCATCTTGTTCGCGGCGTCCGGCGGCGCACGCATGCAAGAAGGCATCCTCTCGCTCATGCAGATGCCCCGCACCACCATCGCCGTCCAGCGCTTGCGTGATGCGCGCCTTCCCTACCTCGTCGTCCTCACGGATCCGACCACCGGCGGCGTCACGGCCTCCTATGCCATGCTGGGCGACGTCCACATTGCCGAGCCCGGCGCGCTCATTTGCTTCGCCGGCCCCCGCGTGATCCAGCAGACCATTCGCGAGCAGCTGCCTGAGGGCTTCCAGAAGGCGGAATACCTTTTGGCCCACGGCATGATCGACATGGTGGTGCATCGCCACAAGCTGCGCGAGACGCTGTCGCGCCTCTGCCGCGTCATGGGCGCTCACACCGTCAATGCCGAGAAAGGCACGTCTCGCCCGATCTCGGCCACCGGCAAGGCGACGGAACGCGGCTACATGAACGGCAGTCACGTCGACGGCCGTACCATGGAGGAACTGGCGCGCGCGTCCGATGTCGCCGAGCAGGACGAGGCACCCGCCGCGCCCGACGTGCCGCGCCTGAAATCTCCCGATGGCGACAAGACCAAGGCCAATCTGCCCGCCCGCCGAGACGCACCGCGAACCTGAGATATTCCTCCTCGCAAGAGACCAGGCGCACGCCGCCACGGGCGACGGCCGCAGAGCCATTGCACCACGAGATCCTGATGCGCACGAGCGACGAGATCCTGGCAGATCTGAGGACGCTGCATCCGCTCCGCATCAACCTCTCCCTCGGCCGCATTGAGCGGCTGCTCGGCAAGATGGGATCGCCCCACGCGCACCTGCCTCCGACCGTCATCATCGCCGGCACCAACGGCAAGGGCTCGACCACCGCATTTCTCAAATCAATTCTCGAAGCGGCGGGAAAGCGCGTCCACGTCTACACGTCTCCGCATCTCGTGCGTTTTGCCGAACGCATCGCCGTACCGGGGGCCGATGGGCGCGCGCGTTCGATACCCGAGGCACAATTGGTCGAGGTGCTCGAGCGGGTGGCACGCATCAACGCGGGCGCAGAGATCACCTTCTTCGAGATCACGACGGCCGCAGCGTTCCAGGTCTTCCATGACACGCCAGCCGACGCCGTATTGCTCGAAGTAGGCCTCGGCGGGCGCCTCGACACGACCAACGTCGTTGCCCAGCGTGCGCTCAGCGTCATAACGCCGGTTTCCATGGACCACGCCGAGATGCTGGGTCCAACCATCCCCCTCATTGCTCGCGAGAAGGCGGGCATTCTGAAACCTGGCGTCCCTGGCATCATCGCCCAGCAATCGGACGAAGCCCTTGAGGCCATCCGCGCGGAAGCCGAGCGCGTGAGGGCTCCGCTCGCGATCTGGGGGCAGGATTTCGAAG
The DNA here is from genome assembly GCA_039808585.1 of Hyphomicrobiaceae bacterium. Lineage (GTDB taxonomy): Bacteria > Pseudomonadota > Alphaproteobacteria > Rhizobiales > Hyphomicrobiaceae > AWTP1-13. The sequence continues at coordinate 6,543 of JBDHTJ010000054.1, read as the reverse complement.
CTTTCGAGCAGAGCACGCGCCTCGTCTACCAGGACGAGGAGCGCCTGCTGGACCTCCCGCTGCCGGCGCTTTTTGGCGCGCACCAGATCGTCAACGCCGGCACTGCCGTCGCAGCCGCGCTGCGCATGCCCATTTCAGGCCTGAGCGAGCGTGCCATCGAGCGCGGCCTTCTCGAAGTGCAGTGGCCAGCGCGCATGCAGCGCCTCGACACGGGCACTCTCGCCGCGCTGCTCGTTTCGACGGGAAGCGAGTTGTGGCTCGACGGCGGACACAACATCGCGGGCGGCGCCGCGATAGCGCAGACACTGGGTGCGCTGGAGGAACGGGCACCAAAACCGCTTGTGATTGTTGTCGGCATGATGGGCCGCAAGGACGCGCGCGGCTTCCTGGAGCATTTTCGAGGTCTTGCCCGTCGTGTCGTCACCGTCCCAATTCCCGGCACGCACGAAGGCACTTTCGATCCGACGGACCTGGCAGACATCGCCGCCTCGCTTGGCCTCGCGGCTGAACCGGCAGCAGGCATCCAAACGGCTATCGGCCAGGCGCAGGCGGGGATCGACGGGCCCGTGCGCATTCTCATTTGCGGCTCGCTTTACATCGCCGGCCACGTGCTCGCGCTCAACGAGGGGCTCGTTCAGCAGGCAAACTGAGCCTGCTGAGTACATAGAAATCGCAAATGTCAGAAGTGCTCGATCATCGCCGCACCGATGATCGGTCCGCCCTGCCCTTCCTGCAGCAGCACGGCAGCCTTGTCGGTATCCGGGCGCATGATCGAGGCCCGCTCGAACTGCGCACGCATCGGCTTGCCGTTCCACATGCCGACCGGTGTGATCTCGCGCACCACGTTGTAGTAGGTCAGGGTCTTGCCGCTGTTCTCGCCCCGCGTAATAGGCACCGCCACACGATCGGCCAGCACCGCCAGCCACAACGTCGCTTCGTGCACCGAAACCTCGCCAGGTGCAGCGGCAGCCTCGATGTTGAGCTTGCCAGCCTCTTCCCAGATCCGGATGGGCACCTTCACCGCCCCGATACCCTCGATCTTGCGGCGCATCAAAGCCTCATCGGCGCCATTGATATGCACGCGCCCATTGATCACCGCCTGGGGCGTGTAGATCATGTCCTTGAAGGACTTGGCGTAGGCCTTCTGCCGCTCGCCGAATTTCGGGCTCGACAGGGTGTCCTTCCAGCCGAGGTAGTCCCAGATATCCGTGGCAATGGTCAGCGCCACCACGTCCTTGCGCTCGGCGATGATCCGGCCGAGCAGCGCATCTGCCGCCGGGCAGGAAGAGCAGCCCTGGCTCGTGAACAGCTCGATGACTGCCTTGGGCGTACCGGCAGGCGTTGGTGCCGATGGCGCAGGTCCTTGCGCAAGCAGCCCGGCGGGAAGAAGGCCGAACAACACGGCGGCGGCCGCTAACGCTTTGAGCGTGATCGTCCGCATGGCGGCGACAAGGTCCTCGTAGGTCACGAATGGCGCCCCCTTACGGATGGCGCACCTGGGCTGGAATATCGTTATTCCACCGATCAATAGGAAGTCACGAATGGGTGACGCATACGTTAACGGTTGTGCGGAATGTTTTCCCCGCGTGCTCCGCAACCTGCTCTTGCGTCCGATGCGTCAGCCCGGCCATTGAATCCGGCCGCCATTATGCCAGATATGGGCGAGCAACCACCACGCGGCGCCAGGAAAAATGCCCAAGGTCACGATCTACACCACGCCCTTCTGTCCCTACTGCGTGATGGCAAAGCGGCTTCTCACCTCCAAGGCAGCAGCCTTCGAGGAAATCGACGTCAGTGGCAGCCGGGCAGAGCGCGAGGCCCTGCGCGAGAAAGCCGGCGGGCTGAGCACGGTCCCTCAGATCTGGATCGGCGAGCATCACGTTGGCGGCTGTGACGACCTCTATGCCCTTGATCGCAGAGGCGAGCTCGACAAGTTGCTGGCTGCCTGAGCGGGCGAGCATCTACTGTTCGAACCCTGCCCAGAAGCTTCTGAATTGGTGCGATATTTCCGCAACGCTTGCTGAATTCCGCAAACGAGGTTCTTTCTTCCGCCGGAATGCCGGTCCACCCTAGGCGACGTTTGCTGGGGGACACCTGATGAGTGAGTACAGCCCGCTTCGGCAGCTGCGACAAGGCAAGCTGCCCGAGATGGTCTCGTGGTACGACCCGCGCCTGCTGGCGCGCATTGGCGTCCGCACCATCATTTCGAACGTCTTCGGCCAGTACGCAGACCAGCGCTTGATCCAGGCCGTGACGGATCCGGCTACCGACGGCGAACTCGTCCGTCGCTACGATTACTGCACGGACACAACGACACCCGAGAAATGCCTGCCGACCGACGACGACGGCGCCGTATGGATCGACTACATGTCGGACACGGGCGACGGCTTCCTCTCCACCTACACGATGGCCTACCTGCTCGCGCAGGACCGCCTTGACGTGAAGGGCGCGGGCAGGCTCCAAGCCGGTTCGGTTCTGATCTTGGGCGGCGACCAGTGCTACCCGCAGGCAACCCGCGAGGAATACAAGAAGCGGTTCCAGCTTCCATTCGACTGGGCCTTCCAGACACCTGAGCCGAAGCGCCGGCTGTTCGCCATCCCCGGCAATCATGACTGGTACGACGGCCTCATTGCCTTCGACAGCCTGTTCTGCGCATCCCGCGACAAGCTCTCCAACGACAAAGGCAATACGATCGGCGGCTGGGTTTGTCAGCAGCATCGCAGCTACTGGGCCATCCGCCTGCCCCACAACTGGTGGATCTGGGGCGCAGACATTCAGTTCTCGAAATATCTCGACAGCGCCCAGGTGAACTATTTCGAGCGCATCGCCGAGCAGATGGGTCCGAACGACAACCTCGTCATCTGCCTGGCCGAGCCTTCCTGGCTGTTGGCCGACCTGCAGGAGGAGGATCCGGAGGAGAACTTCTTCAAGATCACCACCATTGCCCGCAAGCGCGGCGCGCGCGTCGTCGCGGTCCTCGCGGGTGATTGGCATCACTACAATCGCTACTACGCCCACGACCTCGACGTGCACTTCATCACGTCGGGAGGCGGCGGCTCGTTCCTGCACCCCACCCACGTGCTGCGCAACGCCATCTCCGTTCGCTGGCCCGAGAAGCAGGATTGGCCGCAAGGCCAGGGGCCGGCCTCCGACGCCCAGCATTCGCGCGGTCCGCACAGGGCGGAATCCTGGCAGGCGCGCGACGTCGGCATCGAACTCAAGCGCAATAGTCGCCCCGCCGACAATGTTTTGGGCCAGGCCGTCCAGGACGTGCAGGACGCGATTGATCCGCTCAAGCCCGGTGGCCTGAACCCCACCAAGAAAAAGACACCGCTCAAACCGCAGGCCCCCAAGTGCTATCCGGGCAAGGGCCGCAGCTATCTCATGAGCCTCGGGAACATCCTGTTCCCCTTCTACAACCCGGCATTCGCCGTCGGTATCGGCCTGCTCTACTGGCTGATCACGTGGCAGTTCCAGAATCTCGTCACGCAGTACAACATCTCGGGCGGAAAGATCGACCAGATTGGCGTGGGCACCAGCTTCTTCGAGCTTCTGCCCTACATGCCGCTCTATCTGATCCAGGCGATGATTGCGTCGATCGGACTCGTCGCACTTCTGGGCGGCCTCTATGCCGTTCTCGTCTGGTATGTCGATGCGGTAGAGCGGCCAGGCATTCGCCGCTTCCTCAGCAAGTTCGTTATCGGCACCGGCCACTTCCTTGCGCACGTCACGTTGATGTTCACGCTCTCCCTGGCTGTCGTGATGATCAACAACCGGATAACGCCCTCCTTCGAAAGCATGCTCACCAACGTCTACGAGCAGCGCCAGCAGCAGGGGCCCATCGTTCGCGATGTTATCGAGGAAGGTCTGCAGCCGCTGCAGCGCAAGAACCAGGCGGACGCGCGCCAGCAGCAGTCCACGCCCACGCAGCAAGCCAAACGTTCACCCGTGCGCGAACTCGTGGGGTTCATGTCCTATCCGATCCTGATGGTCGTATTCGGGGCCCTCGCTGGCGGCAGTCTCTGGGGTTTCTACTGGGTGCTGACCGGTATTTTCGGCCGTATGCACTCGGAGGAGGCGTTCGCAGCGCTCCGCTATAAGAGCTACAAGAACTTCCTGCGCATCAAGGTGGAGCGGGACCGCCTGACGATCTACCCACTGGGCGTCGACCGCGTTCCCGACGTTGACGACTGGATGGAAACGCCGAAGGGCAAACCGAACCCATTGCCCAACCAACCCAAGCTCATTGCCGTGAAGCCCATCGATGTGCGCCTGATCGAGACGCCAATCGTCATCGACCGGGCGCCATCCGAGATCGAGTAGCCGGCACGACGAAAAAAGCAGCAACTTCTTCTGGATTACTGCGCCTCGACACCCGGCGGCAGTTGCGCTGGAAGGGGCAGTCGCTCTTCTTCGCGATCGGCAATAGAAAGGCTGGGGGCTGCCATCGGCCCCGCGAGGCGCACCATGTCGGCACCCAGAAAATCGGAAGGCTTGAGGGCACGATCAGCAGGCGTGCCCGCGCGCGAAGCAATCTTCAGGTCCAGGCTCGCCTCGGGCAGATTTACGCTACCTGATACGGCGAAGGCATGCGTGCCGGCACGCGCCTGCACCGTCTCCGCAGTCGCCGTCCCGCCGGCGATTGTGAAGCGCAGGTCCAGCTGATCGAACTGCGTCTGCCCCTTGGTGATGCCTGCCCACCCCGTGATGGCGCCGCTCTTGGCGAGCGTCCGCAGTGTCTTGGCATCGACCGGGGCTCGCATGCCGGGCAGGGCGTGCAGGGTCGCTTTCCCCGACAGGCTGCGCATCATATCGCCCGGCGTCTGGCCGATCCCCATGACATCGAACGCGAAGGCACTCTTTCCTGTCCACGTCGGGCTGAACAGCAAGGCCGCGGCGACCTGATTCCCATCGAGGTTGTCGACCCGACCCTTGAGCGTGTACCGCGGCACGATCTCGTTCGTGTCGGCCGTGAATTGCAGACTGGCGCTGCCAGAGCCCAGCTCAACCTCGGCCACATCCGCAAGCAGTTTCCCCGAACGCACCGACAGCGTCGCGGCCGTCCGGCCAAGCTCGAAGCCCTTCAACGTGACTTTCGGCGCGGAGATTCGCAAATCGGCATCGACATACCGCACGAGCGGAAAGGTCAGGTCGAGGTTGGTCCAGCTCAACACCGGCCTTTCGAAACCGAAGGTCTGCGGCCGCAGGCTTTCGACATATGGCAGCAGATCCATCGTCGCGAAGGCGAGCGTGCCATCCACGAGCGGCCGCTCCCCGCCAAGGTTGAGCGTCACCGATCCGCTCGCCTCATTGCCATCGATGGACACCTTCGCCTGCTCAAAAGCCAGCGAGCTGCGTGCCCAGGTGAACTGCCCGCGCAATGATGTCGCGTTGAGCCCTTCTGCGTTGGGCACCGGCACGCTGAACCAGCGCGCCACCCGCCGCAGGCTCGGCAACGACATATCCGCGGTTCCCGCAAGCTGCAGGTCCTGCGTAACGTCCACGGTTCCATCGAAGTTCGCGTCGACGAAGGCAGATTTCAATTGGATGCGCGTAGCGAGCCTTGAAGCGGGCCGGCGGTCTGTAGGCAAGGTCACGCTGGCATCGAACTTCAGCCGCTGCCCCCTGTACGAGAAGCTGCCGCGCCCAGAGATCGCACCCTTACGCTTGCCCGTGACCTCGGCCTCCACGTCGTTGAGCGTTTCTCCGGTGCCCTCACCCGCTGAGATCTGCACGGTGCCACGGCGGATCGTCAGGTTGTCGTAGCCGAGCCCCGCAAGCTGCTCGATAAGAGTTCCTGCTTCGCTCATGAGAGCGGCAGGTGCCGAGGCCGGACCGCTGCCGGCGCTGGCTTTCAGCACGAAAACCGGCGCGTCGAGCACGAACCGCGAGATGGCTGTTCCAAGCGCCGCATTGCCGTCTGCGTACAGCATACCCCTGCTGAGCACGAGATCGGGCGCCGACGACAGCCGCACAGCCTGCGTCACCACCTGCAAATCGCGCGGGCTCGCCATCACCGACGCCCCGGAGAAGGGCTCGTCGCTGGCGCTGCGCCAATACAGCGTGCCGACGAATGCGAGCACGAGGCAGGCCACTGTAGCGATCGAAAGGATCAGGAGGCGCGCAAACAGCTTTCCCGGTCGCATGCCTTTAAGCATCCTGTTAGCCCATTGCCATCGCCGCTTCTGCAGCGAGCCGACTGCCGCCCGACACATGCACAGGCAGCATCTGGCGGCAACTTTGGGATTTTGATGTGGCTCTGGCGCCACCTTATGGCCGCTGCCCTGGGAGCGCAAGCGAGCGGCGCCGCCGTCGGCAGAAGGTTGTGTACAGCCAGCGCCGCCACCCTCAGGCTGCCCCTGGCTGCCCTTTGGCTGCCCTTGCACACATGCCTCTGATCAGAGCCTCCCTTGCGGTCGTAGACACATCCCGAAAGGAGTGCTAGACGGCTCGCGCAAGCAAAATCGGGTTTGATTTGCCCGCCGGGCGCCGCAGTAGCTCAGGGGTAGAGCAACGCATTCGTAATGCGTGGGTCGGGGGTTC